>NZ_JAHHZF010000010.1:0-132022 GCF_018729455.1 Prosthecodimorpha staleyi | reverse complement strand
GGGGATGCGCCGGGAGATTGCGGCAGGGGGCTCCAGTATCGGACGCGTCACCGCCCACCGCCCACCGCCCACCGCCCACTACCCACCGCCGAATCCGCACTGCCTTCGGCCGGCTGGAACGGGTCCCGAAGGGCCGCATTCCCGGCCGGAGCGCAGCGGAGAGCCGGGACCCACTCTGTTGGCGACTTGTCGCAAGACTTTGATATAAATGGCGATCGTGACGCTCGCTGCGATGCGAGTGGGCCCCGGATCGGCGGCCCTTCGGGCCTTGTCCGGGGATGCGCCGGGAGATTGCGGCAGGGGTTCCAGCATCAGGCGCTCCACCGCCCACTGCCCACTGCCGCCTATCGGGACGGACCGGGCCGCTCGGCCGAGGCGGCCCAGATGTTGACGCCGCCGTCGATCGCGTGGCGGTCGATCTCGGCCAGTTCCTCGGGCGAGAATTCGAGCCGGTCGAGGGCGGCGACGCTGTCCTCGACCTGCTCCGGGCGGCTGGCGCCGATCAGCGCGGAGGTGACGCGGCCGTCGCGCAGCGCCCAGGCGATCGCCATCTGGGCGAGGCTCTGGCCGCGCCGGCCGGCGAGGTCGTTGAGGGCGCGGATGCGGGCGATGTTGTCCTCGGTCAGGAAGGACTGGCGCAGCGACTTGCCGGCCGCCGCGCGGCTGCCCTGCGGGATGCCGCGCAGATACTTGTCGGTCAGCATGCCCTGGGCGAGCGGCGAGAAGACGATCGTGCCCATGCCCTCCTGGGCGAGCGTGTCGAGCATGCCGTCCTCCTCGATCCAGCGATTGATCATCGAATAGGACGGCTGGTGGATCAGCGCCGGCGTGCCGAGCGCGCGCAGGATGCGGGCGGCCTCGCGGGTGCGCTGGCTGTTGTAGGAGGAGACGCCGACATAGAGCGCCTTGCCCTGGCGCACGGCCGTGTCGAGCGCCCCCATGGTCTCCTCGAGCGGCGTGTTCGGATCGAAGCGGTGCGAATAGAAGATGTCGACATGGTCGACGCCGAGCCGCCTCAGGCTCTGGTCGAGGCTCGACAGCAGATACTTGCGGCTGCCCCATTCGCCATAGGGACCCGGCCACATGCGGTAGCCGGCCTTGGTCGAGAGGATCAGTTCGTCGCGGTGCGCCGCGAAATCGGCCTTCAGGATGCGGCCGAAATTCTCCTCCGCCGAGCCGGGCGGCGGCCCGTAATTGTTGGCGAGATCGAAATGCGTGATGCCGAGATCGAAGGCCTTGCGGCAGATGTTGCGCGCCGTCTCGGAGGGCGCGTCGTTGCCGAAATTGTGCCAGAGGCCGAGCGAAAGCGCGGGCAGCATCAGGCCCGAGCGGCCGCACCGATTGTATTTCATGCCGTCGTACCGCGACACCGCAGGACTGTAGCTCAAGGACGCCTCCCTGGCGCGGCGACGCGATCCCGTCGGCCGGCCACCGTTCTCCCGGGGCCGTCCGTTTCAGGCGCGGCCCGCCGACCTTGATTAGGACTTGTCCGACAAGGTTGCAATCGGGGCTCCGGCGGCCGTCTCCCTCACCGCTGCGCTCGCGGGCTCCGGCACCTCTCCCGGCGCTGCGTCCAACCCCGCTGCCGCCCCGGTCGCCTCGGCGGTCAGGGTTGCGGAGACGAGGCCCGCATCGCCGAGCCCGCCGGGAAGATCGACCCGCTCGATCGTGATCGTCACGTCGCTGGCGGCGGCGCCGAGCGTGCCGGCGAGCCGAGTCGCCTCGGCGGTTGCGAGGGCGCGCGCGGCCGGGATCACCCGGTCGGCGGCGTCGACATCGACCGGGGCGCCGGCATGGTGGATGCGCCAGCCGCCGCCGGTCCGGAGCGAGACCTCGACCACCGCCCGCCCGCGCACCACGCCGACCGCCGCGCCGAGCGCATTGGCGACCTCGCCATGCTCGACGAAACGGATTTCCGCGCCGAGACGCCGGCCGACCTCGCCGTAGATCAGTGGCGCCGGCCCGCCGACCGCCACGATCGGCACTGCGGGCGCCATGCGGAAGTCGAGACCGCGCCATTGGCGCCGGCCGTCGGCCGCCGCGTCGAACCACTCGTCGGCCGCACCGGCGGGCCGGCGCGCAACGGTTTCCAGGATGGCGCGCGCACTGGCCCGGGCGAGGCCCGCCAGCACGTCGCCCGCGAAGGTGACGGCGGCGGCCTCGTCGGAGGCGCCCATGCGCCGCGTCGCCAGGATCAGGCGGGCGGCGGTCAGCGCGGCCTCGCGCGACCACAGCGCCTGCAGGCCGGTGATGTGGGCGGCATCGGACGGCGTGAAGCCGGCCGCCTGGAGATGCCCGCCGACGACCAGCCGGTCGAGCACCCGGCGCGCACGCGGGTCCGGCGCGACCGTCGCGATCGGGCAGGGCTCGTCGCCGATCCTGGCGAGCAGCGCGGCCTCCCGCTCCGGCAGCGCGGCAGCCGAACCGGCCCGGGCAGCGGCGGCCCCGGTTGAGCGCTCCGCCGTGCCGAACGGGCGTACCACCCAGCGCCAGGGCTGGCCGCCGGCCTCGCCGGCCCCGAGCGCGGTGGCGAGCCGATCGAGACAGGCCGGGTGGCGCGCGGCGAGCAGCGAGATCGGGATGACGCGGCGCGGGCCGATCACCAGGCCGCCGCCGTCCGGGCAGTCGACCTCGCTGTCGCCGCCGAGCCCGTAGGTGCGCATCTCGACCGCCCGGACCAGGGTGCGGAAGCCGCCGACCTCGGCGCCGGCACGGTCGAGCCGCGGCCGGCCGCCTTCGAGCACGGCGATGTCGGTGGTCGTGCCGCCGATGTCGGACATGACGAAATCGGCGAGGCCGGCCTGCCTGCGGGCGCCGACGACGCTCGCCGCCGGGCCGGACAGGATAGTCTCGATCGGCCGGTGCAGGATGGCGTCGGCGCTGGCCAGCGTGCCGTCGCCCTTGACGATCATCAGCGGCGCGACGATGCCGAGATCCGCCATGGCACGGCGGATGGCCAGGATCAGGCCGGTGATGCGGCCGATCAGGCGGGCGTTGAGGGCCGCGGTCAGGGCCCGACGCGGCGCGTCGAGATCGGCCGAGAGCTCGCCCGAAAGCGTCGCCGGGCGGCCGGTCAGGCGCTGCACCATCGCGGCCAGGGCCAATTCGTGCGCCGGGTTGCGCACCGAGTAGAGCGAGGCGACCGCAAAGGCCGCGACCCGGTCGGCATGGGCGGTCAGGAAGGCCTCGGCGGCGGCAAGGTCGAGCGGCGCGCGCTCCTCGCCGGCATGGTCGTGCCCGCCCGCGATGGCGAGAACCGGTGCGCCCGGCAGGGCCGCGGCGAAGCCGGCGCGCGCGATCATGCCGGCATCGAAGCCGGCGAGCAGGACCGCGACCGGATCGCCCTGGCCCTCGACCAGGGCATTGGTGGCGAGCGTGGTCGAGACCGAGACCATGTCGACGGATTGGGCCGCCGCTGCGCCGCCGGCCGCCGCCGCCAGCACCCGCCCGAGCGCCTCGCCGACGCCGACGGCGAGATCGCCGCGGGTGGTCAGCGCCTTGCCGGTGGCGACGACCGTCTCGCGGCCGGTCTCGTAGACGACCGCATCCGTGAAGGTGCCGCCGGTATCGATGCCGATGACGAGCGCCATGAGGTCCTGAGGGCTCCTGGAGGGCTACGGAAAAATCCGTATCGTCCATAGAGCAGTTCGTCGCCGATGCCGAACCGAATTTGCGCGCGATTCTGTCGGCAAAGCGACGTCGTCCCGGCACCGGCCGCTCGGTTTCGGCCGGGTCCGGGGCGAGCGCGGGCGGCTCAGCCCGGCAGCGGGATGAACTCGGTCTCGCCCGGCACCGCGGCGAAGCGGCCGGCCTGCCAGTCCGCCTTGGCGGCGTCGATCCGGTCCTTGCGGCTGGAGACGAAGTTCCACCAGATGTGGCGAGGGCCCTCCAGGGTGGCGCCGCCGAGCAGGATCAGGCGGGTGTCGACCGTCGCCGTCACGGTGATCCGGTCGCCGGGGCGGAAGATCAGGAGCTGCATCGGCGGGTGGCGGATGCCGTCGATCTCGACCTCGCCGCTCATCACATAGATGGCGCGGTCCTCGTGACCCGGATCGATCGGCAGCGACGCGCCCGCCGCCAGCGCCACGTCGGCATAGAGCGTGTCCGACAGGGTCGGCGTTGGCGCCGCGGCCCCATAGGCGGCGCCGGCGATGATGCGCACCCGCGTGCCGGCGGCCTCGACGATCGGCAGGTTGGCGGCGGCGACATGGACGAAGCCCGGATCGACCTCCTCCTTGTCGGCCGGCAGCGCGACCCAGCTCTGGATGCCGAACAGGCGCGAGCCGGCGGCGCGCACATCCCCGGCGGTGCGCTCGGAATGGACGATGCCGCGGCCGGCCGTCATCCAGTTCACGTCGCCGGGGCGGATCGGCAGCTCGCTGCCCAGGCTGTCGCGATGGAAAATCTCGCCCTCGTAGAGATAGGTGACGGTGGCCAGCCCGATATGCGGATGCGGCCGTACGTCGATGCCGGTGCCGGTGATGAACTCGGTCGGGCCCATCTGGTCGAAGAAGATGAACGGGCCGACCATCTGCCGGCCGGCGGCGGGCAGCGCGCGGCGCACCTCGAAGCCGCCGAGGTCGCGGGCGCGCGGGACGATCACCTGTTCGATCGAGGCGGTGAGCATGCTCATGGGGTCGACCCTCCTGTCCTGGGCCGCCGGTTCGCGGTGGCCGTTGCGCCAGCATGTGGGCCGCCGGGCGCGAAAGGCCAGCGGGCGAACGCGAACCGACCGTCTTCGCCGGGCGAACGATCTCCGGGTCTCGGAAGCCCGGCGCAATCGACGGCTCCGCCAGCATCGGCCGTTCCGCCGGAACGCATCATGTTCTATGACGACTCGGCTGCCTCTCGGCGGGGCGGCGGTGCAGCGTGGAGCAGGAAGACCCGGCATGGCGGAATCGCGGAGCAAGTCGCGCATCGGGGAGGCCAATGTCGAGCGGATCCTCGATGCCGCCCTCGTCGTCTTCTCCCGCTACGGGTTGCGCGGCGCGCGTACCGATCAGATCGCCGAAGCCGCCGGCATGTCGAAGCCGAACCTGCTCTATTATTTCCGCACCAAGGAGGAGCTCTACATCGCTGTTCTGGAGCGCACGCTGCTGATGTGGCTCGACCCGCTCGCGCGGATCGACCCGGAGGCCGACCCGCGCGAGGCGCTGACCGATTACATCACCCGCAAGCTCCTGTCGGCGCGCAGTCATCCGGACGAAAGCCGCCTCTTTGCCACCGAGGTGATCCAGGGGGCGCCGATGCTGGCGACGGCGCTGAAACGCGATCTCGCGCCCCTGGTCGAAGCCAAGATCGCCACCATCGCGCGCTGGATCGGCGAAGGAAAGCTGGCACCGATCGACCCGATGACGCTGATCTTCATGATCTGGGCGACGACGCAGCACTATGCCGACTTCGCCGCCCAGGTCTCGCTGCTGGCCGGTCAGGGTCTCGAGGACCCGGCTTATTTCGAGCGCACCCGCGACACAATCGTCGAAGTGATCCTGCGCGGCGTGCTGGCGGACCGTGCCAATCCGGATCGTTCGTCTGCCTGATGCCATCTGAAAATCCAGATTGAATGCAGCTGCGGACATTCGCCCAAACTCCGCACCGCTCCATGAATGCGAATATTTATAAGACAATAATTGTTGCGCTCCAGGTACAGTTTTATTGAGAAATATTGTTGCCTCTTCAATTTGGGGCGCGAAAATATTCCATTGGGCAGCCGGGTCAAGCAACCCTCTCCGCCGGAAAGGTTCTCGAGAACCTACACATATTGTGATTCAGGGGTTGGGCATGCAGAAAACCGCTTTCGCCATATTTACTGCCGCCACGGTTGCCGCCGCGTCGGCCTCCGCCGCGGATCTGGGCCGTCCCGCGCCGGCGGCTGTCGACTACGTGAAGGTCTGCGACGCCTATGGAGAGGGCTTCTTCTACATCCCCGGCAGCCAGACGTGCCTCAAGATCGGCGGCTTCGTCCGCGCCGAGTATCGCGTCTGGAAGATGGATGCCGATTTCGCGGGGTCCTACGGCCTGAACAACGGCGTCAAGTCGCCGACCAGCAACAACGCGACCACCCGCGTGCGCGCCCAGCTGACGCTGGACAGCCGCACCAACACCGAATTCGGCCTGCTGCGCAGCTTCACCGAAGCCTGGTACACGGTCGACAGCGGTCGCGCGACGCCGACCGTCGATCTGTGGAAGGCCTATATCCAGCTCGGCGGCCTGACGGCCGGCCGCGCGCAGTCCTTCTTCGACTTCTACACCGGGGATCACTACGCCTCGGTGTTCGAGACTGCCCATTCGGACTCGCAGGTCAACCTGCTCGCCTACACCTTCTCGTTCGGCAACGGCGTCAGCGCCACCCTGTCGCTCGAAGACCAGACCACCGGCAACGCGTCCCGCCGCGCCGAAACGCTTAAAGTCTACGGCGGCAACAAGTATCCCGACCTGGTCGGCAACCTGGCCATCGCGCAGGCCTGGGGCTCCGCGCAGGCCATGGTGGTCGCCCACCAGAATCAGCCGATGGACAGCAACCGGGACAAATGGGGCTGGGCTGCCGGTGCCGGCGTGACCTTCAAGCTGCCGATGATCGCCGAGGGCGACAGCGTCTCCCTGCAGGCCGCCTACGGCAAGGGGGCGATTAGCTATGTCGCGCCGGATTCGGTCTGGACCTACGATTTCTACGAGCTGCCGAACGGCTCGCTGGATCAGACCAAGGCTTGGAGCGTCGCGGGCGGCTTCACGCACAATTGGAACGCCAAGTGGTCGAGCTCGGCGACCGTCTCCTATCTCTATGTGGATGGTGCCTCGCTGAAGGTGTTTGCCTTGAACAAGGGTGCCGACTCCAGGCAGGTCGATGCGGGCCTGAATCTGGTCTACGCGCCGGTCGCCGGCCTGACGATCGGCGCCGAAGTCGAGTACAAGTCTATGAACTTCAAAGTCGTCGATCGGGCCAAATCCGACGGCATGGTGGGACTGCTGCGTGTGCAGCGGAACTTCTGATCACGCGTTCTCGATCGAAGATCCATGAGGCCCGGCGGGCGACCGTCGGGCCTTTCGCGTCGGAGGCGCCCCAGGCGCGCGCCGGCGATCGCGGCGGCCCTGAACCGCTCGCTCTTTGATTGCGGTGTCGATTCGATCTGAGGAATGCGGGCTGAGGAACGCGGGATGCGAATGTCAGGCATCGGCGGCTGGCGCCCATCACCGAAACCGGGACGGGACGATTGCGCGCCGGCGCGCCGAGGGCAAGCCACGCCGATCGGCCATTCGCGCCGGTCTTCATCATCCGGGCGACCGCCGGGCGCAATGTCGATTTCGCCGCACGGGTCTCGCTCGTGACCGGATAGGGCCGGTAGATCCGGCCTTCATCGAGGCACGCGCGGCACACCACCATGGCGGTGATTCTGCGCTGCGTGCCGGCAGGCCGGGCCTTCTCGCGGTCTGCCGCAGCCCGATGACCGATCCCGCCGGGAATCGCCTTGGTGTTTTGCACGTCGCCTAATAATTGGCCATTCCCGGACAGATACCTGTTGCCACTCGGATACACTTCTTTCTCGACATGCGGCCCGGGGCGCCGGCCCGGTGGTTTGTCCTTCCATCTTCGGCCGGAATCGAGCACCCTTTTGTTATCGACGTTTTTCCAAGACCCGTGCCGTTCGAAATCCAGGGGCTAGATATGAAGAAGATCTCTCTCGCCATGTTCGCTGCCACGATGGCAGCTGCCTCGTCGGCCTCTGCGGCGGACCTCGGTCGTCCCGCTCCGGCGGCTGTCGACTATGTGAAGGTCTGCGACGCCTACGGCGAAGGCTTCTTCTACATCCCCGGCAGCCAGACCTGCCTGAAGATCGGTGGCTATGTCCGCGCCGAGTATCGCGTCTGGAACACCGATACCAATTTCGGTGCCCTCTACGGCCTTAGCAATGGCGTGAAGGGTCCGGCCAACAATGACGTGACCACCCGCGTCCGCGCCCAGATCACCCTGGACACGCGCACCAACACCGAATTCGGCCTGCTGCGCAGCTTCACCGAAGCTTGGTACACGGTCGACAGCGGCAGTTCCTCGCCGAGCGTCGAACTGTGGAAGGCCTATATCCAGCTCGGCGGCCTGACCGCCGGCCGCGCGCAGTCCTTCTTCGACTTCTACACCGGCGACCACTACTCGTCCGTCTTCGAGACCGCTCATTCGGACTCGCAGGTCAACCTGCTCGCCTACACCTTCTCCTTCGGCAACGGCGTCAGCGCCACCCTGTCGCTGGAAGATCAGACCAACGGCAACGCCACCCGTCGCTTCGATGCTTTCGGCGTCTACGGCGGCAACAAGTGGATGGACGTGGTCGGCAACGTGGCGATCTCGCAGGCTTGGGGTTCCGCCCAGGTCATGGCTGTCGCCCATCACAACCAGCCGAATTACAACAACCAGGACAAGTGGGGCTATGCGGTTGGCGCCGGCGTGACCGTCAAGCTGCCGATGATCGCCGAAGGCGATGTCGCCAGCCTGCAGGCCGCCTACGGCAAGGGCGCGCTCAGCTACGTGAGCCCGGATCCGATCTTCGGCTACGACTTCTTCCCGAACCCGAACGGTTCGATGAGCCAGACCACGGCCTGGAGCGTTGCCGGCGGCTTCACGCATAACTGGAACGCCAAGTGGTCGTCTGCGGCGACCGTGTCCTACCTGAGCGTGGACGGTGCGTCCCTGAAGCTCTTGGGCTTCAAGCCGGGCGTTGACTACAAGCAGTGGGATGCGGGTGTGAACCTCGTCTACTCGCCGGTCGCCGGCCTGACCATCGGTGGCGAACTCGAGTACAAGTCGGCGAACCTGAGCAAGGGTCCGACCACCGACGCTCTGGTTGGTCTGCTGCGCATCCAGCGCAACTTCTGATCCATCATCCCGGGAGGGATGGTCGAAAGCCCGGCGGACAACCGCCGGGCTTTTTCGTTTGACGCGCCGGACTGGCGATCGAGGCAGGACGATCCGCCCATCCGTCGATGCTGCACCGGTGCTGACGAGCCTGAGTGGGGGGGAGCGCGAGGCAGCAGATCGGTCTGGCCAGTTGCCGGCGCGCTCTGGGCCTTGGCGAAAGCGGTCACTGCCCTCCCGACCGTGAAAGCACGCCGTCTCCGGACAAGAATCGAGGCCCGCGGACTGTCGCGTGCGGCGGTTGTGTTGCAGTTGTGCGACACAGGGTAGCCAGCGCAGACGCCGCAGCATTTCTCATTCCGTCGCAGCATTTCTTTCATGCGAATATCCTGAAATGACTGCTGCCGAGAATCAGCGACGGGCGAGGGCAATTCCATGATGAAATCCATGATGGCCGGCTTCGGTATCGTGATGGCCACGTCCTTCGCGGCACAGGCTGCCGATTTGGGGCGTCCGGCGCCGGCGGCGGTGGACTACGTGAAGGTCTGCGACGCCTATGGCGAGGGCTTCTTCTATATCCCCGGCAGCCAGACCTGCCTGAAGATCGGCGGCTATGTCCGCGCAGAATATCGTGCCTGGAAGACCGACGACCTGTTCGGCTCCGTCTACGGGCTGAGCAACGGCGTCAAGGGTCCGGCCAACAACACCTTCACCACCCGCGTGCGCGCCCAGCTGACGCTGGACAGCCGGACCAACACCGAATTCGGCCTGCTGCGCAGCTTCACCGAGGCCTGGTACACGGTCGACAGCGGCAGTTCCTCGCCGAGCGTCGATCTTTGGAAGGCCTATATCCAGCTCGGCGGGCTGACCGCCGGCCGCGCGCAGTCCTTCTTCGACTTCTATACCGGCGACCACTACGCCTCGGTGTTCGAGACCGCCCATTCGGACTCGCAGGTCAACCTGCTCGCCTATACCTTCTCGTTCGGCAACGGCGTGACCGCAAGCGTCTCGCTCGAAGACTCCACCACCGGCAATGCCGCCCGCCGGATGAACGGTTTCGGCATCTATGGCGGCAACAAGTATCCGGATCTGGTCGGCAACGTGAACATCACGCAGGCCTGGGGATCCGCTCAGCTCATGGGCGCCCTGCACCACGACCAGCCGAGCTACAACAACAAGTCCGAATGGGGCTATGCGGTCGGAGGCGGTGTGACCGTCAAGCTGCCGATGCTCGGTGCCGGCGACAGTGCCACCCTCCAGGCGGCGTATTCGAAGGGCGCCGTCAGCTATGCGACGCCGGATCCGCTGTTCGGCTACGACTTCCTGCCGAAGTCGATCTCGCTCGTCAGCCCGAGCATGAACCAGACCGTGGCCTGGAGTGTCGCCGCCGGGATGACCCACAACTGGACGTCCAAATGGTCGAGCTCGGCGACCGTGTCCTATCTGGACCACGACGGCGCCTCGTCCAATTTCCTTGGCCTCGGCAAGTTCCAGCTCGACTACACCCAGATCGATGCCGGCGCCAATCTCGTCTACACGCCCGTCGAAGGCCTGACCATCGGTGCGGAAGTCGAGTACAAGACGGCGAAATTCTCCAACGGCAACATCTTCCTGATCCCGAACAAGGAAACCGACGCCGTCGTCGGCCTCCTGCGCGTTCAGCGGAACTTCTGACCGGTCGGCTTGCCGACCGCAGCAATGTAAAACCCGGCACCGTCGTGCCGGGTTTTCTTTTGATCAGCGAGCCGGGGCGAGGCGCCGCGCGGCTCAGGGTTTGCGCAAGGCGCGCGCCAGGGCGTCGCCGAGCGCGCCGCGGGCCGCCGGTTGATCGGCCTTGCCGCCCTTCGCCGCTGCGCCGGGCTTCGGTGGCGGCGCGGTATTGCGTCCGCCCGAACCGCTCGCTGCCGCTCCGGCCCCCGTGCCTGCAAACCGCCCGGTGCCGGCCCCGTCGTCCTTGCGCATCGACAGGGCGATCCGCTTGCGCTTGGCATCGACCTCGACCACCCGCACCTTGACCACGTCGCCGGCCTTGACCACGTCGCGCGGGTCCTTGACGAACCGGTCCGCCAGTTGGGAGACGTGCACCAGCCCGTCCTGGTGGACGCCGATATCGACGAAGGCGCCGAAGGCCGCGACATTGGTTACGGTCCCCTCCAGCACCATGCCGGGTTTCAGGTCGCCGATCGCCTCGACACCCTCGGCGAAGGCCGCGGTGCGGAACTCCGGCCGCGGATCGCGGCCCGGCTTCTCCAGCTCGGCGATGATGTCGCGCACGGTGGGCAGGCCAAAGCGCTCGTCGACGAAGCGTTTGGCGTCGAGGCTCTTCAGCGTCGCGCTGTCGCCCATCAGGGTGCGAATGTCACGCCCGCAGGCGGCGACAATGCGGCTCGCCACCGGATAGGCTTCCGGATGCACCGAAGAGGCGTCGAGCGGCTCGACGCCGTCGCGGATGCGCAGGAAGCCGGCCGCCAGTTCGAAGGTGCGCGGGCCGAGGCGCGCCACCTTCAGGAGGTCCTTGCGCGACCGGAACGGCCCGACGGTGTCGCGATGCGCCACGATCGCCTCGGCGAGCGATTGTCCGAGGCCTGAGACCCGCGCCAGCAAGGCCGCTGAGGCCGTGTTCAGATCGACGCCGACCGCGTTGACGGCGTCCTCGACCACCGCGTCGAGGCTCTTGGCCAGCCGCGATTGGTCGACGTCATGCTGGTACTGGCCGACGCCGATCGATTTCGGTTCGATCTTGACCAGTTCTGCGAGCGGATCCTGCAGACGGCGGGCGATCGAGACCGCGCCGCGCAGCGACACGTCCAGGTCCGGCATTTCCGCCGCCGCCAGTGCCGAGGCCGAATAGACCGAGGCGCCGGCCTCGCTGACCACCACCTTGATCGGTTTGGGCGGCGGCATGTCGCCGATCAAGACCGAGACCAGCCGGTCGGTCTCGCGCGAGCCGGTGCCGTTGCCGATCGCGACCAGTTCGATTCTGTGCCGCCGGATCAGATGACGCAGCGTCTCCAGGGTGCCGTTCACATCGTTCCGGGGCGGGAACGGATAGACCGTGGTGGTGTCGACCACCTTGCCGGTGGCGTCGATCACCGCGACCTTGACGCCTGTGCGGATGCCGGGATCGAGGCCGAGCGTCGGCCGCGTGCCGGCCGGGGCGGCGAGCAGCAGGTCCTTCAGATTGCGCGCGAAGACCGTGATCGCCTCTTCTTCCGCGCGCTCGCGCAGGCGGGTCATCAGGTCGAGCGAGACGCTCAGCGACAGCTTCACCCGCCAGGTCCAGCGGCAGGCCTCCAGGAGCCAGGTGTCGCCCGGCAGCTTCGGCGGCACCGGCACCTTGGCGGCCTCGGCGACCAGCCGTTCGACCGGCTTCGGGCTGGCGGTCTGGTCGGCATCGATCTCGATGTCGAGGGTCAGGACCTCCTCGTTGCGGCCGCGCAGCATGGCGAGCGCGCGGTGGCTCGGCGCCGTCGCCCAGCGCTCGACATGGTCGAAATAGTCGGCGAACTTCTCCCCGGCGGCTTCCTTGCCCTCGACCACCTTGGCGCGCAGGGCGGCGCGCTCCATGGCGTAGCCGCGCAGGCGCCCGACCAGGTCGGTATTCTCCGCAAGGCCCTCGGCGACGATGTCGCGCGCGCCTTCCAGCGCCGCCTTCACGTCCGGCACCGCCTCGCCCAGATAGGCCGCGGCGAGCTCCTGCGGGGCGGCGCGCCGGTCGGCCAGGATGGCGGCGGCGAGCGGGCCGAGGCCGCGTTCGCGCGCGATCTCCGCCTTGGTGCGCCGCTTCGGCCGGTAGGGCAGGTAGATATCCTCGATCTCGGCCTTGGTGGTCGCCGCGGCGAGCCGGCCCGCGATCTCGTCGGTCATCTTGCCCTGGCCGGCGATGGAGTCGGCAACCGTCGTGCGGCGCGCTTCCATGTCGCGCAGATAGGCGAGCCGTTCCTCCAGCTTGCGCAGTTGCGTGTCGTCCAGGCCGCCGGTCGCCTCCTTGCGGTAGCGGGCGACGAAGGGGACGGTGGCGCCCTCGTCGAGCAGCCCGACCGCGGCGGAGACCTGCTGCGGACGCGCTGCGATCTCTTCGGCGATGATCCTGGCGATGCGGTCCTCGACGGCGGACAGGGGGGCGGACATGGGCGGCTCCGGTCACGGGGAATCGGGGAGCGGACCTTACGGAGCCGATATGGCGAAGCCAAGCCGGCAACGCGCGAGGCGTCGCTCAGGCCGCATCTTTCCCCAGTCCCGCCATCGTGGCGAGCCAGGCGGCGCGCCGTTCCGGCGTCGCCGCACCGATGCCGCCGATATAGGTCTCCCGCACCGGTGCGACGCCGACGAAACTGAGGATCGAGCGCTTCAGCCCCCTGATCCCGTGCGCCAGGTAGAACCAGCGGAACACGAAGGCCGGCATGCCCATGGTGACCACGACCCGGGCGGACTTGCCGGCGAAGAGCTTCTCGGGCAGGCCCTTGTCCCGGTAGCGGAAGGCGATGCCGGGGCGGGCGATGTGCTCCAGGAAGGCCTTGACCAGGGCCGGCATGGTGCCGAGCCAGAGCGGGAAGATCAGCACCAGGTGATCGGCGGCCACCACGGCGTCGCGCGCCGCGGCCAGGTTTTCGGGCACCGGGCCGGTTTCGAACTCCGTCTGGGAGCGCAGGAACGGGATCTCGATGCCCGAAAGGTCGACCAGGGTGACCGTGTGGCCGGCCGTGCGGGCACCCTCCGCATAGGCGGCGGCCAGCGCGCGGCAGAAGCGCTCCGGTGCCGGATCGGGATGGCCGAGAATGATCGCGATGCGTCGGGACATGGGGCAGCCTCGGGCCGATGGACCTGCCCCATCATGTCGGGTCATTGGGCCCCGAGGCCCATTGGGAAAAGCCCCATCCGAGACGAAAACGGGCGCCGGCAGGTCGCCGGCGCCCGTTCGAATTCAGGCGGTCTGTCTGGCTAGCCGGACAGCCGTCAGGCGGCGTCCTGCATGGCCGAGAGGCGCCACAGGCCGGGCCGGCCGGCGAAGCCGCGTTCGCGCACGAAGGTCCAGACCTGCGTGAACTCGGTCGGCTCGCTGGCATTGCCCTCCACCACGCGGCCCGACGAGCGTTCGCGGGTCACGTCGATCATCGCATAGCGCATCGCCACGCTGGCATAATCGACCGAGCCCTCGTTCCAGGCCTCGGCGAGGTCGCCCTGCAGCAGCTTCACGTCGCGGATCTCGTTGACCAGGCCGCCCTGGGCCAGTTCGTCCAGATTCTCCGACAGGAACCGGTGCGCTTCCGGCGTGGTCAGCGTCTTCAGTTCCTCGACATCGCCGCGACCAAAGGCCGTCTGCACGTCGCCGAGCAGGCGCTCGAAGGCGTCGAAATCCTCGCCCTTCAAGCCGACCGTGTCATTCGGTCCGGATGCGGCCGGCGCATAGGGGGCCGGCGCATCGTGCATCGGCGCGGCATCCTGCATCGGCCCGGCCTTGAGGCCGTAGCCGCCCGCCTGGCCGAGGCCCTGCGGAACCGAGGACCCGCCCTGCGGCGAGCCGCCGAGCGGCGAACCGCCGCCAAACATGCCGGGACCCTGGTCGTTGCGGGCGAGGCCCTCATTCTGCGGGCCGGCATAGCCCGGCTGCTGCTGACGGCCGCGGATCAACCGCATGACGAACCAGATGCCGAAGCCGATGATCGCCGCCTGCAGCAGCAGGCCGAGCAGGCCGGCACCGCCGCCGAGGCCGTGGCCGAGCAGCATGCCGACGAGACCGCCGATCAGCAGGCCCTTGAACAGCGAACCGCCCAGGCCGCCGAACAGGCCGCCCGGCGCGGCGCCAGTCGGGCCCGGCTGCACGGCACCCGGCGTGCCGGGACGCGGCGTCGCGGTGCGCTCGATCGGGCCGGCGGTATTGGGGGCGGTCTGGGTCGACGGCGGCGCCTGATAGGTGCGCGTGCCGCGGCTGCCGAAGCCGGCCTTGGGGGCGGCCTCCGCGTCCGACCAGGGCGCGACGGTACCGACCGACAGGGCGAAGCCGAAGGCCATGACGGCGGCGAGACGGGCCGCACGCCGCCAGAGCGAAGGAGCGGTCGGGGCCGGGGTGGCGATGCGGATTGGGGTCGTCATCCGAAACCTCGAATTCGAGCGCCACGGGGGCGCAGGCTCCCAACATATGATGTCAGGTTCCTGTCATGTAAAGGGCACCCCGTCGGATCCGATCCGAAAAGCGCGGCAGCTGCCGAGAAATCGGCTGCGGCCACGCTCCCCAGCCGATCGGTCGGAGTGCAGGACGGCGAAAAGGCGCCCGACGGTCAAGGTCGGACGCCCTTTGCGGCATTTCAAGGTCGCCCGGCGCGGTGAACGCCGGATGACGGCTTATTTCATGGTCGGGATCGCGAATTCGGCGCCGGTGCGGATGCCCGACGGCCAGCGCGAGGTGACGGTCTTGGTCTTGGTGTAGAAGCGGATCGAATCCGGGCCGTGCTGATTGAGGTCGCCGAAGGACGACCGCTTCCAGCCGCCGAAGGTGTAGTAGGCGAGCGGCACCGGGATCGGCACGTTGACGCCGACCATGCCGACCTGGACGCGCGAGGCGAAGTCGCGGGCGCTGTCGCCGTCGCGGGTGTAGATGGCGACGCCGTTGCCGTATTCGTGGTCGTTGGCGAGCTTCAGGCCTTCGTCATAGTCCTTGGCGCGCACCACCGAGAGGACCGGTCCGAAGATCTCCTCCTTGTAGATGCGCATGTCGCTGGTCACGTTGTCGAACAGGCAGCCGCCCATGTAGAAGCCGTTCTCGTAGCCCTGCATCTTGAAGCCGCGGCCGTCGACCAGCAGCTTGGCGCCTTCCTGGATGCCGAGATCGACGTAGCCGCGCACCTTCTCCATGTGGGCCTTGGTGACCAGCGGGCCGAAATCGGCGTCCGGCGAGGTCGACGGCCCGATCTTGAGGCTTTCCACGCGCGGCACCAGCTTCTCGATCAGGCGGTCGGCCGTGGCCTCGCCGATCGGCACCGCCACCGAGATGGCCATGCAGCGTTCGCCGGCCGAGCCGTAACCGGCGCCGATCAGGGCGTCGACGGCCTGGTCGAGATCGGCATCCGGCATGATGATCATGTGGTTCTTGGCACCGCCGAAGCACTGCACGCGCTTGCCGGCCGCGCAGCCGCGCGAATAGACATATTCGGCGATCGTGGTGGAGCCGACGAAGCCGACCGCCATGATGTCCGGATCGTCCAGCACCGCGTCGACGGCTTCCTTGTCGCCGTTGACGACGTTGAGGATGCCGGCCGGCAGTCCGGCCTCGAGGAACAGCTCGGCGATCTTCATCGGCACGCCGGGGTCGCGCTCGGACGGCTTCAGGATGAAGGCGTTGCCGGCCGCGATGGCGGGGGCGCATTTCCACAGCGGGATCATGGCCGGGAAGTTGAACGGCGTGATGCCGGCGACGACGCCGAGCGGCTGGCGCATCGAATAGATGTCGATGCCCGGGCCGGCCGCGTCGGTATATTCGCCCTTCATCAGGTGCGGCACGCCGATGGCGAACTCGACCACCTCGAGGCCGCGCTGGATGTCGCCGCGGGCGTCGACGACGGTCTTGCCGTGCTCGCGGGCGAGCAGGTCGGCAAGGGCGTCGTAGTCGCGCTGGACCAGTTCCAGGAACTTCATCAGCACGCGTGCGCGCCGCTGCGGGTTGGTGGCCGCCCAGGCCGGTTGCGCCGCCTTGGCATTCTCGACCGCGGCACGGACCTCCGCCTTGGTGGCCAGCGCCACCTTGGCGACGACCTCGCCGGTCATCGGCTCGAAGACATCGGCCTCGCGGCCGGACGTGCCGGCGACAGTCTTGCCGCCGATGAAGTGCCCATAGTGACGCATGCGTTCCCTCCGGTTCACCGCGCGGATCTCGCCGCCGGGGCGGATTGTGTTTCCAGGGTGCCATGCCTAGCAGGCCCGGTCCCGCCTCGTCCATCGGCCAGCCGGGCTAATCCCGGCGGGTTCCCGCCCGGCCGGCAGGATTCTGCGCACGCCGCCCGATAAGGCCCGGACCGGATCGCGCATGTCCGGCTAGTGGGGCGGCCGGCCGGACCGGCTTCGCCCGGCGACGCGGCAATTGTGAATGGCTGATTAAGGAAACGTCAGGCGGCATGCCGTCGTTGCATGGCTGCCGTTCCGGCAGTCGGCTGGTATCATGTTGCACTGCACATTATGTTGCACTGCGTTCGTTGCATTGCGGTAGGCGCCTGAACCGCCGCCGCATGCAGAGGAGAGAACATCATGATGCTGAAGCGTTTTGCCGATTCGTGGTCGCGTTACCGGAAGTACCGGGCGACCGTCTGGGAACTGGGCGGCCTGAACGACCGCGAGCTTGCCGATCTGGGCATCCCGCGCGCCGACATCCCGCGCCTGGCCCGTGAAGCCGTCCGCTGAGACGATCCGGGAATCCTGCATTCCCTGCGCGAGCCGCCCGGTCCTGCCGGGCGGCTCGCGCCGTTTCGGGGGCCTTTTGGGCGCGCCATGGACGGTCGTGACGGACTGAGATATCACCGATTGGCCGAGCGGCCGCAGCGGGTTTCCGAGGCGTTCCCGTTCGCTGGCTTGTCGACCAACAGGCGAAGCGGTGGGCCGGACGGCATCATCCATGACGGTGCATCTCTACACGCGGTGCTGGAACGACGCGGACATGCTCGGTTTCATGTTCCGCCACTACGACCCTGTCGTGGACCGCTATTTCGTCTACGATGACGGCTCGACGGACGGCTCGATCGAGATTCTGCGGGCGCATCCGAAGGTGACCTTGCGGACCCTGCCGCCCGGCGATCCGAAATCGCGCATCCTGTCCAGCGTCCGATTCTCCGACCAGGTCTGGCACGAAAGCCGGGGCGTCGCGGATTGGGTGATCGTCGCCGACATCGACGAGCATCTCTACCATCCCGACCTGGAGCGCTATCTTGCGGTCAGCCGGGAGCGTGTGGTCACGTTGATCCCGGCGCTCGGCTACCAGATGATCTCGGCGCAGTTTCCGGAACCGGCCGATCTCCTGCTCTGCGCGCACCTGACCCGCGGCGCGCCCTGGGTCAAGATGAGCAAGCTTGGGCTTTTCGACCCCGACCGGATCGAAGCCACCAACTACGCCACCGGGCGCCACAGTTGCCAGCCGACCGGCGAAATCCGCCTGCCGCCGCGCGACGAGCTTTTGCTGCTGCACTACAAGTATCTGGATTTCGAGCGCACGCAGAGGCGTCACGAGCAGTCCGGAACCCGCTCGCGCGAGCTGGATATCGCCAAGGGTTGGGGCAAGAAATATTTCTGGAGCCGGGAACAACTGGCGGAAGACTGGAACGCCTTCGAGCGCGCGACCATCGACATTGCGGACTCGACGATCGACCACCACCGCTTTCACCGGGCGCGGCGCTGGTGGCGCGACCTGCCCCGGGTTGCCGATGCCGAGGTGTAGCGGGCGCCGACCCGAACGGGGGACCCGGACGGCCGTCATCGGGGCCGCGGCGTCGCGGAACGCGTGCCGCGCCGGGCGGCGTATTGCGACGCGAGATCAGGTATAGGTTGTTGTGCGGATGGTGTCGGCAATCGGACGGTTCGGTGCCGCCATCGGCGCAGCCGGTGCGCCGCCCGCCGAGGAGGCCCTAGCCATGATCCTGGGACTGTCGCTTTCGACATTCACGACCCTTCACGTCGTCCTCAGTCTTGTCGGCATCGGCGCGGGGCTGGTCGTTCTGGCCGATCTCGTCGCCGGGCGCTTCCGCCCCGGTTGGACGTTGCTGTTCCTGGCCAGCACAGACGCGACCAGCGTCACCGGCTTCATGTTTCCCTACGAAACCTTCCTGCCCTCCCACTGGGTCGGGGTGGTGTCGCTGCTGGCGCTGACCGGCGCCATCGTGGCGCTCTACATCAAGAGCCTGTCGGGACCCTGGCGGGCGATCTATGTCGTAACGGCGGTGCTGGCCCTCTATCTCAACGTCTTCGTCGGCGTCGTGCAGGCCTTCCAGAAGATCGGGCCGCTGCGGGCGCTCGCCCCGACGCAGTCCGAGCCGCCCTTCGCGATTGCCCAAGGGCTCGTCTTGGTGCTCTTTTCGGTCCTCGGCGTGCTTGCCTTGCGGCGGTTCCGGCCGTCGCAGTTCCGGTAGGGGCTGGCCCCCCGGGATCGGCCTGCCTCCTGGCGAAGCGTCCGTCTGCGGGACCTGAGAGAGGTCCGCCGATCGGGCGCATGCCCCTCGCCGGGCGGTGCCGTCGCAGGCCGCATGGGAGCAGTCCCGGCTAAATTCAAGATCTTGAACGGACCGGCCGCGGGGACCACGTCGATGTGGTGCCGGTGTTCCAGCCTCGACGGTTGGCGGGCCGGCACGACACCGTGCAGGATTCTGCAAGCCGGACGGGGCGGTCCGGGCCTTGCCGAATCCTGCCGGACAGCAAGGAGCCGACATGATGCACTGCAACACGACCTATGACGCCGCCCAGGCGGGCCGCCCCGGCTTCACGCCGTTGACGGTCGGACTGACGATCCTGGGCTTTCTGATCGCCTGGCCGCTTGGCGTGGCGGCGCTCGCCTATGTGTTCTTCGGACACCGCATCCGCGGTTTCGCCGAGGGCCTGCGCGCGGGCTTCCGCGAGAAGACCGGCTTCGGCGGCTGGCGCGACGCTGCCGAGACCGTCCGCCGCTCGGGCGCCTTCGCGGAGCGCACCGGCAATGCGGCCTTCGACGAGTATCGCCGCCGCGAGATGGAGCGCCTCGATGCCGAACGCCGTCGCCTCGACCAGGAGCGGCGCGAATTCGAGACCTATGTCCGCGACCTGCAGCGCGCCCGCGACCAGCAGGAGTTCGACCGCTTCATGGAAGAACGCCGCCGCCGCCAGGACGGCCCGACCACGGCCTGATCCCTGCCCGCGATGACACTGTCGACGCCGGCGTCCCAGTGGGCGCCGGCGGTCCTGCCGCGCCCGATCTTATCGCAGGACCGTCAGCCGATCGCATAGCCGAGCGATGCGACGAATTCGAGGTCGCCGGCGTCGAGCATTGAGCGATCGATCTCTCTGCCGCGTCCTTCCGCTGGCGTTCGGCGGCGGATCGCGTCCGAAAACCACTCCAATGTGTCGGCATCGGCCTGGGCACCGATGAATCCGGCCAGGGTTTCGCAGGACTCGGCAGGCTCCCGGCAAAGCCGATCGTAGTCGATCAGGCAGACCCGTTCGCCATGATCGGCGGCAATCTTCCGAATGCGCCGGATCACCGCACAATTGTAGCTCAGGGCATCCTTCGGGCCCACGATCACGGGACGATCGAGAAGGACAGGCCCCCACCATTCCAGCTGATTTTGATTGGAGCTCAGCGCCATATCGAGCGGATTGCGGACGATGTGGATGTAGCGCAAGGCCGGCTTCATCCGGAACAGCCGGTCGACCACGATATGGGTGTTCGGCTCCTTCCAGCCCCACGGCCGGCCCAAGGTGACGGGGCGTTGGAGCCAGGAGGCGACCCGCGCCCGCAGCCAGGATGAACTGTGTTTCATGCGATCCTGGGCCGCAAGGGCGTCGAGCCTGGCGCGCGCGTCAGGGCAGTCTCCGCCGGAACCGCCCATGCGATCCCAGAAGATGTCACACAGTCGAGCGAAATCCCGATCCGTATCGAGGAGCGCGCCTCTCCGCTTGAACAGCAAGGTGAACCAGAGATTGTCCAGGGATTCGTTCAGGTCGTCACCGATCACGCGTCCCAATCGCTGCAGAAGCGTCGCGACGATGCGTGTTCCACTCCCGCCGATGCCACCGATGGCAACCGGCTCCCATGGTTCCCCCGTCAACCTGTAGGCTCCGTCCTCGATTTCCATGAAGACCCGAAATATCGGGCCAGGATGGGACGGAGAGCGACCGTCTGCAAGTCGGCGGGCAAAGTGCGCAGCGGCGCCTGTCTCCCTTTATGCGGCTTGCCAAGCGGCACGGAGGGGCCGGGCCCGTCTCCGGTGTCAGCTCGCAGCCCCGACGACATTGCCGCTGTCCGCGCCTTGCAGGTCATTGGTGATTGTATCCGGGCATGATTCAGCTGAACGGGACGTTGTGTTGATCCAACAGAGAATGGCGTTCAGGAGCCCGAAGAGTGGGGGCCCATTCTCTGCCGTCAGGACATGATATCCGCCATTCCGTCGCTTCAATTCAATATCCGCAGTGTCCGCTTTGTGACTTCCCTTAGCAATCATCTTCTTGATTGGCAGTCTCGCATCTTCGATCTCCACCGCCCTGAAACAATATTCATGTGATCCTGTTTTCGAAATCAAACGCAAATCCGTCAGGAGCAATCGAACGTCATCGCCTCTCAATTCCGCGATGAGGGGTACTTCACCGGGCGCCGGTGAGAAGCTTGCAAGGATCCGATGCTTCTGGCGTTCATCGAAGTGGTCGAACACCCGAAGAAAGGCGCCATTCCGCCCGTTGCGCTTGAAGCGCCTGATGACCATCGAGGCGAGGCTCATAGTGCTGGTTCTGGATGGGGTACAATCTCTGTGCCCGTTGCTTTATCCTGCGCTCCATTCAACATGTATCGTGAATTGCATGGGCATGCGGCGAGAAGATACGCGCGTCGATCTTTTTCGTGTAATCTATGGAATGGATTGCCTCTGAATGTAATCATTGTTCACCCTTCAGGTAGAACAAAATCGAACTGCGGTGGCGATTGTTCGGCAGTGACCGTCAGTCTCTTGCCGGCCTTCAATCTTTCAAGCGCCTCGGCGCCAAGCCACCAGCCTCGAATCCGGGAAAAGCCCTCCCGCCTTAAGGCGGATTGGAACCGCTTCATCAGCTGCTGGGCGGCTTGACTTGAGTGAAGCGTCGCAATGTTTCCTGGCAGCAAGGTTCCCGTTTTCCAAAGACCTGAAATCGTCAATATCACGGAGTCCTCATTATCGGAATTTGCCAGACTCCAACGATTCTCACCTTTTCTGTCAATGAAGCCAGTTATGGCATTCTTTGTATCTCTGTGAGACACCAAGTAGGCCTCCGACATGCTGCCGGTTTCATGAGTTGCGATGCCGGGGTTGGGAATTTCATTTGAAGTCAAGTAGATCGCCCTGTTGGGTGTGGTCGTCACGCCCATTTCCACGAATTTCAGCGGCTCGCCGGCTTCGAACCGCGCCAGCACGGGGACGATGTCGCTGGGGGTTGCAAAGAAGAAAATCCGTTTCATGGATGAAACGCCCACGTCAAATAAGTTTCTGTTCCTGAAGGTGAAGCGCATCGATCCGATGATGCGGTCCAGATATCGGTTTCCCTTCTGGTGTGGCGTCTGATCGGACTTCTGCGACGACGTGGCGAGGCTGGATCGGTCCTCTGCTGGGATTGGCGACGTGGTTGGGCGGACGGGCTTGGGGTCGGACGCATTCCCACATTGGAGCCACGCTGTTCCTCAAATGCAATCGGCGCATGGGGGGATCATCTTATCGATATCGACGGTCGTTCTCGACCAAGATCCGCATCGGAGGCGCCGAAACACCAACCGTTACGGCTTCACCACCCGCCCTTCCCCGCGCCGTCCCGGTCCCGCATCATGGGGCGGGGCTCTGCACGATTCGCCGAAACGATGTCCTTGTTCGCCTTCACCCGTTCGCCGCCGGCGCCGCGCGTCGTGCCGAGCCATGTCGATCTCGACCTGCCCGACGGGCCGGTCCGGATCGCCGTGAAGGTGGAGCCGCGCGCGCGGCGCTATTCGTTGCGGCTGCCGACCGGATCGGACGAGCCGGTGCTGACCCTGCCGAAATCCGGGCGGATCGGCGAGGCGGTCGCCTTTCTGGAGCGGCATCGCGGCTGGCTGGCCGAACGGCTGGCGCGGCGGCCCGGCAAGGTCGGCTTCGCGCACGGCGCCGTCGTCCCCCTGCGCGGGCTCGACCATCGCATCTTCCACCGCCCGGACCGGCGCGGCACCGTCTGGATCGACGAGATCGGCGGCAGCCCGCATCTCTGCGTCGCCGGCGCCGAAGAGCATCTCGCCCGCCGGCTGACCGATTTCCTCCGGCGCGAGGCGCGGCGCGATATCGAGCCGGCGGTGGCGCTGCATGCCGGCCGCCTCGGCGTCCGCGCCAGCGCGGTCCGGCTGAAGGATACGGTCAGCCGCTGGGGCTCGTGCACGGCGGCGGGCGAACTGTCCTTCTCCTGGCGGGTCATCCTGGCGCCGCCCTTCGTGCTCGACTATCTGGTCGCCCACGAGGTCGCGCATCTGCGCGAGATGAACCATTCCGTCCGCTTCTGGCGCTGCGTCGCGGAGACCTGCCCCGACATGGAGCGCGGCCGCCTCTGGCTGAAGCGCCACGGCGCCGGCCTGCATGCCTACGGCTGAGCGCCCGGCGGTCCGGACATTCGACCGGCCCGCCTCTTGTGACGGTCCAGACATCGGACCCCGGCCGCTTCTTTTCGACGAGACGATTTCGCCCGGGCGGAACATGCGGTAGAACCGCCTCGCATTCGAAGCCTGAGGACCCCATGCGCAAGGCGACCGTCGCGCGGAAGACCCGCGAGACCGACATCACCGTGTCCGTCGATCTGGACGGCTCCGGCCGTTCCGACATCCGGACCGGCGTCGGCTTCTTCGACCACATGCTGGATCAGGTCGCCCGCCACGGGCTGATCGATCTCGACATCCGCGCCGAGGGTGACCTGCATATCGACTTCCACCATACGGTCGAGGATGTCGGCATCGCGCTCGGCCAGGCGATCCGGCAGGCGCTCGGCGACATGCGCGGCATCACCCGCTATGCCGACGTGCATCTGCCGATGGACGAGGCGCTGACGCGCTGCGCGATCGACATTTCCGGCCGGCCCTTCCTGGTCTTTCAGGCCGAATTCCCGCGCCCCAAGATCGGCGAGTTCGATACCGAACTGGTCGAGGAGTGGTTCCGCGCCTTCGCGATGAATGCCGGCGTGACGCTGCATGTCGCCAATCTGTACGGGTCGAACAGCCACCACATTGCGGAGAGCTGCTTCAAGGCGCTGGCGCGCGCCTTGAGAACCGCCGTCGCGATCGATCCGCGCCGCGCGGACGCGATCCCCTCCACCAAGGGAAGCCTCGGGGGCTGACATGGCAATCTGGACGGTGCATGCCCCCCCCGACGGCGACAGCCGGCTCGACGATGCCGAGCGGGCCGTCTTCATCCGCGAGCGGATCAGCTGGATGGCATTGCTGTTCGGGCCGATCTGGATCCTGCGCCATCGGCTGTGGCTGGTGCTCATCGGCTGGACGCTGGCGGTCGCCGCGATCGCGACGCTCGGGGTTCAGGTCAACGCCATCGCCGGGGCGGTTTTGTTCTGGCTGTTCTGGCTGTGGTTCGCGATCGTCGCCAACGATGCCCGCCGGCGCACGCTGGAGCGGCGCGGCTGGGAACTGGTCGGGCTGATCCATGCCGGCGGTCACGACGAGGCCGAGCGGCTCTATTTCAACAAGGTGCATGAGAAGGCCCCGCCGGCCTGGGCGCGCGTGCCGGAAGCCCGCGCCGCCGGAAACGCGCCGGCCGGCGCCCCATCCGCCGGGACGCCCGATCCCGCCGCGTCCCGCCCGGTCGTGCCCGGCGGCGGTGCGCTGCCGCCGATCGTCGGCTTCACGGAGACGCGGCCGTGACGGTGGCGCTGATCGACTACGGCGCCGGCAACCTGCGCTCGGCCGAAAAGGGCCTGGAGCGGGTGGCGCGCGAGATCGGCTATGGCCACGACATCGTGCTGACGCGCGATGCCGAGGTGGTGCGCAAGGCCGAGCGGGTCGTGCTGCCCGGCGACGGCGCCTTCCCGTTCTGCCGGCGCGGCCTCGCCGCACTGCCCGGCATGGACGAGGCGCTGCGGGAGTTCGTCGAACATCGCGGCCGCCCGTTCCTCGGCATCTGCGTCGGCATGCAGCTGCTCGCCACGCGCGGCGTGGAGCACGAGGAGATCGACGGCTTCGGCTGGATCGACGGCGTCGTCGAGCCGATCGAGCCGTCGGACGCCTCCTTCAAGGTGCCGCATATGGGCTGGAACACGATGGATGCGGTCAATCCGCACCCGGTCCTGGACGGCATCCGGCTCGGTCCCGACGGACTGCACGCCTATTTCCTGCATTCCTACGCCTTCTCGACCAAGCATCACCGCGACCTGGTCGCGACCGCCGACTATGACGGCCCGCGCACCGCGATCGTGGCGCGCGACAACATCTTCGGCACCCAGTTCCACCCCGAGAAGAGCCAGACCCTCGGCCTGCGCCTGCTCGCCAACTTCCTGAAATGGTCGCCCTGACGGGCGGCCCGGATCCCGCGCGATGATTCTCTTTCCCGCCATCGACCTGAAGGACGGCGTCTGCGTCCGCCTGAAGCTCGGCGACATGGATGCAGCCACCGTCTACAACGACGATCCGGCCGCCCAGGCGCGCGCCTTCGCGGCGATGGGCTTCCCCTGGCTGCATGTTGTCGACCTCAACGGCGCCTTCGCGGGCCGCGCGGTCAACCGCGCCGCCGTCGAGGCGATCCGCGCCGCCGTATCGATGCGGATGCAGCTCGGCGGCGGCATCCGCGACATGGCCGGCATCGAGACCTGGCTGGAGGCCGGCATCGACCGCGTCATCCTCGGCACCGTGGCGGTGCGCGACCCGGCCCTGGTCAAGGCCGCTTCGGCGCGCTTCCCGGGCCGGATCGTGGTCGGCATCGACGCGCGCGGCGGCAGGGTCGCGGTCGAGGGCTGGGCCGAGGCGTCCGAGCTGGAGGCCGTCGACCTCGCCCGCCGCTTCGAGGATGCCGGCGTGGCGGCGATCGTCTATACCGACATCGACCGCGACGGCGTGCTCAAGGGCATCAATTTCGAGGCCACGCTGGCGCTGGCCGCCGCCGTCTCGATCCCGGTGATCGCCTCCGGCGGCCTCGCCTCGATGGCCGATATCGAACGGCTCTGCGCGCCCGACTGCCGCCTCCTCGAAGGCGCCATCTCCGGCCGCGCCCTCTATGACGGCCGCATCGACCCGGTCGCCGCCCTGGCCAGGCTCGCCGCGGCGGCGTGACGGGGCGACTGCGGGCCTATCGCCATACGGCCTGCATGGAAGCCAGTCCGGTCGTCTGCCACGGGATGGTGTTGGGGGGGTGTCAGGGTTGGGAGCAGTCGGGGGAGCCTGTGCTCGAATCTCGCTCGCCGAATTCAGCAAGCCGCGCGATATCCGACAGAAATCGGACCATCGGAGAACCTGTGAAGCTGGTATAATTTATGTTGCTCGTTCGTATAGTGCCTATTGGAAATGCAAAATCAATCGGGAATTGGCATCATAATTATCCCAAAGATCTCTAAAAGGGCTATCAAAAATAGATCCATTGTATTCCCTGAACTGAAGAAACGTTGCCGCGATCAGAAATCGGGATCCGCTGCTTTCAATCGTCCAGACTTTGCAGGTCTCATGCAGAGTTCTGTCTACCAGTCTTGCGACATCAACAACCTCAGATTGAGTTGCTCGCGCAATGGAAATGTCCCCGAAATGGCGGGGAATCGAAACGTACTCAACCGCATAGGCGACAATGTCGAGCGTTTTGTCCGTCTCGCTTGTCGCGGGGCTTCGGATCAAGAGAGATCCGTGACTGACGGTATATTCCCAAAATTGGAACATGCGGCCGCAAAATATATCCTGCATATCAAATCTCCGAACAAAATTTTCACGTAATGGAAGGTCGATTATCTCCAAAAAGAAACCGCATATGTGTATGGGATATTCTGTGCTTGGGCTGTCTTGAAAACCGTGGCGATACTTCCTCGGGGATTCAAGTTGTGTCGATGAACTGAAGCTGTCGGCCCCAAAAGCAGATCCGGCAAAATCGGGACCGCAACGTCAAATCGACCGGACATCCGCAAGCTGCGAATGTCTGCCTGAACCGCTCCTACGAAGCCGCCTTGACGTCGCGCTTGCCGTCGAAGGAGCGCATCAGGCGTTCGCGGATGGCCTTTTCGCGCACCCGGGTCTCGACCTTCTGGCCGAACAGGTCGGTGACGTAGAAAACGTCGACCGCCCGCTCGCCGAAGGTGGCGATATGGGCCGAGGCGATGTTGAGGCTGAGATCCGAGATGGCGCGCGTCAGGTCGTAGAGCAGGCCTGGCCGGTCGAGGCCGGAGACCTCGATCACGGTGAAGCGGTCCGACCAGGAATTGTTGACGATCACGTCGGTCGGCAGCTGGAAGGCCTTCACGCGCGGCTTGGCCAGCGCCTTGCGCTCGATCTGTTCGGGCAGGCGCTCGCCGCCCGCCAGGGCCTTTTCGATCAGGCCGGAAACGCGCGAGCCGCGCCGCTGCTCGTCGCCGTCGTCGGCGAATTCGCGGCTGACGAAGATGGTGTCGAGGGCGAGGCCGTCGGTGGTCGTATAGATCTGCGCGTCGACGATGTTGGCGCCGGCCACCGCGCAGGCGCCCGCGATGGTCGAGAGCAGGCGGGGATGGTCGCTCGCCAGCACGGTGATCTCGGTCACGCCCTCGAAGGCGCGCGGGGTCACGTTGGTGGCAAGCTTGCGGCCGCTGCGCACGGCGGCGCGGATGAACTGGGCGTGCTCGATCTTGCGCGGCAGGTCGACGCGCAGCCAGTAGGGCGCATAGTGGCGCTCGACATAGTCCTCGCGCTCCTCGGCATCCCAGCCGTCCAGCTTCTCGACCAGTTCGCGCTTGGCCGCTGCGACGCGCTGGTCGCGCGTGATCTGGCTGTGGCCGCCGGCCAGATAGGGCTCGGTCTCGTAGTAGAGCGTGCGCAAGAGCTGGCCCTTCCAGCCGTTGAACACGCCCGGGCCGACCGCACGGATGTCGGCGACCGTCAGGATCAGCAGCAGCTTCAGCCGCTCCGGGCTCTGCGCCACGGCGGCGAAGTCGCGGATCGTCTTGCGGTCGTTGAGATCGCGGCTGGTCGCCACCATGCTCATGACCAGATGCTTCTCGATCAGCCAAACCAGCGTATCGGTCTCGGCCGGCGTCAGCCCGAAGCGCGGCCCGAGCTTGGTGGCGATGCGCGCGCCGACGACGGAATGATCCTCCGGCCGGCCCTTGCCGATATCGTGCAGGAACAGCGCGACATAAAGCAGGCGCCGGTTCTGAACGCCGGGCAGGATCGCCGAGGCGAGCGGCAGTTCGGCCTTGCGCGTGCCCTTCTCGATCTCGGACAGTTCGCCGATCGAGCGCAGCAGGTGCTCGTCGACCGTGTAGTGATGATACATGTTGAATTGCATCATCGCGACCACGCGGCCGAATTCCGGAACGAAACGGCCGAGCACGCCGGTCTCGTTCATCCGGCGCAGCACGGTCTCCGGATCGTTCTTCGAGGTCAGGACATCGAGAAAGAGGGAATTGGCCTCCGGGTTGTTCCTGAGCTCGTCGTCGATCAGGCTGAGCGAGCGTGTGATCAGCTTCATGGCATCCGGGTGGAATGCCAGGTTTTCCTTGTCGGCGAGCTGGAAGATGCGGATCAGGCGGACCGGGTCCTGCTTGAACACGTCCGGGCCGGTGACGTTGATCCGGTCGTTCTCGACCATGAAGGCGCCGCTGCCGAGCGTCTTGGGATGGCGCTTGGTCAGCCGCTTGATGAAGCGATTGAGCACCGGCGCGATCTTGACGTGCTGCTCCTCGAGCGCGGCACAGAAGATCAGGGTCAGGTCGCCGACATCCTTGGCGACCAGGAAATAGTGCTTCATGAAGCGCTCGACGGCGCGCATGCCGGCGCGCTCGACATAGCCGAGCCGCTGGGCGATCTCGCGCTGCAGGTCGAAGGACAGGCGCTCCTCCGACCGGTTGGTCGCGAAATGCATGTTGCAGCGCACCGCCCAGAGGAAGTCCTCGCAGCGCTTGAAGCGGACATGTTCGGCCCGCGACAGCACGCCGGCCGCGATCAGCTCCTCCGGCCTGCGGACGCGGTAGAAGTATTTGGCGATCCAGAACAGGGTCTGCAGGTCGCGCAGGCCGCCCTTGCCTTCCTTGATGTTGGGCTCAACCAGGTAGCGCGAGGTGCCCTGGCGCTTCAGCCGGTCGTCGCGCTCGGCGAGCTTGGCGGCGATGTATTCGGGGCCGGTATTGCGGACGACCTCCTCGTCGAAACGGCGCGCCAGATCGCGGAACAGCGGCTCGTCGCCCCACAGGAAGCGGGCTTCGAGCAGGGCCGTTCGGATGGTCATGTCGGACCGGGACAGGCGCAGGCATTCGTCGACATTGCGCGTGGCGTGGCCGACCTTCAGCCCCAGGTCCCACAGCATGTAGAGGATGTATTCGATGACGCTCTCGCCCCAGGGCGTCTGCTTGTAGGGCAGCAGGAACAGGAGATCGATGTCGGATCCCGGTGCCAGCGTCGAGCGCCCATAGCCGCCGACCGCCGTGACGGCGATGCGCTCGGCCGCGGACGGGTTCTTCACGCGATAGACGTGGTGGACCGCGAAATCGTAGATGACGCGGATGATCTCGTCCTGGACATGGCTCAGGCGCTCGGCGCAGAGCGAGCCGCGCCGGTCCTTGAGCAGCATGGCCTCGATCTCGGCCCGGGTCTGTGCCCGGACTTCCTTGAGGATCGCCAGGACTTGGGCGCGGATCGCCGGATTGCCACCATCCGCCCCACCTTCGACCAGGGCGGTCAGCCGCCGCCGCAGGGCTGCGGCGTCGATCAGGGTTTCGAACCCTCTCTTCATCGGCATGTCGTGCGAAATCCTTGTCCCGCCCCGGCACCTGTCCCGCCGGGACGCCATTGTCCCGACGATTCGAACCTTGTGCTGATGTCGTCGGACCGGATCCCGTGTGAACCATCTTTCGGGAACGCACCGGACACCGAACCTGAATCCCAACGTTAAAGCGGGAGCGATCCGATTTCCATCATCGCGCGACCGGCAACCGAAAAAGTCACGCTCAGGCCTGCGGGTCCTCCGACACCGGCGCAGGCGCCGATTTCGGACTGAAGGATCGGATCAGGGCGGCGAGATCGGGTTCGTCGACCAGCGTCGCGGCGGCATCCGGAGCCAGCCAGTTCATGCTGCGTTGCCCCTGCTCGGGGAACTCGGTGCGCATCTCCCGGGCTTCGAGCGCAAAGACGTCGACGGTCAGGAAGATGAACCGCGTGTCGAGCCGCTTCCAGTAGCGATACTGCCCGATCGGCTTCTTCGCCACCTTGCCGAGAATGCCGGCCTCCTCATAGGCCTCAATGGCAGCCGACCTGTGGTCGGCATGCTCGCGCATCGGCCAGCCCTTCGGGATCACGGCGCGGCCGGTCTCTCGAGAGGTCATCAGCAGGATGCGGATCGAACCGTCGAGCTCGCGGCGCCAGACGAGAGCGGCGACCTGCCGGCGGCCGTCCTTGCCCCTGTCCTTAGCGCCTGCCTTCTTGCCGACCATTGCGTCTGCGACCCCTGCCGTCTCGTCCGTCCAAGCCCCGCTATGGCGATATGGCCGCGGCAACTGGCTCCCGCCCGCACGGGGCACGCGAACCGGCCATTTCCGATCGGGGCGACACCGGTACGCCGATAGCGCCCTCGAACGCAAGCCTGAACGGGAGCGAAACTGAGCCGGCTAGTGGTCGTGAAGCGACAGCGGATATCGCGCGGAACGCGGTTGGCTTCGGCTGCCGCTGCGAGGGGGAACGGGGCCACGCGGCGCCGGCTGCGCAGGCGTCTCAGTCGAGAAAGGCGGTATCCGTGGCGTCTCCCGGGCGGCTGTACCAGGCGATGTCGCGCAGGGGATCGAGATCGACACCGTAGGCGCGGACGCAGTTGCGCCCCACCTCCTTGGCGGCATAGAGCGCCCGGTCGGCCTCGAGCCGGGCCTTCTCGAGACTGCCGGCAAGCCCAAGCTCCTGGATGCCGAAGCTCGCCGTGACGACGATCGTGACGCCCTCGTACTGGATCGGCGTGGTGGCAACGACCATGCGCAGCCGCTCCGCCGCCTCCCAGGCGCCTTCGAGCGGAATGCCCCGCAGCAGGATCATGAATTCCTCGCCGCCCATGCGTCCGAGCACGTCGCCCGCCCGGATGTTGCGGGCGAGCACGCCGCCGAGAACCCGCAGCACCTCGTCGCCGCCGGCATGGCCGAACTGGTCGTTGATATATTTGAACCGGTCGATGTCGACGGCGACCACCGTGGCGGCCTCGCGACGCTCGAGGATCTCCTTGACCTTCAGGCCGACCACTTCGTCGAAGCCGCGCCGGTTCAGGACGCCGGTCAATTCGTCCGTCGAGGAGATGCGCCGGAGATTGGATTCGAGCAGTTCCCGCTGCGCGATTTCGCTCTTCAGTTCGGACAGCAGCCGCTGGGCGTTCTGCTTCTCCCGCTCGACCTCGATCAGCGCAGTCTGCAATGTCGATATGTCGGTCAGCACCATGATGAAGCCGTCGCCGAGCGGTGCGATCTTGACGTTGAGCCAACGCCCAGCCGGCGTGGCATAGTAGGAGAAGTCGTCGGAGACCCGTTCGGTCATCGTCTTCCGGTAGCGCTCCCAGGCGCCGGATTGGATGATGCCGGGAAACAGAACGAGCAGGCGCTTGTTGACCATGTCCTGCGCTTCGCGGCCGAGGAAGCTCTCGCAGGCCCGATTGACCGTGGTGATCGTGGCGTCGACGATCTCGCCGTCGTCGCCGCGGATCGCCTGAAAGGCGGCGATGCCGACCGGACTCGCGTCCATCACGGCATTGAGCAGGTCGCGCACCATGGCCCGCGGGCGGGCGACGACCAGCAGGCGCAGACCGCCGTCCGCGCTCAGCACCGGCAGAACCAGCCGTTCCCAGAGATGGACCTCAAGCGCATAGCTGGCGCGGTGGATGGCGAGCGCCGGCTGCCGGGAACGGACGACCGAGGCGTAGAGGCTGTTCAACAGGCCGCGGACATCGGGCTCCAGGTCGCGCGTGGTCTTGCCGAGCATGTCGACCTTGAAGGCGTCGGCGACGCCGTGCCCGAAGAATTCGTAGGCGAACTCGTCCTCGCCCACGGGCCGCAGCAGGATCCAGTAGGCCGCCTGATCTTCGGTCACCGACGCCCAGACGTCGGACGCCTTCGGCAATTGGTCGCCGACCTTCCATTCAGCCCAGCGGCTGAAGGCCGTGCGTGCGTCGCCACTCATATCCTTGGCGAGGAGGTCGCTTGTGAAGGTCTCGCAATACATGGTGCGCAACTGCCTGGAACTGAGGCATGATCAGCTATGAAGCTTAAGTCCCGGTAAGCGAGCGGCCGATTGCCGACACAATTGGAGAGCCGTTCCGGGGCGTTCGCCGGGGCCTGTATCCGAAATGCGTTCGAACCCGGATGCGGTGCCGCGAATTCTGCGACTTGCGGCCCATTTGCCGGCCACCTATATACCCGTCGAACGGCACGGATCGGGTCTGATCCGGTCGCCGCACCGCATCAAATCCGATCGTCAAAGGTCTGTCGGGGACCGTTCGGGGCTTTGAGCCCCCGCGAGGACGCCTTCGGGGTCCGGACGGTCTGCCGGAAGGAGAGGGACCCATGGGTAAAGTCATCGGCATCGATCTCGGCACGACGAACTCTTGCGTCGCTGTCATGGACGGCAAGAACACCAAGGTCATCGAGAATTCCGAGGGCGCGCGCACGACGCCCTCCATCGTCGCCATCGCGGATGACGGCGAGCGTCTGGTCGGCGTGGCCGCCAAGCGTCAGGCGGTGACCAATCCGGAGCGCACCTTCTTCGCGGTCAAGCGCCTGATCGGCCGGCGCTACGAAGACCCGATGGTGGAGAAGGACAAGAAGCTCGTCCCCTACAAGATCTCGCGCGCCGGCAATGGCGACGCCTGGGTCGAGGCGGACGGCAAGCCCTATTCGCCGTCCCAGATCTCGGCCTTCGTGCTCGGCAAGATGAAGGAGACCGCCGAGGCCTTCCTCGGCCAGCCGGTGACCCAGGCGGTCATCACGGTTCCGGCCTACTTCAACGACGCCCAGCGCCAGGCGACCAAGGATGCCGGCAAGATCGCCGGTCTCGAAGTGCTGCGCATCATCAACGAGCCGACCGCGGCCGCGCTCGCCTACGGTCTCGACAAGAAGGCGACCGGCACGATCGCGGTCTATGACCTCGGCGGCGGCACCTTCGACGTGTCGGTGCTGGAGATCGGCGACGGCGTCTTCGAGGTGAAGTCGACCAACGGCGACACCTTCCTGGGCGGCGAGGACTTCGACATGCGGCTCGTGGGCTATCTGGCCGACGAGTTCAAGAAGGAGCAGGGCATCGACCTGCGCAACGACAAGCTCGCCCTGCAGCGCCTCAAGGAGGCCGCCGAGAAGGCCAAGATCGAGCTGTCGAGCGCGACGCAGACCGAGATCAACCTGCCCTTCATCACCATGGACCAGACCGGTCCGAAGCACCTGACCATGAAGCTGACCCGCGCCAAGTTCGAGGCGCTGGTCGACGACCTGGTCCAGAAGACGATCGAGCCGTGCCGCGCCGCCCTCAAGGATGCGGGCCTGACGGCGGGCCAGATCGACGAGGTGGTGCTGGTCGGCGGCATGACCCGCATGCCGAAGATCCAGGAAGTGGTGAAGTCCTTCTTCGGGCGTGAGCCCCACAAGGGCGTCAACCCGGACGAGGTTGTGGCGATCGGCGCCGCCATCCAGGCCGGCGTGCTGCAGGGCGACGTGAAAGACGTTCTGCTGCTCGACGTGACCCCGCTGTCGCTCGGCATCGAGACGCTCGGCGGCGTGTTCACGCGCCTGATCGACCGCAACACCACCATCCCGACCAAGAAGTCGCAGACCTTCTCGACCGCCGAGGACGGGCAGACCGCGGTCACCATCCGGGTCTTCCAGGGCGAGCGCGAGATGGCGGCCGACAACAAGCTGCTCGGCCAGTTCGATCTGGTCGGCATTCCGCCGGCGCCGCGCGGCGTGCCGCAGGTCGAGGTGACCTTCGACATCGACGCCAACGGCCTCGTCAACGTCTCGGCGAAGGACAAGGGCACCGGCAAGGAACAGCAGATCCGCATCCAGGCCTCGGGCGGTCTGTCCGACGCCGACATCGAGAAGATGGTCAAGGACGCCGAGGCCAACGCCGCCTCCGACAAGAAGCGGCGCGAACTGGTCGAGGCCCGCAACCAGGCCGAAGGTCTGGTGCATTCGGCCGAGAAGGCGCTCAAGGACTACGGTGACAAGGTCTCGGCGGCCGACAAGTCGGTGATCGAGGCGGCCATCGCCGAAACCCGCGAGAAGCTGGCCGGCGAGGATGTCGAGGCCATCACGGCGGCCGCCAACAAGCTGGCGGAAGCGCAGATGAAGCTCGGCGAGGCGATGTATCGCGACACCCAGGCGACGGGCGGCGCTGCCCCCGGAGCCGGCGCGGCCGGTCCGAAGGACGACGTGGTCGACGCCGACTTCGAGGAAGTCAAGGACGACAAGAAGAAATCGGCTTGATCCGGGCCCGAAGTCCGTTCAAAGACTGAAGACTGCCCGGCGTGGTGAAATCCGCGTCGGGCAGTCTCGCATGAGACGAGCCGCCGAGATCTTTCGGCCGCGTTCAGAACCTCTTCCGGTGCCCGGACGGGCCATGCCCGTCCGATCGTCCGGCCTGCCGCGCTGGCGGCTTGGGCCGGCGGTGCCACGGGGGAGGAATGACCGGTTGGACGAGGCGGCTTTGCGTGACGACGTCCCGCTGGGGAAGTGATGCCGACCATGTCCAAGCGTGACTATTACGAAGTCCTCGGGGTCTCGAAGACGGCCGACGAGAAGGACCTGAAGAGCGCCTTCCGCAAGCTCGCCATGCAGTATCACCCGGACCGCAATCCCGGGAATGCCGAGGCGGAGGCCAAGTTCAAGGAAATCAACGAGGCCTACGACGTCCTCAAGGACGGCCAGAAGCGCGCCGCCTACGACCGTTTCGGTCATGCCGCCTTCGAGAATGGCGGCGGCGGACCTGGCGGCCCCGGGTTCAACGGCGATTTCGCCCAGACCATGTCGGACATCTTCGAGAGCTTCTTCGGCGGCGAGTTCGGCGGTGCCGAGCGGCGCGGCCGCGGCGGCCGGGAGCGCGGCGCGGATCTGCGCTACAATATGGAGATCACGCTCGAGGAGGCCTACGAGGGCAAGCAGGTCGAGATCAGCGTGCCGACCTCGATCGTCTGCGAGACCTGTTCGGGCACCGGCGCCAAGCCGGGCACGTCGCCGCAGACCTGCAAGACCTGCGGCGGCCAGGGACGCGTGCGCGCCGCGCAGGGCTTCTTCACCATCGAGCGCACCTGTCCGACCTGCCAGGGCCGCGGCCAGGTGATCGCCGAGGCCTGCGCGAAGTGCGGCGGCACGGGCCGGACCACCACCGAAAAGACCTTGACGGTCAGCATCCCGGCCGGCATCGAGGACGGCACCCGCATCCGTCTCTCCGGCGAGGGCGAGGCGGGCGCGCGCGGCGGCCCGGCGGGCGATCTCTACATCTTCATCGGCATCAAGCCGCATGCCTTCTTCCAGCGCGACGGCGCCGACATCTTCTGCCGGGTTCCGGTCTCCATGACCACGGCGGCTCTCGGCGGTCAGTTCGACGTGCCGACCCTCAGCGGCGAGAAGACCAAGGTCAAGGTTCCGGACGGAACCCAGACCGGCAAGCAGTTCCGGCTGCGCGGCAAGGGCATGCCGGTGATGCGCTCGGCCCAGCAGGGCGACATGTATATCCAGGTGATCGTGGAGACCCCGCGTAACCTCAACCGCCGCCAGCGCGAATTGCTGGAGGAGTTCGAGCGCGCCTCCTCGGGCGACACCCATCCCGAATCGGCCGGCTTCTTCGCCAAGGTGAAGGATTTTTTCGACAATCTCGGCGGCTGAAGCAGGGCAGGTCATTCCGCATTGCGGCATTCCGCATCTGGCCGATCTGGAATTTCGCCTATAGTGTCGGGCGGTAACGTCATCACGGTTCCCGCCGCGGGAGACCGAGCAGGAGTCCTCATGGGACAGCCGAACAAGCGAGCCCTCCCGGACGGGATCCGGCACAAGGTGTTGGATGAGGTTCGCTTCCTGAAGAGTTGGCTCGACAAGCCGCTTCAGGTCGGTGCGGTTGCGCCGTCGGGTCCCGCGCTGGCCAAGGCGATGGCCCGTTTCGTCGATCCGGCCCTGGCCGGATCCGTGGTCGAACTCGGACCCGGGACCGGGGTGGTCACCAAGGCGCTGGTCGAACGCGGCGTAACCCCGGATCGCATCGTTTCGATCGAGTATGACGGCGAATTCTGCAAGCTGTTGCGCAACCGCTTCCCCGGCATCCAGTTCGTCCATGGCGACGCCTATCAGATGCGCCAGGTCGTGGACGGACTGGCGCAGACGCCGCTGGCGGCGGTCGTGTCGAGCCTGCCGCTGTTCACCCGGCCCTTGCCGCAGCGGCTGAAACTGCTCGACGACTGTCTGTCGCTGCTGGCGCCCGGCGCGCCTTTCATCCAATTTTCCTACGCCCTGGTGCCGCCGGTGCCTCCGGGTGCAGGAAATTTCGTCATCGAGCGGACCAACTGGGTGGTCATGAACCTGCCCCCGGCACGCGTCTGGGTCTATCGCCGGCCGGCCTGACCGATCCAACCCTGGCGATCCGGCCTTGGCGATCCGGTCCGGGCGACCCAGTCCGAGCGATCGGAGCGGGCGGTCCGCCGCCATGCCGTCCGAACGCCGCAATCCAGACCGGCCCACCGGACCCGGCCTCCCGTCCGCTCCGGTGTGTTCCGCCCGGCCGCTTCGGCGGCCCACCGCGGCCGCTCGGCCCGGTTTCGCCGCTTAACCCCGGGCGCCGCTTCCCGGTCGGGCTGCACGCGTCCTATGCTGGTGGCCCACAAGGAGGTACGGATGGCTGATCCCCGCATTCTCGTCTTCGCCGGCTCGCATCGTGCCGGCTCGATCAATACCCGGCTGGCCGGCATCGTGGTCAAGGAACTGGCCATGATGGACGTGCCGGTGACCCAGATCTCGCTCGCCGACTATCCAATGCCGCTCTATGACGGCGACCTCGAAGCCGCCTCCGGTCCGCCGGAGGCTGCCAAGGCACTGCATCGTCTGATCACCGAGCATCAGGGCGTGTTCATCGCCTCGCCGGAATACAATGCCGGCATGACCGGGCTGCTCAAGAACACGATCGACTGGGTCAGCCGGATCAAGACCCAGCCCTCGCCCTGGAAGGGGCGCGCCTATGCGATCGGCGCGGCGTCGGGCGGCAATCTCGGCGGCTATCGCGGCCTGCTCCAACTGCGCCAGACGCTCGGCCTCGGCCTCGGCGCCACGGTGATCCCGGAAATGACCGTGGTGATGCGCGCCGGCGATGCCTTCGCGGAGCATGGCGGCTTCAAGGACGAGGTCATGACCAACACCATGCGCACCATGCTGACCCGTCTGGTCGAAGAGGCCGCACGCTACGTGCGCTGACCGCCGGGAGACGGCAACCAGGGCTCACGGCGCCCAGCGAATCGCCCCGGTGACGCCGGTGTCGTAGCCGGTCATCTCGGCGGCCCGGGCGTGGAAGCGGTCGCTCGCCAGGAAGCCGAGCAGGGCCTGGATCGGCGGCCGGAAATAGTCGCGCTGGCGGACGACGAGGTCGAAATCCTCGAAGGTCAGCGGCACGAAGTCGAGGCCGGCCATGACCGCCACCGCGCGGGTCGCGATGCCGCAATCGGCCCGGCCGGTCCGGATGGCGGCGGCGAGGTCCTGGCCGGTCGGGCAGGGCGGCCCGGCCACCGCCAGATCGTCGAAACCGTGGCCGGCGGCGGCCAGCAGTTTCAGGAGCAGGAGCGTCGCGCCCGCGCCGGTCTGGCGCAATGCCATGCCGGCCTTCCGCGCCACCACGCTGGTGAGGTCGGCGAGCCCGAGCGGGTTGCCGGAGGCGACCAGCAGGCCCTGTTCGCGCCGGACGAGGCCGACCAGCACGGAATCGGCATGGGCCGGGTCCGAAGCCATGGTGGCCGTATTGGCATCCGCGGTGCCGGCGGCATGGAGATGGATCGCGGCAGCCAGCACCTCGCCGCGGGCGAAGCGCGCCAGACCGGCCTCGCTGCCCTCGGCCAGGCCGGCGAGGCCGGCGCCGGACTCGCGCACCGCCCATTCGATCAGCGGGTCATGGCTGCCGCCGAGAATCGGCGGCGGCTCGGCACGTGCCATGCCGGCGGGGCGATGCAGCCCGGCCGTGACCCAACGGTCGAGCTCGGCACGCGGAAACAGCCACTTGCCCGTCACCTTGGTGCAGGGCACGGCACCTTCGGCGATCAGTTCGTAGATCTTGCGTTCCTTGAGCCGGAGATACTCGGCCGCTTCGGCGGTGGTCAGGAGTTCCGGCTGGCGAGAACCGTCCATGGCGTTCCGTCGGTTGACTCTGCGGGTGGCGAGGCGAGATCCTGGCACGGATCGAAGGGTTGGGGGAAGGGCGTGACGGGAGCCGGCAGCCGCGACGCCGGACCATTCGCCGATGTTGCCCGATCGGCCCCGTCACGTTCGTGACATCCGCCGGCCCGCTGCCATGCTCTCCTGCGGTCGGACGCAGCAGGGGACGCACGAGATGGCGGAGATCGGATCGAACCGGGGCATTCCGATCGGGGACCTGATCGCGGGCTTTCCGTCCGTATCGCCGCCGCCGCTGCCGGTCCAGCCGACTGTGCCGGAGACGCCGGAGGCGCCGGACCTCTCGATCGAACGGCCGAGCCCGCTGCAGCCCGGCGATCTCGATGGCGGACCGGCCTCCGGCTACGGCGCCGCCTCCGGCCGGCTCAACCGCCTGCTCGCCCAGTTCGAGGAGACCTGCGGTCCCCTGTCCGAGGGCGAGCCGGTCACGCCCTTCGAACAGGGCCTCGCCCTGAAGAGGCGCATCGACGGCCTGGAGGCGCGCACCGCGGAACTGCTGCAGACCATCGGCCGACACGAGGCGGCGCTTGTCGAATGCCGCGCGAGGATCGACCGCCTGACGGCCGAGCGCGTCACGCTGACAGGCGATCTCGTTGCCGCCCGGCGCAACCTCGACGCTGTGGAGACGACCATCGCCAGGGGCGGGCCCGAGGCCGAGCGCCGGCTCGCCGACGAGCGCGAGGCCCTGACCGGCCAGATCGCCCGGCTCGAAGGCGAGATCGGGCATCTCGACCTGGAGATCGCCGCCCATATCGCCACGGCCACGATCATCGAGGCCGACCTCTTCGACAGCCAGGAGGAGTTGCGCAAGAGCCGGGCGGCTCTGCTCCGGCAACGCGACCGGCTCGATGAGGCGGTCGAGTCCCTGGACAACATCCTCGACATGATCCGCGCGACCCTGGCGGAGATGAAACGGGAAGGGCACGAATTCCGCCTGGCTCTGATCGAGGCATTGCGTCTGCTGCGCGCCGAGGCTCATGACGACAAGACGGCCGCCTGGCTGAAGAAGCAGTTCGACGAGGGCATGCTCGATGCCGCGATGGTGTCGAGCCTGCTGCTCGCCCTGCCGCAGGCGCTGGCCGACGCCCTGCGCCAGGGCGACGGCGCCGGCGGACCGACGGATCGGTCCGGCGGCAGCGCAGACCGGTCCGGCCCGCCGTCCGAATCGCCGCCGGCCGAGGACGCTCCGCGCGTTCAGCTGTCGTCTCGCCTGCGCCTCGGACTCTGAGCCGGCTCCGGCGTCAGGAGCGCAAGGCCTCGACCACCGGCTGGCGGGTCGCCGCCAGAGCCGGCAGGATCGCGAACAGGCTGCCGAGCCCGGCCATGGCGGCCGCGAAGCCGATTTCCCCGGCGCCGATCGTCGCCGACAGGGCGAGCCCGGTGCGCGCCGCGATCGCCCAGGACAGCGCCGTCGCGGCGAACCAGCCGAGCCCCAGGCCGAGCAGCGAGCCGGCCGTGGTCAGCGCCGCCGCGCCGAGCCAGACCACGGCGGCCACATAGGCCCGCCCGGCGCCGAGCGCGCGCAGCACCGCATAGCGCCGCCGCCGCGCCCCGACCAGCGTGACGGTCAGCAGCAGGATGGCGAGAAACACGACCGCATCGTCGAGCGCGGCGACCAGGACCAGGATGTCGCGCAGGTCTCCGACGGTGCCGTAGAGCGAGACCAGCACTTCGGCCGGGAAGACCGCCGTGGTGCCGCCCTGCCGGTATTCGCTGCGCAGCCGGTAGGCATCGAATACCGCCTTCGGCTTGACCACCACGATCGGTACGCCCGGTACTGCGGCGGCGTCCCAGGGCGGGCCGATCGGCGCCGTCTTCGCACCGTCCGCGGCGCCGGCATGGCCGTCGCCGAGGCCGTGGGTCGCCCAGACCGTCTCGACCGGCACCAGGATGGCGCGATCCCATGGCGAGCCCAGGCGCGGCAGCCGTCCGACCACGGTCAACCGGACCGCCTCGTGGCGATGGCTGGCCTCCTCGGCGTCGCTCTCGCCGGGAACGTGACGGTGGCCGGCCGTGGCATGGGCCGGGGTGAGGCTGCTGCCGAGGCCGAAGCGCACGTCGGCGCCGACGATCGCCTCGCCGGGGGCGGCGAAGACGCGGCCTTCCGCCGGTGCGATCCGGCCGAACCGGGTGGCGAAGGCGGCGCTGGTGCCGATCACCGGATAGCCGGAGACGATATCCCCATAAGCGAGCGGCGCCGCGCCGGTGACGCGCGGATCGGCGGCGAGCCGGGCCAGCACGGCACCGTCGATCAGCGGCAAGGCCTCGACCTGGAGGTAGACGCCGGTCAGGACCATCTGCGTCGGGCTGCCGGGGGCGCCGACGAGCAGGGGGAAATCGTCCGCCGCGCGCGCCGAGGCCTTGCGCAGGGCGCGTTCCTGGGCGCCGACCGCGATCCCGATGGCGACCGCCAGCCCGACCAGCAGAACCGCCACGACGCCGCCGAAGCGCATGGCGCGCAGGTCGGCCAGGACCATCGGCAGCGGGTTCACGCTGCGGCTCCCGAAGTCGGGACGGCTGCGACCTCGGCGCGGCTCATGCCGGCCGGATCGACCAGATGTCCCGCCTCCAGGCGCAGGATTCGGTCGGCGCGGGCGGTCAGGAGCGGGTCGTGGCTGGCCATCAGCAGCGTCGCGCCGCGCGCGCGGGCGGCCGCGAGGATCAGATCCGCGATCGCCGCACCGGTTGCCGGGTCGAGGCTGGCGGTCGGTTCGTCGGCGATCAGGAGCGGCGGGTCGGCGAGCAGGGCGCGCGCCACCGCGACGCGCTGCTGCTCGCCGCGCGACAGGCGCCCGGCGCGGCGCTGCGGATCCGGCAGGCCGGCGGCGGCGATCAGGTCCGAAGCCCGGCGGCGGGCCGCGGCGGGTACGCGAAATCCGGCAAAGCTCTGCGGCAGCAGGACATTGTCGAGAATGGAAAGCTCTCCGACGAGATGGAAGTCCTGGAACACGAAGCCGACGGTGCGCCGCCGCCAGGCTTCCCGGCTCGCCTCGCCGCAGGCCGAGACTTCGCTCTCGCCCCACAGCACCCGCCCGGCATCCGGGCGCCGCAGTCCGGAAACCAGTTCCAGGAACGTCGACTTTCCGGCGCCGGACGGCCCGGTCAGCGCCACCGCCTCGCCGGGCGCCACGACCAGCCGGTCGATGGCCAGGCCGATCGTGCGCGCGCCGCCGGCATCGCGATGTTCGACGCGAATGCCCTCGAGCCGCAGGAAGGCCGCTCCTGCGGGCGCCGGTGACGGCCGGTCAGGCGCGGCGGTAGCGGGCATCGCGTATCCTCAACTGGCTGACGAAGCCGGAGTCCGGGTCGGTCCAGGACCCGAGGTCCAGCCGGCCGGTCACCAGGACGCGCGCCCCGGCGGTCACCAGCGGCGACGCCTCGGCCAGATAGACGACCACGATATCGACCGGCCAGTCGGCATCCGACTGGCAGAAGGGACAGATGGCCAGCGGTTCGCGGGTCAGGACGAAGAAGTCGCTTTCCGCCTTCAAGGGCGGCGCCATGTAGCCGGCGATCTGCACCGGCCGGCCGGTCAGCGCAACGACAGGATCGGCGAACTGGTAGCCGAGCACGCCGAAGCTCTTGTAGAGCCCTTCGAAGGTGATGGCGACGGGATCGCCCGCCGCCGCCGCCAGAGCCGGCGACGACGCGGCCCAGGCGAGCGCCGACCCGAACCCGAGCGCCGGCCCGAACCCGAGCGCCGGCCCGAACCCGAGCGCGAGGCCGCCCGCCCGACCGAGGCGGGCGAGACAGGCGCGGCGGTCGATGCGGGCAACGGTCACCATCGCGAACTCCGGACGGATGTGCCGCTGCGCGGCCGCATCCTCACTCCCGGCCGAGGCCGAGGGCGGTGACGATGGTACGGAACACCCGGGTATTGTCGAGGCGGCCGCGGAAGGCTTCGGCGCCCGGGCCCTGGGCGGTCAGCAGCACGTCGTCGGCGGCATGGACGCCGCTATTGGCCGTCGCCGGCAGGTTGCCGGTGACCCGGACCGCGCCCGGCTGGCAGTATTTTTCGTTGGCGACGAAGGTGCCCTTCTCGGCCCCGGCCACGGCCGGGACGAACTCGGCGTCGAGATGCGGCTTGGCGTCGAAGCAATGGTCCGGGTAGGAACCGAAGCTGTAGGCGAGGCGCAGCGGCAGGTCGACCGTTTCCGGATAGCCGTCGGCATCGGGCTTGTATTGCGGGAACTTCGACTTCTCGTAGACGCCGAGCTTCTCGCGCGGGGTCTGGCCCGGCAGGCTGTCGTCGTAGGTGCCGATGATGCCGACCATATGGGCATGGTCGGGGACGACGATGATCAGCGTGTCGTTGTTCCGGGCGGCGAAGTCCTTGGCCACCTTGACGGCGTTGTCGAGCATGATGGTGTCGAACACGCCGCGCTCCCAGTCGAGCGAGTGCTTGTACTTGTCGATGCGGGCCGATTCGACCATCAGGAAGAAGCCCTTGTCGCTCTTGGCGAGCGAGTCGATCGCGAGCCGGGTCTGTTCGGCGAGGTCGGGCTGGTCGGGGAACCGGGCCGTCGTGCCCTTCTTGAACTTGCGGTCGTAGGCACCGTCGACATTGCCGGTGTTGAAGAGGCCGAGCACCTTGGCGCGCCCCTCCGCGAAGGCGGCGCGCATCTCGGTCGCGGTCGACACGAAGGCGTAGCCGTCGGCCTTGAACTTCTCGACGAAGTTCTCCTCGTCGGTCCGCTTGGAGCCCGGGACCGCCTTCGGCAGGAAGTTCGGCGAGCCGCCACCCATCATGATGTCCGGCTTCACGTCGTAGAACATCTTGACGATGTCGTTGTAGTCGGAGCGGCGCCGGGTATGCGAGACCACGCCGGCCGGCGTCGCGTCCTCGATCTCCGAATTGGTGATCACGCCGAGCGCCATGCCGGCCTTGCGCTTGACCAGTTCGCCGATGGTCTCGACCTTGGGATGATCGAGCGTACCCTTGGCGCGCGAGCAGTAGACGCCCATGGCGTTGACGCAGCTCTTGTGGCCGGTCGTATAGGCGCTCATCGAATTGGCGCTGTCGGTGACCACCGAATCCGTGCCCGAGGTCGAGATCAGCGCCATGTTGGGCATGTCGTCCATGGCCAGTTCGCCGCCGTAGCGACCTTCGACCAGACCCTTGGACAGGATGCGGGCCGCGGTCCGGTCGGTGACCGACAGGCCGTCGCCGACGAACAGGATGACGTTGCGGGCCGTCCGGGCCGGGGTGCCGAACACCTCCCAGGCGACCGTCCGGGTCTTGTCGCCGGCCTTGGCGACCACCTCGTAACGGCCCGGCTTGGCCACCGTGGCGCCCCGGATGATCAGGGCGGAATGATCGAGGCCGTCTTCCTTCTGGACGAAGCTCGCCGCCGCGCCGAACACCTTGGCCGGATCCTCGCCGTTCACGGTGACCGAAACCGCATCGGAGGCGGGAGCGCCGGGGAACTCGACCTTGAAGTCGAACAGGCTGCCGGCGAGGATCTCGGCCCGGTCGAGCGGATAGATCGTCTGGGCGGCGGCCGGAAGGGCGGAACTGAGGGCAGCCAGGACGGCGATCGGAAGGGTGCGGCGCATCGGATGCTCCTGCGGCGATGAGGGTCCGCCCATCCATGAGCGTTTGCTGTGACAGGTCTGTGAAGCCGGGCGGCCGAAGGTGTGGATCGTGCTCGGGCTCTCGGCCATGCCGAGGGGGCCGTTTCAGTGGTTCGTCCCGCTGCGAGCGATGCGCGGCGCGACGGGAATCTGTGCCGACAGGTCCAGTTGGGCCAGCGCCGCCAGGATCGGCTTCGGCTTGCCGAGCAGATAGCCCTGGCCCTCGGTGCAGCCGAGGCGGCGGACCAGATCGAGCTGTTCCTTGGTCTCGATGCCTTCCGCCGTGGTCGCCATGCCGAGACGCTGGGCCAGTTCGACCACGGATGTCACGATCGCGGCGCAGTCCGAGCGGGTCGTGGCTTCGCGGACGAACAGCTTGTCGATCTTGATCTTGTGGAACGGGAAGCGGCGCAGGTAGCTGAGGGACGAATAGCCGGTGCCGAAATCGTCGAGCACGATGCGTACGCCCAGATCCCGGAGCCTGTGCAGATGGGCGATGATCCGCGGATCGTCGCCGAGCAGGGCGGATTCGGTGATCTCCAGTTCGAGCCGCGACGGCGCCAGGCCGGATGCGCCGAGCGCGTCGATGATGATCGGGACGGTCGAATCGTTCTTCAGCTGGACCGGCGACAGATTGACGGCGACCATCAGGTCGGCCGGCAGGCCGGCTATGTCGGCGGGTGCGCGATTGATCGCCCAGGCGCCGATATCGTTGATCAGCCCGGTCTCCTCGGCGATCGGCACGAAGTCGGCCGGCGAGATGACGCCTCGCTGCGGGTGGTTCCAGCGCAGCAGCGCTTCGAAGCCGAGCACCCGTCCGGTCGCCAGTTCAAACAGCGGCTGGTAGGCGAGGGAGAACTGCTCCTCGCGCAAGGCCCGGCCCATTTCCTCCTCGATGGCCATCCGCTGCAGCAGGCGGGCTTCCATCCTGGGTTCGAACTGCGCGTAGGTGCCCCGACCGCTGCCCTTGGCTTCATAAAGCGCCAGGTCGGCATTCTTGAGCAGGCCGTCGACATCGGCGGCGCGCTCCCTGGCCAAGGCGGCGCCGATGCTGACCCCGATCGTCACCATGCGGTCGCCGAGCGTGAACGGCGCGCCGATGGCGGCAATGATCCGGTCGGCGACGGCGCGGGCTTTGACGCCGGCATTGCGGCTGCGCAGCGCGACGGCAAATTCGTCGCCGCCCAGCCGGGCGACGAGATCGGAGCGGCGCAGACTGGCGCGCAGGCGGGCGGCCACGCCGGCCAGGAGCAGGTCGCCGGCCGGATGGCCGAGCGTGTCGTTCACGTCCTTGAACTTGTCGAGGTCGAGACAGAGCAGGGCCACCTCTTCGCCGCGTTCCTCGGTCTCCGCCAGCATGGCTTCGAGCCTGGTGCGGAACAGAATGCGGTTCGGCAGGCCGGTGACCGGATCGTGGTGGGCCAGGAAGCGGATGCGCTGCTCGGCCCGTTCCTTCTCGGTCACGTCCTCGTAAATGGCGACGAAGCCGCCTTCCGACATCGGCCGCTGCGTGACCGACAGGGCGAAGCCGTTCTTGCCCGAGGCGACGAAGGTCCCCGACTGGCGTTGAGCCGCCATGTCCAGCTGGCGCCGGCTCATCTCGCTCAGGACGCTCTGGTCGATCATGCCGCTGTTGCTGCCCGTGACGAACAGCGCCTCGATCTTCATGCCCTGGCGGATCGGGCTGTCGTGACCCAGCATGGTTCCGAAACGCTCGTTGCAGACGATGACGGCACCGTCGGCGTCGGCCATCAGAAGGCCGTGGGGCATGTTGTTCAAGGCGGCGTCGAACAGGATGTTCTGGGTGCGCAGAGCCCGGTCGCGCTCCAGCAGGACCTTGTTCTGGGCCTGCACCACCGCCATGGTCTCGTTGATGCGGTCATGGGCGGCGCCGAGTTCCTCCTGCGCCTTCTTGATCGCGGTGATCTCGGTCCGGATGCCGACCACGCCGCCTCTGGCGGTGCGCCGCTCGGTCACCAGAATCCAGCGCCCGTCGGGCAGGAGCCGCTCGATGGTCTCGCTCGCCTCGTGGTGCGAGGCGACGGCCCGGCGGACGAACTGCTCCAGATCGTCGCCGGCCTGAGGATACTGGCCGGCGAGCGCGCCGCCGCGGATGATGTCCTCGAACAGGGCGCCCGGCTTGATGAACGGTTTGCTTGCCGCGTAGAGGTCGCGAAATCGTTCATTGCAGACGATCAGACGGTCGTCGGCATCCCACATCACGAAGCCGTCCGACATCGACTGGATCGCGTCCTCGAGCTGAAGCTGGGCGCGCTGGCGTTCGCCTTCCAGCCGGGCCTGCCGCTTCAAGGCGGTGGAGAGACTGGCCCCGAAGGCGACGATCAGAAGGCCCGCCAGCGTGGTGATCGCGATAATGCGGTTGCGGTCGCGCAGCCATTCGGCAAGGGCGACGTCGGTTTGGAGCGACGCCTCGATCTGGATGCCGTCATAGAGTGTAACGCGCGAACTCGACAGGGTGGAGCGGCGATCGTCCGAGGCCGCCGCCTGCGGCGGGCCGCCGGGCGCAGCGTCGGAGAAAGGTCTCTTGACGGATGCCGCCATGGCCAACTCGTCCTGAGGCACCATGGCCAGCAATCGGCCGTCCTGGCGTTCGAGACGCAGGTGGATGCCCGGTACGGTGATGAGCGAAGACAGCGTTGTCGTGATCCCGTCGATCGCGATCTCTGCGATCGCGACCATCCGGCCCTGGCCCGGAACGGCCACCGAGCGTGCCAGATAGGCGACCCAGTCGCCGAACATCGGATCCCTTTCGGGGCCGAGCAGGATGCTCGATCCGATCGGTACCCGGCTCGCCTGCACCCACAACGGCGTCGAGGGCAGAAGCGGACGCTGTTGGGCGGAAGCCCATGGGGTGCCGTCGGGCGACAGCAGGATCAAGTCGCGAAAGGCGAAGTTCTGGTCGTTCAGGCTGCGCAGGATCGCCTCGGCGACCTTCTTGCGCACAGCACCGTCTTCACCCGCCACCACCTCTCCCAGCATGACCGGCAGACTGACCAGCGCGCTGTCGACCTGCAGCATGTGCCGGTTGAAGAGGCTCTGCGCGACCTTCGTCGAGCGGTCGAGTTCCAACTCGGCGGCGTTCAGGGCCGTCCGGCGCGTGTGTTCGAGCACGATCGCGACGCCGCCGATCAGAAACGCGAGAACCAGCAGCACGCCGACGGCCAGGGCCGCGTGAAAGGGGCGGCGGACGCCGTGAAGGCGGGGCCATTCCGTGCCGGGTTCCGGTCCGTCGAGGGCGCTCGTCATCGGGCTCTCACCGTATCGGCGCCGGTGCGGGGACAGCCTGAACGGAGCCGCCGCCCTGAGGCTCGACCACGGCGATTCCGGTCGGTTCGGCCAGGATCTCGTTCCAGGTCCGGGCACAATTCGCGCCACAGCGTGCGATCCAGCGCGGCAGGACCGTATCGACCAGCAGCTGCCGGCGAAGGGCCTCGTCCTCGGACCTGGTCGGAACCAGCCTCATCTGTCCGCGCCGACCGGCGGTGCAGGTCGGCTGACCGAGATTGCATGCCATGCCGGCGCGGGTATCGGCTTCGGCGGAGTCCCAGATCCGGCGCTCCAATTCCTCGATGCCCGCACGCAGTACCGTCTGAAGATCATCCGGTATCGTATTCCAATAGGCCGAGTGGGCGGCGAAGACGGAGACGCCCCAGGTAATCGCCATGCCGTGTACGTGGCTCGTCACTTCGTGCAGGCCGATCTGGTTGCCGCTCAGTGTGCCGGTGACGGCGCAATCGGCCAACCCCTTGAGGATGACCGGTACGGTTTCGCTGAAGGCGGTCTGGACCGGGATCGCCCCGATGGCGCTGAACAGTTCAGACTGCCCGATGGCAGAGGTACGGATCCGGCGTCCGGACAGATCGCTCAGCTGGTGGAACGGTTTCTTGCAGAAGACCACCTGTGCCGGGTAGACGTAGATGGAGAGCAGCTCAAGGCCGTATTTCCGGGCCAGCAGGGTCGCGATGCGCGGCCGAAGGGCGCCGACGGTTCGGCGCAGGCTCGCAAAATCGGGGTTCAAGCCGGCCAGATCGAGCGCGTTCAACTCGGGCTCTTCGCCGGCCAACGACGCCAGGATCGTCCCGAGGGGGACCACGCCGGTCTGCATCAGATGCAGCATTTCCTGGGCGCGCAATCCGGCCAGGTCGAAAGCGTGGATCCGTGCGGTCAGCCGCCCCTGGCTCAGGGTGGCGATGTCCCGCGTCCAGAAGGGCTCCTCGAAACGGGTGTACTGGCTGACATTGCCGAGGCCGCCGATCACGTTCAGTTGTATCGGCTCGGCAGTCGCCGCGCCTGTCCAGGCGATCATCGCCGCCATGATTGCGTGTCGGAGCCCGTTCAGCCAGCCCATTCCTCGGCACCTCGACATGCCCGCTCCTGAGCGCGCCCCAGCACCGGCAAGGAATACCCGTCAATCCTTAAAGCTTCGGAACGTTTTTGGCGCGGCATGGAACGGTCCGGTTGCGGCACGGCGCGCCGCCCGACCATGCGAAAAGGCTCCGGCCGCCTCGCGGCGGCCGGAGCCCCTGTCCCCTGTCTGCGGGGAAATCAGTGGCTGGTGGCGGCGCGGCCGACCACATAGCCGGTGCCGGCGCCGACGGCGATCGCCTGGACGGCGGTCGGGTGCCAGCCGAGGATGTGCAGGTGCTTCTGGCCGATCCAGCCGGGATGGGCATGCAGGGCGCCGCCGGCAATGCCGCCGACGATGATGCTGCCGGCGACGATGGCGTAGCGCACGTCGGAGATCGGCGCGCCGTTGGCCTTGTAGTAGCCGCAGTTGACGAAGTCCTGCGGGACGGAGCTGGCGCAGGTCTGGGCGACCAGCTTGGCGCGGGCGGCCGGGGTGTTCAGCGTCGCATTGTAGTCGTCGATCCAGCCGGCCGACGCAGAGGCGGTCATGGCGATCGAGACGACGGCAGCGGCGGCAACACTCGCAAGCTTCATGGAAAGACTCCGAACTCTGTACAGTGGAGATGCTGGAGCGGATGCTCCGGCACCATTGCGTCTATGGGAAATAACCGTCGAAATCAACGATTGATTGGGTCCTTGGGCGGGTCGATTGCACGCTTGGTGAAGTCGATCTGCGTCTTGAGGCTAAATTTGAATCGAATGCATTAAGCTCCGCCGCCGGACGGACGGCCGCTGTCGCGTCCGACGGCCGCGAGAGCCTCCTCGGCGGCCCGCCGACCCGACCAATAGGCGCCGTGTGCCGTCGAATAGGCGCTGCCGTGGGTCGCTTCGCCGGCGAAGAACAGGCGGTCGTCGACCGGAGCGGCGAGGCGCGCGCGGTCGGCGGCACGACCGGGCAGCGCGATCGAATAGGAACCGCCTGCGAACGGATCCTGCGCCCAGGCGGTGACGGCGACCGGTTGTAAGACCTTGCGGATGTCCGCGCCGAACAGGCCGGCCAGTTCGTCGAGCGCGAAGGCCGCCGCGGCGTCCGGGCCGGCCCGCTCCAGGTCGCGCGCGAAGGGGCCGCCGAAATAGGCCTCGACGATCGGCCAGCCGAACCGGCCCAGGTGATAGCTGCCGGTCCCGGCGCGATCCTTGGCGCCGAAGACATGGCCCGCCGGCAGGGCAGCCGGGTCGAGGATGGACAGGAAGACCTTGTCGGCGACGCCGAGCGGCAGGCCGGCCGCAGCCGTCTGGTGGTCGGGCAGGGCGGGAAAGAAGGCGATCTGCCCCGATGCCAACATGGGTGTTGGCACGGTGACGATCGCGGCCCGGCAGGTCAGGGTCCCGCGCGGCGTCTCCAGACGGATGCGCGGGCCGGAATGGTCGACGCGCGTGACCGGGCAGCCGGTGACGATCGGCAGGCCGGCCGCATGGGCGGCGACCAGCGTGCCGTAGCCGGCGGGCAGGCGCCAGTTCTCCTCGGTATCCTCGTAGGCGTCGAAATCGTGGATCGAGGTCTCGGCGAGCGAGGTCCCATTGATGTAGCTGTTGATGGCCTCGATCAGCGGCGTCCAACGCCCGGCCGGGTCGACCAGATCGCTCGCCGGACGGTCCGGCCCGGGCGCGGCTGCGGTCTCCGCCAGACGGCCGAAGAAGCTGTCGAGCTCGGCCCGGTAGGCCTCGATCTCGCCGGGCGCGAACAGGGTGCCGCCGGCCTGCGTGCCCCAGGCCGGATCCGTGCGGTCGATCGCGAAGCCGCCGGCCTCCGCGATCGCCGTCCAGGGATTGCGGCTCGCCGAATGCAGCCAGGCGCAACCCATGTCGAGCGGATGCGGCGCGCGGTCGACGACCGTCCAGGCCCGCCCGCCGACGCGATCGCGGGCTTCGAGGACGATCGACCCGACCCCGGCCTCGGCGAGGCGCCGGCCGGCCGCGATCCCGGCGGCACCGGCGCCGATCACGGCAACGTCGATCTCGTCGGGCAGGGAACGGCTCATGAAAGACCTCGCGATGGCCGCCGGGTGCGGCCCAATGGTCAAAGTGTGTGGGGCTCGATCGAACCGGATGGCTACCGTCGGTCTCGATCGAACCACGAGGGATCGGCTCATCTAGGCCGCGCGGCCGGACCGGTAAAGGGACGGCGCTTGCGTCGGCCGGGGCGATCCCGCATAGCTCCGGTCCATTGCGTGAGGAGTGACCATGGCCGATCGTCCCGAAGTCGCCGTCATCGGCGGCGGCCCCGCCGGGCTGATGGCGGCCGAAACCATCGCTGAGGCCGGCGCGCGGGTGACCGTCTACGACCGGATGCCCTCGGTCGGGCGCAAGTTCCTGATGGCCGGCCGCGGCGGGCTCAACCTGACCCATTCGGAGCCGTTCGAGCGTGTCCTGACGCGTTATCGCGAGGCGGCCGAGCGGCTGCAGCCGGCGCTGGAGGCGTTCCCGCCCGACGCCCTGCGCGCCTGGGCCGAGGCGCTCGGCGAGCAGACCTTCGTCGGTTCGAGCGGCCGCGTCTTCCCGAAGAGCTTCAAGGCCTCGCCGCTGCTTCGTGCCTGGCTCGGCCGGCTCGGCGGCCTGGGCGTGACGTTTCGGCCGCGCTGCCGCTTCGTCGCCTTCGCGGCCGATGGCGGGCTCGAATTCGAGACGACGTCGGGACCCGAGACCGTACATCCCGCGGCCGCGGTCTTCGCGCTCGGCGGGGCCAGTTGGCCGCGGCTCGGCACGGACGGGACCTGGGTCGAGCCGTTCCGGGCGGCCGGACTCGCGGTCGCACCGCTGCTGCCGGCCAATGCCGGCGTCGAGATCGCCTGGTCGGACATCTTCCGCGACCGCGCGGCCGGCGAGCCTTTGAAGCGGGTCGCCCTGACGGCGGCCGGCGAGACCGTGCGCGGTGAGGCGCTGGTGACCGCCGAAGGGCTGGAGGGCGGCGCCATCTACGCGCTCACGGCGGCGATCCGGGCGGCGCTCGCGACCGGCCCGGTCTCGCTGACGGTCGATCTGAAGCCGGACCTCTCGGCCGGGGAACTCGCGCGCGCATTGGAGCGGACCCGGTCGCGCGACAGCCTGACCAACCGCCTGCGCAAGGGCGCCGGTCTCGCGCCGGCCGCCATCGGTCTGCTGCGCGAAGGCCATGGCCGCGACCTGCCGTCCGATCCGGCCGCCCTCGCGGCGCTGATCAAGGCCGTCCCGCTCGCCGTTACCCGCGCCCGCCCGCTCGACCGGGCGATCTCGTCGGCCGGCGGCCTCGCCTTCGAGGCACTCGACGAGAATTTCGCCATCAGCGGCCGGCTGGGGTGCTTCGCGGCCGGAGAGATGCTCGACTGGGAGGCGCCGACCGGCGGCTACCTGCTGCAGGCGGCCTTCGCGACCGGCGCGGCCGCCGGTCGCGGCGTGATTGCGTATATGGGCCTTACGCGGGATGATCCGGCCGAAGCCTGACCGTGCCGGGATCCGGCACCCGGTTCCTGGCTCCGACGGGTCGGAGGGCGGGGCAAGGTCCTAAAATCTCTGAGCTTTCGATCGCCATGCCTTGACGGCGCCCCGGTGCCGGCCGATGGTCCGGGCTCCCGCCAACCGCCTGCGACCCGAACCGATCCCGTGCAGACCGTTCTCGCCTGTGACCTCGGCGGCACCAGCTTTCGCGCCGCACTGATCGATGCCGGCGGGGTGACGATCGCCGAGGCGGCGCGCCCGACCGGCATTCCGGTCGCCCCCGACGGTCGGTCTGAAGCCGATCCCGAAGTCTGGTGGCAGGCGCTGATCGACTGCGCCGGCGATCTGGCGGCAGCGGCGCCGGAGGCCTTCGCTGCTGTGGCGGGGATCGGCATCTGCGGCATCACCCGCAGCCAGGTCTTCCTCGATGCCGGCGGCGCGCCGCTCGGCCCCGCCGTCACCTTCCGCGACAGCCGTGCCGCCGCCGGTCTCGACGGCCTGCGCCAACGCCTGCCGCCGGATCATCCCGAGACCGGCCAGGTCAATGCCGCCCATCCGGTCGCCCGGCTCGCCGCGCTGCCGCCGGCCGTGCGCGACCGGCTGGCCGCGGTGGTCGATCCGAAGGACGATCTCAACCGCCGCCTGACCGGCCGGGTCGCCAGCGATCCGGTCTCGCTTGCCCGCCTCGCCGCCGCGGCGTGGCCGGGGCCGGACGGCCGCAGCCTGCTGCAGGCGATCGGTCTTCCGGCCGGTATCGTGCCGGACCTGCTCGATCCGACGGCCGCGGTCGGTCCGGTCATCGGCGGCCTGCCGGCGCCGCTTGACCGGCTCGCCGGACGGCCGGTCTTCTGTCTCTGCAACGATACCTGGGCCGGCGTCCTCGGTCTCGGCGCGCTGCGGCCGGGCTACGCCTATGATCTGTCCGGGACCACCGAGGTGCTGGGCCTGGTCGACGACCGGCCGCTCGCCGCACCGGGGCTGATGACGGTCGACTGGGGCGGCGGGCTGCACCAGCTCGGTGGTCCGAGCGACAACGGCGCCGATACGCTCGCCTGGCTGGTCGATCTCCTCGACCAGGGCGAAGGCGACATCGGCGGCGCGCTCGACCGCCTGCTGGCGGGTCCGCGCGATCCCAGGCCGCTCCTGTTCCTGCCCTATCTGCAGGGCGAGCGCGTGCCGCTCTGGCAGCCGCAGTTGCGCGGCGCCTTCCTGGGGCTCGATCGCCGGCACGGGCCGGCCGATCTGGCCTGGGCGCTGCTCGAGGGCGTCGCCTTCACGAACCGGATGGTGCTGGAGCGGGCCGAGGCGGCGGCCGGGCGCCCGGTCGTCGAGGTGCGCTTCGGCGGCGGCGGGGCCGGCAGCCGGGTCTGGGCGGCGATCAAGGCCGATATCCTGGGCCGGCCGGTCGTGACTGCCGGAATCCGGGAGCCGGGTCTGCTCGGCACGGCGATCGCGGTCTGGACGGGGCTCGGCCGGCATGCTTCGCTCGGTGCCGCGCAAGCCGCCCTGACCGGGACCGGCCTGCGCTTCGATCCCGATCCGGCCCGCCGCACCCTCTACGAGCCCATGTTCGACCTGTTCCGCCGTTCCGTCGATGCCGTCCTGCCCGTCTCGGAGGCGCTCGGCCGTCTCCGGACGCCGCACCGAGAGAGTGCCCCCTGACATGCGCGCCATTCTCGAAACCTGGGGCACCGCGCTCGCCGGCCTCGCCGTGGTTCTGTTTTTCGTCGTCGCTGCGCCGAACTTCGCCTCGCCGACCAATCTCCTCAACATCGTCAAGGAGACCAGCTTCCTGGCGATCCTGGCAATCGGCTTCACGCTGGCGCTGATCACCGCCGAGCTCGATCTGTCGATCGCCGACGTGGCGAGCCTGGCGGCGGTGGTCACCGGCTTCCTGATCCATGGCGGCCAGCCGCCGGCCGTCGCTGTCGGCGCCGGGCTCGGCGTCGGGCTCCTGTGCGGCCTCGTCAACGGTATCTCGGTGACGCGCCTGCGGGTCCCTGCGCTGATCGCCACGCTCGGCATGGCCGCCATGGCGCGCGGCTTCGGCTTCATGCTGACCGAGGGCGTCTCCTTCGTCGGCCGCTGGCCGACCGGCTTCACCGGGCTCGCCCGGGCGGGCGTCTGGGGCATCCCGGCGCTGGTGCTGTGGATGGCCGGCGCGGCCGCGCTCGCGCTCGTGCTCGTCAAGGCGACCCGGACCGGCGCGCGCATGACGGCGACCGGGGAGGCCGAGGAGGCCGCCCGGCTCTCCGGCATCGCGACGGCCCGGATGAAGCGGATCGGGCTGGCGCTGTCGGGCCTTGCCGCCGGCCTGACCGCGGTGCTCTTGACCGCCAGCCTATCCTCGGCCGCCCCCAACATGGCCGGCGACTATTTCCTCTACGCCATCGCGGCGGTGCTGCTCGGCATGACCATGGTCGAGCCCGGCCGCGCCAACATTCCCGGCACGCTGATCGCCGCGCTGACGCTGAAAGTGCTCGGCAACGGCCTCGTCCTGATGGGCGCGGCCTATTACGTGCAGGACATCGTGCTCGGTTTCATTATCATCGCCTCGGTCGCGGTCTCGGCCTCCGTCATGCGCAAGGCCCCGCTCCGCCTCTGACAGTCTCAAGCTCCGGACAGAACGGGAGATCCACCATGCTGAAGCCCCTCGTCGCCGCCGCGGCCGGTCTTGCCGCCCTTCTGGGGGCGAGCGTCGCCGCACCCGCCTTCGAAGTCGGCATCGTCGCCTTCCAGATGTCGTCGGAGACCCATGCGCGTGCCGCCAATGCGGCCGCCGACGAGGCCAAGAAGAACGGCTGGTCGGTCACCCTGCTCAATTCCGAGGGCTCGCTGCCCAAGCATACCGAGCAGCTCGACACGCTGATCCAGAAGAAGGTCGACGCCATCGTGGTCGCGATGGGCAAGCCGGTCGAGGCCGAGGCGCAGCTGAAGGCGATCAAGGACGCCAAGATCCCGCTGGTCACCATCATGGCCGGCGCGAGCCCGCATACCCTGTTCGACGTGCAGGTCAACGAATACAAGGTCGGCGCGGAGGCGGCGCTCTACCTGCTCGGCCAGCTCGGCTATCAGGGCAACATCATGACCGTCCGCTTCGACGGCAATGTCGGCACCCGCATCCGCGGCAAGGTGCTGGATGCGGTCCTGTCGGAGAATACCGGCGTCAAGGAACTCGGCAAGTTCTCCATGGCCCGCACCCAGAGCTGGCGCGACGACGTGCGCAACGGCATGCAGGCGCTGGTGCTGAAGAACCAGGGCCAGTTCAAGGGCATCTGGGCCTCCTTCGACGGCCAGGCCTATATCGTCGACGACATGCTCAAGGCGCAGGGGCTGAAGCGCGGCGACGTGGTGCTGGTCTCCATCGACGGCGGTGCCGAGACCTATCGCCGGATCGCCGATCCGGAGAGCCTGATCAGCGCCACCGTGGCGATCCCGTTCGAGGCCATGGGCCGCAAGGCCTTCGAGGCCGTCGACGGTCTGGTGCGCAAGAAGCTGACCAAGGAGACCTTCACGGCCGGCCCCTACCTGTTCATGGATGCCGAACTGGTCGATGCCTCCAACGTGAAGTCCTATCTGAAGTGACGCCGATCCTCTCCCTGGCGGGCATCACCAAGCGCTATGGCGGCGTCGAGGCGCTGAAGGGCGTCGATCTCGACGTCCACCAGGGCGAGATCCTGGCGGTGTGCGGCGACAACGGCGCCGGCAAGTCGACCCTGATCCGGATCGTCTCCGGCGCCCACGAGGCGTCCGGCGGCGAGATGCGGCTCCACGGCGCGCCGGTCGTGTTCCGCTCCCCGCATGATGCGCTGACGCGCGGGATCGCGACCATCTACCAGGACCTCGCCCTCGCGCCGCGGCTGTCGATCGCCGAGAATGTGTTCATGGGCGCCGAACTGGTGCGGCCGCTGCTGCTGCCCTTCGTCAGGGTGCTCGACCGGAAGGGCATGCGGACCGCCGCGCGCGGCTATCTGGAGCGGCTGCAGGTGCCGGTCACCGACATGCGCAGGCCGGTCGAGCGGCTGTCGGGCGGCCAGCGCCAGGCGGTCGCCATCGCCCGTGCGCTGCACTGGAACGCGCGGCTGGTGATCATGGACGAGCCGACCGCCGCCCTCGGCGTGAAGGAGACCGGGCTGGTGCTCGATCTGATCCGCCGCCTTAAGGCGGAGGGGCGCACTGTCGTCCTGATCAGCCACAACATGGCCGACGTGGTCGCGCTCGCCGACCGCGTCGCCATCCTGAAGGGCGGCCGCAAGGTGATCGAGCGCCCGCTGAAGGGGCTCGATGCCGACACGCTGGCCCATATGGTGATGACCGGCGTCGACCGGACCTGACGGCGGCGGGTCGGCTGCGGGCCGTCCGGCGTCAGGCGGGCACGAGCCCGTTCGGCATCGCCTCGTAGGGCGCGCGCCAGCCGGGCAGTTCGGACAGCCGGTCGGCCCAGGCCGCGACGGCCGGGAAGTCGCGGTCGAGGTCGAAGCCGGTCTCCTCGACGGGGTAGAACATGTATCCGGCCATCGAGATGTCGGCGATGGTCGGCCGGTCGCCGATGATGAACGGCCGGGTCGACAGGCGCTTCTCGGCCGTGGCGAGCGCGCCGCGGGCGCGGGCGGCCAGGAAGGCGATCACCTCCGGATGGCCCTTCGGCTCGGCCAAATGCCGGAGCCAGCGATGCGTCGCGAAATAGCTGGTGAATTTGTGATTGTCGAACAGGATCCAGCGCCAGATCTCGCGGCGCTCGGCCTCCGTTTCGGCACCGAAGCGTCCGAGTTGCCCGGCGAGATAGTCGAGAATGACGCCCGACTGACTGAGCCGCTCACCCTCGTGTTCGAGCACCGGCACCTCGCCGAGTTCGCTGATCCCCTCGCGAAACTCAGCGCCCCGGGTGGCGCCGCCGAAATAGTCGACGAAGACGGGCTCCCAGTCGGCGCCGCTGAGGTCGAGCATCATCGCGACCTTGTAGGCGTTGCCGGATTGGGCGAAGCAGTGGAGCTTGAAGTCGGCCATGGCTCTGTCGTTCCGGTCCGCAGCGATGGGAGACCCGGCGCCGGCGGCAGCCGAACGCGCGCGAGGTATCCAGCGTCAAACATGGAGATGCCCTGCCGGCGCCGGTCGGACGCAGGCAGGGCCACCGGAACCATGGCGTCGAGTGGAGAGGCGGACAAGCGCATTTCGTTGATGCCAGGCATCAACCGGATCGATGGGCGGGCGCGGGCGGATTCGGTCCGCTGAGCCGCAGGCATCGATGACACCGCACACGTGTCGGGTGCTTACGTCTCGCGGGTACGGTCCGAGGCTTGGCCGCCCTTGCGGCCGGCCGTGGCGGCCAGTTCCCGGCTGCGCGAGAAGCTGCGCTTCTCGTCCGGGACGCTCTGGCCACCCTTGCGGCCGGCGGCTGCGGCCAGTTCCGGGTTGAGCGAGAAACTGCGCTTCTCGTGCGGCACACTCTCGCCGCCCTTGCGCGCGATCTCGCGCTGCCGGACCGGGTCCATGGCCGCAAAGCCGCGATTCGATTTGATCTTCTTGCCAGCCATCGGTGTCTCCTCAAGCCTCATTGGCGCCCGGGAGATCAACGAACCGGCGGGTGGATGGTTCCTGCCGAGAACCGCCACGTCCGGCGGTACGAGGCGACTCCAATCGAAGTGGCACGATCTGAACAGCTCAATCTGAAAAGCACCGAACCACATGGAAAAGAGACTACTCTAGCCAATCGCTGCTCGATCTACACTACGAAGCTCTATCATTGGCTATCAGACGCGCTTAGGCTGCACGAGGGCGCGGTCGCTATCTGACTTCGCCATATCGAGGGCATTGGGATAGGCGCTTAAGGTATCTTAGTATGCTGAATACTCACCCAACTGATTTTAATGATGAGGCAATGCGTGTTCTTGCTTCCTGTAAAGACGAACATCTATGGCGGGGGCGGCCACTGAAAAAGTGGGTGCACTCCGTCGGTCGTGAACCGAGCGTCGCGCTTCAGTCATTGGCAACCGACTATCCAGATCGTGATCAGATCTCCAAGTTTTGCTCAAATTCGACTCACGATGAAATTGATCTCTTTCTCGCCATTTGTGCTTGGGGTGGTATGAAGGTGAATCACGCCAAATTTGCTCTCGCGCAAGAAGCGGCCTTGCGCGATGCGTTACGAGCTTTGCGCGACCAAGCGTTGGATCGCCGAGAAGCATACTCGATCTTCAAAACGGCTCGCGGCAATGGCCTGCTGCCAGGAGTGGGGCCAGCTTATTTCACGAAATTGATTTTCTTCGTACGTCCGGATTTGCACGGCTATATCATGGATCAATGGACCGCGCGGTCAATAAACATTCTCACCGGTCAGAAGATTGTAAAACTTGGTTATGAAAACAACGTTCTTGACGCTAACGCTGATAGTGACTATGAGATATTCTGTAAAATTCTTGAGAGCATTGCATTAATACTTGGAGTTTGCCCCGAGGTGGCAGAAATGCGACTTTTCAGCCACGGCACTCGCCGGCCTGGCGTGTGGCGAAACTACGTGAAGGGGTGGCCAAGTGGAAACTCCACTGGCCAGAAGACGCCTGTTGCTCAAAGTCAATGATGGGTGTTCAAATTGCGATTTGCAGTTCCCATTTATTACGAACGTAGAATTTTGATATCGAGATTCTAAATCATAAGTCGAGTACACTATAAATGCTGTTTAGGATTTCAGATTGATATAACCGCTTGATTAATTAAACTCAATTCTGAACATGGATATACAGAAATTGCAATATTAACATGCTGGATCTGTGCTAAAATTCTTAACGCTCAGCGACGGAATATCCGAATTCCATTATGATCGCAGGCTCATAATCGAGCTCTCCCCTCACCATGGCGGCGAGTTCACTCTTAGGGCTATTCGTACACTGGGGCCATCAAGTCCTTGCTAGGGATGGGTCATATCGATCGGCACGATGAAGCGGTCGAAATCCTCGGCCGAGACCTTGCCGGAGGCGAGGGCGGCCTCGCGCAGGGTGGTGCCGCCCTTGTGGGCCGCCTTGGCGATGGCCGCGGCGGCGTCGTAGCCGATATGGCGGTTGAGGGCGGTGACCAGCATCAGGTTCTTGTCGAGATTCTCGGTGATGCGGGCGCGGTTCGGCTCGATGCCGCGGGCGCAATGCTGCTCGAAGGCCAGCGCGGCGTCGGACAGGAGCGCGATGCTCTCCAGCACGTTGTGGACCATGACCGGCTTGTAGACGTTGAGCTGGAAATTGCCCTGGCTGCCCGCGAAGGCGACCGCCGCGTCGTTGCCGAAGACCTGGACGCAGACCATGGTCAAGGCCTCCGACTGGGTCGGATTGACCTTGCCGGGCATGATCGAGGAGCCCGGCTCGTTCTCCGGGATGATCAGTTCGCCGATGCCGGTGCGGGGTCCGCTCGCCAGCCAGCGCACGTCGTTGGCGAGCTTCATCAGCGAGCCGGCCAGGGTCCGCAGCGCCGCCGACATGTCGACCAGGGCGTCATGGGCGGCGAGCGCGAAGAACTTGTCGGGTGCGGAGCGGAACGGCTGACCGGTCAATTCCGCGATCTTCTCGGCGGCCAGCGCGCCGAAGCGCGGATGGGCGTTGAGGCCGGTGCCGACCGCGGTGCCGCCGATGGCGAGGTCGAGCAGCCCCGGCAGGGCGCGCCGCACCGCCGCCAGGCCGAAATCGAGCCCGGATACCCAGGCGCCGATCTCCTGGCCGAGCGTGATCGGGGTGGCATCCTGCAGGTGGGTGCGGCCGGTCTTGACCACGTCCGCATAGGCGTCTGCCTTGGCGGCCAGCGTGTCGCGCAGGGTGGTGATCGCCGGGACCAGCCGCGTCTCCAGTTCGGCCACCACGGCGATGTGCATGGCGGTCGGGAAGGTGTCGTTGGACGACTGGCCGCGATTGACGTGATCGTTGGGATGAACCGGCGTCTTGGTGCCGAGCGTGCCGCCGGCCATCTCGATCGCCCGGTTCGAGATCACCTCGTTGGCATTCATGTTCGACTGGGTGCCGGAGCCGGTCTGGAACACGACCAGCGGAAAATGCCCGTCGAGACGCCCGTCGATGACCTCGTCGGCGGCGGCGACGATCAGGCGCGCGGTCGGTTCGGGCAGCTCGCCGAGTTCGGCATTGGCGAGGGCGGCGGCCTTCTTGAGGATGCCGAGGGCGCGGACGATCGCGCGGCCCCAGCGGAACCGGTCGGTGCCGATCGGGAAGTTGCCGATCGAGCGCTGCGTCTGCGCGCCCCAGTAGCGGTCCGACGGCACCGCGACGGCGCCCATCGTGTCGGTTTCGGTGCGGATCTGTTCGGCCATGGCGGGGGTCCCGGTCTTGCGGCAAGACCCGGGATATGGCGTCGATCAGGCCCGGGCGGAAGGTCCGCGCGGCGCCGGGCAGGTCTGCCGGAGGCCGGGAGCGGCGTGGGGCCGGCCCGCGGCGGGCGAATCAGCGCGAGGACATGCGGCTCGAACTGCGCTTTTGGTGGAACTTCAGCGCCCGGTCGGCCGTGCCCGGGGTCATGTCGCGGTATTCGCGCAGCATCTGTTCCGCCTGGGTGGCGCCGAGGCAAAGCCGCTCGCAGCGCAGGCCGGTCAGTTCGCCGTAGACGGCCGTCGAGATCTCCAGATGCCGGCAGATCACCGCGATCGCCGTGGAGTTGACCTTGTGGAGCGCGTTGGAGACGTGGGATTCCGGCACCTCGGCCAGTTCCGCGAGGACGTAGATCACGTCCATCACCCGCTTCTGGCGGATCAGGCTGGCCAGCACCTCGTCGGTCGGCTTGCGCCCGTTCTGCACGTCGACCACCATCGCGCGGACCTCCGCCCGCTGGCGATGCATGTCGAGCCGCGCGACCTCCATCGTGTCCGCAGCCGCTTCGACCACCTCGTCGAGCTTCACCCGGTCGGCCCGGGCCATGTCGCCGAGCGCACGCCGGGCGGCCGGACTGATGATGCGGATGACGTTGTCGATAACGGCGGGCGGAAAGTCTGAACGGTCGATCATGGCGTGGGCGAGCCTGTGATTGGTCGCGGCGACATCGGCGAGACGGGTGGTGGCGCGGCCGGAGAAGCGGGCGCCGCGATTGCGCGTGACGGTCTCCAGGACGGCATCGCCGCCGTGGTCGACCAGGGCATCGGTGACTTTCTCGGGCAAGGTCTCGCGCTGGGCGATGGCGATGCGATGCTGATCCGACTTGCGGCCCGTGATGGCGACCAGGTCGTCGTCGGTCAGCACGCTGGAATAGCGCAGCACCGGCGCCGCGACGGGAGCCTCGTCCTCCGCGAAGGCGAGGGCGAGGGCGCGCGGTGTGCGCCCGACATGGGCGACGCGCTCGGACACCACGGCCCGGTCCGTCACCTGCGTCTGGTGCAGGATGGCCCCGAGCACCTCGCCGAACAGAACGATCTCGCGATCATTGTAGCGTTCGGCACCCTCCACGAAGAGGTCGGAAACGGCGAGGAAGAGCTCCCGCCTTTCCTCACCGAGCCCGGCTCTGGCCAGCTCGACGAGCCTGTTCAACATGATCGGTCCTCCCTGCGGCTTCCGTCCCGGTCCCGGGACGCGCAGCCCCGGGGCTTTGCACGTCCGAGGCGGTCCGAAGGCCAACTCCGACAAATGCCTGATGCCCGCGCGCCGGACGACCGGCGGCCACGGCAGGCAGGACATTTCGAGGGCCAGGATGGGCGAGAAAGATTTCCGATCGGTAGACCGGCGTGGTGACTCTGTTCGAAGAAAAGCCGCTAAAAATCGAGCGGTCCGGCATCTGTCGGTCGAAGCGTCGGGCCAAGACGTTGTTGCAGCTGCATTTGACGGGCCGGTTGACGCCGGAAGCGTCTTGTAAACCATCGGATCGAATTTCCACTTTCGACGATCGACGGCGAAAACTTGGGAAAGTCCAATTCTTCGAGATTTTTACTTAAATGGGGCATGCCGGGGTCAGTCTGACCGGCAGTCGGTGTCCGGGGCCGGCGAGACCGGGCGGCGCGGGATCCGGGCCGGTCTATGGTTGCGGGCATCCGGCGGCGGGGGCGTTTGGCGATCGGCTGTGGGGGACCGGCACCGCGGCCGGGCCGGGCCGCTCAGGCGGTCGTTTCGGCCTGTTCTGTCGGGTCGGCGACGCGGTCCAGGCGGCCGGACCAGCTGGCCAGCAGGCCATCGGTATCGAGCCGGATATCGGCCTCGCCGACACGGTAGTGACGGCCGGGCTCGAGGCAGAGATAGGCCACGCGGCGGCGCTCGAGCGTCATCTCCGGAACAGCCAGCACCAGCGTATCGATCTCCTGGGTGCGGCCGGTCTTCCAGGTCTGGCGTTTGAGCGTGGCGATCAGACCGAGCGGCGTCGCACCCAGGTCGACATCGAGCAGACCGGAGAATTCCTTGCGTTTGGCGCCGGCACCGTCGGTCCACTCGCCGAAGCCGTCATGGCGCAGCGCCAGGGTGGGGCCGCCGAGCATCGTCAGGTGGATGCTGCGCAACGCCGCCCAGTCGGCGTCCGCCGTTACCCGGTAGCGCAGGCCGTAGCCCTGCTCGCCCCGGCCGCCGATCACGACGCCCTCGGCCGTGATGCCGGAATCGGCGATCTTGAGGACGCAATGTTCCAGCCCGCCGTCTGCGGGAGACTGCCAGCGGATCGCGAGCGAACGGTCGGTCATGCCGGGAACGGGGCCTCGGTCGCGCCGATCCTGTCGATCAGGGGCCCGTGTGGCAAACCGGTCCTCCCGATCATGGTCCGGCATGGCAGCAGAAACGGCGAAGGTGGGGCACGGGCTCCGTCGCCGATGGCTCGATCGGGCCGACCCGAACCGGTCCGTCCCGCCTGTCGCAAACTCGGCCCCGTCCGGTCCCGGGCCATGGCCGGGAGCGGCGCCGGACCGACGATCCTCACCGGGGGGTGAGGATCATGATCATCTGCTTGCCTTCGAAACGCGGTTCCGATTCGACCTTGGCCATGTCGCCGAGATCATGCCGCACACGCTCCAGAAGCTGATAGCCGAGATCCTGGTGAGCCATCTCGCGGCCGCGGAAGCGCAGGGTTATCTTGACCTTGTCGCCTTCCTCGAAGAACGAACGCGACTGGCGCATCTTCACGTCATAGTCGTGATCGTCGATATTCGGCCGGAGTTTGATCTCCTTGATCTCGACGACCTTCTGGTTCTTGCGAGTCTCGGCCGCCTTCTTCTGCGACTGATACTTGAAGCGGCCGAAGTCGAGAATCTTGCAGACGGGCGGTTCGGACTGGGGTGCGATCTCGACGAGATCCATCCCTGCCTCCTCGGCCATGCTCAAGGCATCGAAGAAGGAGATCACGCCGAGGTTCTTGCCCTCGTCGTCGATCAACTGAACCTGGGGTACCCCGCGGATCTCCCGGTTGATACGGGGCCCCTCCTTAAGGGGCACAGGCGCACGGAAAGGACGGCGAATGGTCGTTGTCTCCTCTGACGTTGCGGTCGTTGTCACCGGCTCGGCGGTTGGCATCGGGACGCAGGAAGCCCGGTGCGCCCTTGCGCACCAGGGTCCGATCCGACGATGGAAAGCGAACGGTCGGTGAACAGGGAAAATCCGCCCTTTTCGGCTGCGAGTCAACGGCAGAACGGCGGATCCCGGAACCAATATGGGGGCACAGCGGGCCCGGGTGAAGCCCGGCCGCCCGACTTGCCACGCCGCGGAAGCAATCCTATCGATGTCGGCAAGGCCATAGAGGAGCCGCCATGACCCTGCCGCCCGATCTGCCGACCCCCTGCCGCATCTCCGTCGGGACCGGTGCGGCGGCGCGCGACATCGCGATACTGAGCCGCTCCGGGCGGGCGCCCGGCCTCGTCTGGCTCGGCGGCTTCCGGTCCGACATGACCGGCACCAAGGCGGTCGCCCTCGACGATTGGGCCGCGCAGACCGGCCGCGCCGCGACTCGCTTCGACTATTCCGGCCACGGTGCCTCGGGCGGCGATTTCGCCGACGGCACCATCTCGCGCTGGCTGGAGGAGGCCGTCGCGGTGTTCGAGCGCCAGACCGAAGGCGACCAGATCCTGGTCGGCTCCTCGATGGGCGGCTGGATCGCCCTGCTGCTCGCCCTCGACCAGCGCCGCAAGCAGATCGCCCGCATTCGCGGTCTGGTGCTGATCGCCCCGGCGCCGGACTTCACCGAGGCGCTGATGTGGGCGACCTTTCCGGAGGCCGTGAAGGCCGAGATCCTGGACCGCGGCCGCTACGAGGAGCCGTCGGCCTATTCGGACGAGCCCTATCTGATCACCCGCGCGCTGATCGAGGACGGGCGCAACCATCTGATCCTGGGCGGTTCGATCGAGACCGGATGCCCGGTCCATATCCTGCAGGGCGTCAAGGATCCGGACGTGCCCTGGCGCCATGCGGTCGACCTGGTGACCTGCCTCAGCGGGGACGACGTGGTACTCACGCTGATCAAGGACGGCGACCACCGCCTGTCGCGTCCGGAGGATATCCGGCGGCTGCTGGCGACGGTCGAGAGCCTGGCGGCCGGCATCGAGACCGCCGGGACGCCGGCCCTGCCGCCGGCCTGACCTGCAGCGGGCCGCGGAGGCTGGCGCCGCCGCGCGCTGCGGGCCAAGATCGCGCTAGTGGTCAAAATCTGACATTTGCGTCCCGCCAATGTCAGATTGAATTGACCACACAATCAAAGAGTTAGTGGTTCGGATTCTCGAGACGGATGGGGACCATCCGTCTCGATCGAACCACTGGGGAGGACGTCGTTCATGTCGATTTGCCGCACTGCCGTCCGCACGCTCGCACTCGCCGCCGCGCTTCTGACCGCCTCGCCGGCCCTGTCGCAGGGCGCGCCTCCGGGCTGGCCGGCGCCCGGGCAGCCGATCCAGTCGGCGGCCAGCCGTCTGCTCCCGGTGATCGGCGCGCACGGCATGGTGGCCAGCCAGGAGGCCCGGGCGACCCGGATCGGCGTCGACATCCTGAAGCGCGGCGGCAATGCGGTCGATGCGGCGGTCGCGGTCGGCTTCGCGCTCGCCGTGACGCTGCCGCGGGCCGGCAATCTCGGCGGCGGCGGCTTCATGATGGTGCATCGCGCGCGCACCAACGAGACCGTGGCGATCGACTACCGCGAGACCGCCCCGGCGGCGGCGACCCGCGACATGTTCCTGAACGAGAAGGGCGAACCCGATCCGGCGCGCTCGCGCGATTCCGGTCTTGCGGTCGGCGTCCCCGGCACCGTGGCCGGCCTCGCCGAGGCGCACCGCCGCTTCGGCTCGGATCGCTTCACGCTGGCCGATCTGATCGCGCCGGCGATCGCGCTTGCCCGCGACGGCATCGCGGTCGAAGACGATCTCGCCGACAGCCTGCCGACGGCGACGCGGCTGAAGCGGTTTCCCTCCACCCGCGCGGTCTTCATGCCGACCGGCGAGAGCCTGACGCGCGGCAGCCTGCTGGTGCAGCGCGATCTGGCCTGGAGCCTGGAGACGATCGCCCGCCAGGGGCCGGACGGCTTCTACCGGGGGCCGCTCGCCGAGAAACTGGTCGCGGCGGTGCGCGGCGCCGGCGGCGTCATGACGGCCGAGGATCTGGCCGGCTACCGGCCGGTTCTGCGCAAGCCGGTGACGGGCAGCTATCGCGGCTACGAGGTCGTCTCGATGCCGCCGCCTTCGTCGGGCGGCGTGCATCTCATTCAGATCCTCAACATCCTTGAGGGCTTCGACCTCGCCGGCGCCGGTGCCGGCAGCGCCCGGCAGATCCACCTCCTCGCCGAGGCGATGAAGCCCGCCTATGCCGACCGCGCCCAGTTTCTGGGCGATCCGGACCGGGTCAAGATCCCGGTCGCCGGTCTGCTGTCCAAGCGCTACGCCGAGACGCTGCGGGCGCAGATCGATCCCGACCGGGCGCGCCCCGCCGACGCGATCCGGGCCGGCGATCCGCTGCCTTATGAGAGCGACCAGACCACCCACTTCTCGGTCGTCGACGAGGACGGCAATGCGGTCGCCAATACCTACACGCTGAATTTCAGCTACGGGCTCGGCCTCGTCGCCGAGGGGACCGGCATCTTGCTCAACAACGAGATGGACGATTTTTCGGCAAAGGCCGGCGCGCAGAATGCCTATGGGCTGGTCGGCGGCGACACCAACAGCGTGGCGCCGGGAGCCCGCCCGCTCTCCTCGATGACGCCGACCTTCCTGTTCAAGGACGGCAAGCTGGTCATGGTCACCGGCAGCCCGGGCGGCAGCCGGATCATCACCACCGTGCTGCAGGTGATCGTCAACGTGGTCGACAACGGCTTGTCGCTGGCCGAGGCCGTCGCTGCGCCGCGCGTGCATCACCAGTGGCGCCCGGATGCGCTGCTGACCGAACAGGGGCTTTCGCCGGATACGATTGCGCTCCTGACCGCGCGCGGCCACAAGGTCATGGTCGGCACCACGTCCGGCTCGGCCAATTCGATCGTGGTCGCCCCGGAGGGCTTCCTGGGTGCCGGCGATCCGCGCCAGCGCGGCACGCTGGCGGCCGGCCCCTGACAATGCGCGCCGAAGGGGCCGCCCTTCTCTGAACCGTCATCGTTCGGCCCATACCTTGCTTGGCGCTGCGGGCCGTCGCGCGCAGACCGGTCGGCCGGGCCGGATGCGCATCACCATGGCGCCGTTCTCCCGGCTCACCCGTCGTACCGAGGTTCATCCATGACGTCTCGCCTTGCCATCGTGACCGGCTCCACCAGCGGCATCGGGCTCGGGATCGCCCGGCGCCTGGCGCATGAAGGTTACGCCATCGTGCTCAACGGTCTGGCCGAGCCGGACGAGGTCGCGCGCCTCCGCGCCGAGATCGCCGCCGAATCGGGCATGCCGGTCGAATTCGACGGCGCCGACATGACCGATCCGGCCGCGATCGCCGCCATGGTCGCGCGGGCTGAGGCGCAGTTCGGCCAAGTCGACGTGCTGGTCAACAATGCCGGCATCCAGTTCGTCTCTCCGGTCGAGGACTTTCCGGTCGAGCGCTGGGACCGGATCATCGCGATCAATCTCAATGCCGCCTTCCATGCCATCCGGGCCGCGCTGCCGGGCATGAAGGCGCGACGCTTCGGGCGCATCGTCAACATCGCCTCGGCCCATGCCCTGATCGCCTCGCCGTACAAGTCGGCCTATGTGGCGGCCAAGCACGGCATTGCCGGCCTGACCAAGACGGTTGCCCTGGAGGCGGCCGAGTTCGGCGTCACCGTCAACGCCATCGCGCCCGGCTACGTGCTCACCCCGCTGGTCGAGAAGCAGATCCCCGATACCGCCAAGGCGCGCGGCATCACCGAGGAGGAGGTGGTGCGCACCGTGCTCCTCGCCGCGCAGCCGACCAAGCGTTTCGTGGCGATCGAGGAGGTCGCCGCGCTGGCCGCCTTCCTGGCCGGCGACGAGGCCGGCTCGATCACGGGCGCAATCATACCGATCGACGGCGGCTGGACGGCACAGTAGAGCCTGGGCAGCGCCACCGGACCGGGACCCCGCCCCATGGACCATCTGCTCGTCGTCAATGCCGGATCGTCCAGCATCAAGTTCCGCATCTACGAGGTGCTGCCGGGCGACCGGCTCGATCTCGACCTGAAGGGCGCCTTCGACGGCATCGGCTCGCATCCGCATCTGGTCGCCGACGACGACTGCGGCCGGCGCGTGGAGGACGATGTCTTCACGGCCGGTCAGGTGCCGACCGTGGCGGAGGCGCTCGACCGGCTCGACGACTGGCTCCTGGAACGGCTCGGCGGCGAGCGGCCGGTTGCGGTCGGGCACCGGGTCGTCCATGGCGGTCCGGACTTCGCCAATCCGGTTTTGGTCGACGACGAGGTCATCGGCCGGCTCGAGGCGCTGGTGCCGCTCGCCCCGCTGCACCAGCCGAACAACCTGCTGCCGATCCGGATCATCCGCGACCGGCTGCCCGGCGTGCCGCAGGTCGCCTGCTTCGACACCGCCTTCCATCGCGGTCATCCCGATGTTGCCGACCGCTTCGCCCTGCCGGACGCCCTCTACCGGGAGGGCGTGCGCCGCTACGGCTTCCATGGCCTCTCCTACGAGTTCATCGCCCACCGCCTCGCCGAAATCGCACCGGACCTGGCGAAGGGGCGTGTCGTCGCCTGCCATCTCGGGGCCGGGGCATCGGCCTGCGCGATGATCGACGGCCGGAGCGTCGAAAGCACCATGGGCTTCACGGCGCTCGACGGGCTGCCCATGGCGACCCGCACCGGCCAGCTCGATCCCGGTGTCGTGCTCTATCTCGTGCAGGCCAAGGGACTCGGCGCCGCGGCGATCGAGCGGCTGCTCTACCGGGAGAGCGGCCTTCTGGGGCTGTCCGGGGTCTCGGCCGACATGCGCGACCTGGAGGCGAGCCGGGAGCCGGGCGCGAAACTGGCGATCGACTATTTCGTGCATCGGATCGTGCGTGAGATCGGCGCACTGGCGGCCGCCATGCAGGGGCTCGACGGGGTCGTGTTCACGGCCGGGATCGGCGAGAACAGCACCGCGCTGCGTGCCCGCGTCATGGAGCGGCTCGGCTGGCTCGGCCTGGTCGCCGACCCGGCCGCGAATATGCGCCGCGACACGGTCGTCTCGGCGGCGGGGAGCCGCGTCCGGGCCCTGGTCATCCCGACCGACGAGGAATTCATGATCGCGCGCCACACCCTGGCGACGCTGCGCGGAATGACTGTCGCCGGCTGATCCCGCGCGTGAGGCCTACCGCGCGACCCGGCGCTTGCGGCGTCCGGCGAGCCGGCCGGCCAGATCCTCGGCCAGGTCCGCGCATTGCTGGCGGATGTCCGGGATCGCGATGATCTCCCAGAAGGCGGCGCGGCCGAGCGGGCCGACGGCGAAGATGCGGTCGGAGACCTGCCCGCCATGCGCGATCAGGGCCGCATCGTCGGCGAGATCGAGGCCGAAGCCGAGCGGGTCCGGGCGGGCATGGCCGTCCTCGATTAGATGGGCGATGACCGGGTTCGGTGACGAGAACGGGCCGCAGGGCAGGCCGGTGGCGTCGATGACGCGCCGGGCGACGAGCCGGGTCTCGGCTTGCGCGCCGCGCAGCCGCACGCAGAGCTCAGTACCGTCCGGCCCGGGGCTGGCGCCGAGCACCCGGCCGGTGACGATCTCGAGCCGGCCGGTCTCGCGCAGGGCCTCGATGCGGCGGGCGATCGCCGGCGCCATCCGGTGCCGGTGCACGTCCCACCACGCCCGGGCATGGCGCAGGAAGCGGCGGCGTTGGTCGGTCGACATCGCCTGCCAGAGCCGGCGCGTATGTGGGCGCAGCGCGTCGACGGTGGAGCGCCAGTCGGCGCCGCTCGCGGTGGCCTCGGCAGCATGGCGGCGCAGAAGGCGGAGGAGTTGCGACAGCGGGGCGCCGAACGGGATTGCCGAGGCCGGGATCGGGCGCGGCTCGACCGCGGCATGCACGGCCGACAGGAGACCGCGCCGGGAGATCGCCCGGATCGGGCCACGATGGCCGCGCGAATCGAGCGACAGCACGGTGTCGATCATGGTCAGGCCGGTGCCGATGACGATCACCTCGTCGTCGCGGCCGATGCCGTCGAGCGCGCCGGGCGCCCAGGCATCGGCGACGCCGTCCTGGCGCGGCGGTTTCGGGTCGTGGCCGGTCGCCAGCACGACGGCGTCGGCGGCGATGCTGGTGCCGTCGTCGAGCTGCACCTCGACGCCGTCGCGCCAGGGCTCGATCCGCACCGCACCGGCGTCGATCAGTTCGACGCCGTCCATCGTCGCGCCTTCGAACAGATCACCCAGATAAGCGCCGTAGACGCGCCGCTCGACGAAGCAGAACGGGGTGACGCAGCCGGCCCCAAAATCCTGCCCGCGCTTCTGCAGCCAGCGGAAGAAGTGGTCGGGGTCGTTCGGGAAGGCGCTCATGTTGGCGGCGCGCACGTTGAGCAGGTGATTCGGATCGCGCGTCGCATAGGCGAGGCCGAGGCCGGGGGCGCCGCCGCGCTCGACCACCAGCACGTCGCCGTCCTGCCCGAGGGCACGGGCCAGATTGGCCGCCGCGATCACGCCGCTGGCTCCGCATCCGACAACCACGATCCGGGTTCGTTCGATCGACATCGGCATCTCCCATATATTCCGATCTAGTTTATCGGATTTTGGCGGCTGGTCCAGCGGGATTGAGGGATTCATCCGCTGCCGACGCATTCTGATTGCTCGAATGCTCCTGAAAGTGGCTGTTTTTTTCAGTCTGCCCGTCCGCATGGAAAATTTAATTGTGTACTGAATTGATGATCTATTCCATGCTCTGAGGAACGGTCCGCGGCGGACCCCGATGCCAGCGAGGAAGTGAAATGTCGCGATCCCATCTCGTCGGCCTGTCCGGCAACACGCAGCGCCCGTCGCGCACGCTCGGGCTGACCACGACGATTGTCGAGGAGATCGCCCTGCGCACCAGCGTCGAGAGCACGGTGTTCGATCTGGTCGATCTGGGCCCCGAGCTCGGGGCGACGCTCGATGCCCGCAAGGCGCCGCCGCGGCTCGCCGGGCTCCTCGATGCGATCGCGGGCGCCGATGCGCTGGTGGTGGCGTCGCCGGTCTACAAGGGGGCCTATTCGGGCCTCTTCAAGCATCTCTTCGACCTGATCGATCCGGGCGCCCTGGCCGGCAAGCCGCTGGTCATTGCCGCCACCGGCGGCGGCGAGCGCCACGCCCTGGTGGTCGAACATGCGATCCGGCCGCTCTTCGCCTTCTTCGGCGCCGCCGTCGCGCCGACGGCCGTCTATGCCGCCGAGAAGGAATTCCTCGACTACCGCCCGAGCCAGCCGCAGCTGCTCGCCCGCATCGGCATGGCCGCCGACGAGGCCGCCGCCCTGGTCGCGGCGCGCCGCCAGCCGCTCGCCCGCATCGCCTGACGCCGCCCGTATCGTCCGCCCCCGGCCCGCTCTGCCCGACCTCGGAGGTTCCGACCATGCTGACCCGACGACAGACCCTCTCGCTTGCCGCCGGTGCCGCTCTGGCCGCGGCATTCGGCGAGGCCCGCGCCGCCACGCCCGATCAGGCCCGGGAGTTCCGCATCGGCTACCAGAAGAGCGGCGCGCTGGTCATCGCCCGCCGGCAGGGCGCGCTGGAGCGCCGGCTCGCCGCGCGCGGCATCAAGGTCTCCTATGTTGAGTTTCCGTCCGGCCCGCCGCTCCTGGAGGCACTGGGGCTCGGGGCGATCGATTTCGGCACCACCGGCGACACCCCGCCGATCTTCGCCCAGGCGGCCCGCGCCAACATCCTCTATGCCGCGACGCTGCCGGCGCCGGGCTCCGGCTCGGCGATCCTGGTCCGGCGCGACAGCCCGATCCGCAGCCTCGCCGATCTGAAGGGCCGGTCGATCGCCTTCACCAAGGGCTCCAGCGCGCACAACTTCACCGTCAACGCGGTGCGCAAGGCCGGGCTCGCCTGGGGCGACATCAAGCCGGTCCATCTGAGCCCCGCCGATGCCGGTGCCGCCTTCGCGAGCGGCGCGGTCGACGCCTGGGCGATCTGGGATCCCTTCTACGCCATCGCCGAGCGGACCCAGGATGCGCGCGTGCTGACGACCGCCGAGGGGATCGTCGAGACCAACTCCTTCTATCTGGTCAACGGCACCTTCGCGAAGGCCAACCCGGCCATTCTCGGCGAGGTCATCGACGAACTGGTCCGCGTCTCGGACTGGGCGAGCGCCCATACCGGCGAGGTCGCCGCCGCGCTCGCGGAGGTCACCGGCGTGTCGCTGGAGGATCAGACCCGGGCGGTCGCCCGCACGCGCTACGCGGTCAGGCCGGTCAGCGACGAGGTCGTCCTCAGCCAACAGGCGATCGCCGACGAATTCCACAAGCTCGGTCTGATCCCGAAGCCGATCGTCGTGCGCGACGCCGTCTGGACCGCGCCGACCACCTGACGCCTCCGCCTGTTGAGATCAAGGACCCCTCCCCAAGGATTGATGCCATGTCGAACCCCGGCAAGCCTCTCGACTTCTTCTGGTTCATCCCGACCTCCGGCGACGGCCCCTATCTCGGCACCGACGACGGCCACCGCGCGCCCGATCCGCGCTACCTGCGCGAGATCGCGGCGGCGGTGGACCGGCTCGGCTTCGGCGGCGTGCTGATCCCGACCGGGGCCAATTGCGAAGACAGTTGGATCACCGCGACCGCGCTGGCGACGGCGACCGAGAAGCTCAAGTTCCTGGTCGCGATCCGGCCCGGCACGGCCTCGCCGGCCTTCTATGCCCGCATCGCCGCCGCGCTCGACCGCATCTCGAACGGTCGCCTGCTGATCAACATCGTGGTCGGCGGCGCGCCGCGCGAACTGGCCGGCGACGGCATCTTCCTGGAGCACGACAAGCGCTACGATCATGCCGGCGAGTTCTTCGACATCTTCGAGGCGCTGGCGCGGGGCGAGACGGCGACGCTCCACGGCGAGCACATCCGGGCGGAGGGGGCGAAGCTGCATTTCCCCTTCGTGCAGAAGCCGCGCCCGCCGCTCTATTTCGGCGGCTCCTCGGATGCGGCGATCGAATTCTCGGCCGGCCGCGTCGAGAAATATCTGACCTGGGGCGAGCCGCCGGCCGATGTCGCCGAGAAGATCGCCCGCGTGCGCAAGGCGGCTGCCGCCAAGGGCCGCGCGGTGACCTTCGGCATCCGCCTGCACTTCATCGTGCGCGAGACCGACGAGGAGGCCTTCGCGGCCGCCGACCGGCTGATCTCGAAGCTCGACGACGAGACCATCGCGGCCCAGCAGGCCAAGTTCGCCACCGAATCGGACTCCGTCGGGCAGCGGCGCATGTCGGCGCTGCATGGCGGCCGGCGCGACAATCTCTATGTCGCGCCCAACCTCTGGGCCGGCGTCGGCCTCGTTCGCGGCGGCGCCGGGACGGCGCTGGTCGGCAGCCCGGCCACCGTCGCCAAGCGGCTGAAGGAATACCAGGATCTCGGCATCGATACGGTGATCGGCTCGGGCTATCCGCATCTGGAAGAGGCCTACCGGGTCGCCGAACTGCTGTTCCCGGAACTCGGCCTGGCGCCGAAGAAGGCCGAGGTGATCGTCGGGGATTTCGGCACCGGCGCGCGCCCGAAGCGGATCACCGGCCTCGCCGCCGCGGTCTGACCGCCCGTCTCGCCGGCCGCCGCCTCCCCGCGCGCCGCCCCGCCCGCCCCCCCGCCCGCCGCATCCCGGCGCCCGGCCACAGGCGCCGGCCTTGCCAGTCCAGCCCGCCTTGGAGCTCCAGCCGGCTGTCCCGGTCAGCCCGGCCTTGTCCACCACCAGGAGGCATCGATGGCCAGACTTCGACTTTCCAGCCTGACCCCCTATGCGCTGCCGGCCGCGGTGATCGCCGTCTGGCAGGCCGGGTCGGCGGCAGGCCTGATCTCCGATCGCGTCCTGCCGGCCCCGACCGACGTGGTCGCGGCGGGCTGGCGGCTCGCCCTCTCGGGCGAACTCCTCGCCAATGCCAAGTCGAGCACGGCGCGGGCGCTGGCCGGCCTCCTGATCGGCGGCGGCATCGGCTTCGGGCTCGGGCTCCTCAACGGACTGTCGCGCGCGGCCGACCGGATCACCGACACGACCGTGCAGATGATCCGCAACGTGCCGCATCTGGCGCTGATCCCGCTGGTCATCCTGTGGTTCGGCATCGGCGAGGAGGCCAAGCTGTTCCTGGTCGCGCTCGGTGTCTTCTTTCCGGTCTACGTCAACACCGTGCACGGCGTGCGCAGCGTCGACGGCCAGCTGGTCGAGATGGGGCGCATCTACGGCATGGGGCCCTGGACGCTGTTCCGGAAGGTGATCCTGCCGGGTGCGCTGCCGTCGATCTTCGTCGGCCTGCGCTACGCCCTCGGCATCATGTGGCTGACGCTGATCGTCGCCGAGACCATCTCGGCCTCCTCCGGGCTCGGCTACATGGCGATGCAGGCGCGCGAGTTCATGCTCGTCGATGTCGTCGTCCTGTCGATCCTGATCTACGCGCTGCTCGGCAAGCTCGCCGACGTGCTCGCCCGCGCGCTCGAACGCCGCAGCCTGGCCTGGCACCCGGCCTTCCAGAACCATTGAAAGGATTCGAGCCATGACCCGACCCTTGCGCCAGGTTCTCGCGGAGACCCAGTCCGTGCCCCTCGAAATCGGCTGGCTGCCGGAAACCAAGGCCACCGCACCGGTGCTGCCGCCGGAGGAGGCGCCGTCCGCGGCTCCGCGCGGCAGCGGCGTCGCCCTCGACCTGACCGGGGTCGGCAAGAGTTTCGGCGACAAGCGCGTGCTCGGCGGCGTCGACCTGCAGGTCCGGCCGGGCGAGTTCCTGGTCGTGGTTGGCAAGAGCGGCTGCGGCAAGAGCACCCTGCTGCGGCTCCTGGTCGGGCTCGACCAGCCGACCGACGGCACGATCGCCATCGGCCCCGGGCGCGACGGCGGCAAGGCCAATGCCCGTATCGTGTTCCAGGAACCCCGACTGCTGCCCTGGGCGAGCGTGATCGACAATGTCGCGGTCGGCCTGTCGACCTCGCTGTCGTCGGATGCGGCCCGAAAGGCGGCCGAGACCGTGCTGGCCGATGTCCACCTGCAGGGCCGCGCCGACGAGTGGCCCTCGGTCCTGTCCGGTGGCCAGCGGCAGCGCGTGGCGCTGGCCCGCGCCCTGGTCAGCCACCCGGATCTCCTGGTGCTCGACGAACCGCTCGGCGCGCTCGATGCATTGACCCGGATCACCATGCAGTCGCTGATCGAGCGCGTCTGGCACGCGCAGGGCTTCACGGCCGTGCTGGTCACCCATGACGTGGCCGAGGCGGTCGCGCTCGGCGACCGGGTCGTGGTCATCGACGAGGGCCGCATCGTGCTCGATCTGGCCATCGACCTGCCGCGCCCGCGCGAACGCGGATCGGCCGTCCTGGCGGCGCTCGAAGGCAAGCTGCTGGATGCGATCTTCGGCGTCGCCGAGGTCGTCTACTGACGGGCCGCCCTGCGGGGCCGCCCCGAACGGTCGCAACTGCCGGCCGTCCGGTTCCCGTCATTCAAGTTTCCCCTCAACCACCATCGGTCCGGCCCGCCGCCACGGCGTAGCTGCGAGCGCCCAGGGAGTGAACGAACATGACGATGTCACGCAGGAGATTGCTCGCCGCGGGCGCCGCCGGAACGGCGGCCCTCGGTCTCGGGCTGGGCGGCGCGGCGCGCGCCGCCGACGACAAGGTGATCCGGATCGGGTTCCAGAAATACGGCACACTGATCCTGCTCAAGGCCAAGGGATCGCTAGAGGAGCGGCTGAAGCCGCTCGGCTACCGGGTCGCCTGGTCGGAATTCCCGGCCGGCCCGCAGCTGCTCGAGGCGCTGAATGTCGGCGCGATCGATTTCGGCTCGACCGGCGAGGCGCCGCCGATCTTCGCGCAGGCCGCGGGCGCCGATTTGCAGTATGTCGCCCACGAACCGCCGGCCCCGCGCGGCGAGGCGATCCTGGTGCCGAAGACGAGCCCGCTGAAGACGGTAGCGGAGCTGAAGGGCAAGAAGGTCGCGCTCAACAAGGGCTCGAACGTCCACTATCTGCTGGTCAAGGCGCTCGAACAGGCCGAGGTGCCCTACGACGCCGTCGAGAAGATCTTCCTGGCGCCGGCGGATGCGCGTGCCGCCTTCGACGGCGGCAAGGTCGATGCCTGGGCGATCTGGGATCCGTTCCAGGCCGCCGCCGAGGTCGCGACCGGCGCCCGCACCCTGGTCAACGGCGAGGGCCTGGTGCCGAACCACCAGTTCTATCTGGCCGCCCGCAAGTTCTCGGAGGGCCACGGCCCGATCGTCGACGCGACCATCGCGGCGCTCGCCGATATCGACAGCTGGATCGCCGCCAATCCGCAGGCGGCCGCCGACCAGTTGGGCCCGGCGACGGGCATTCCGGCGAGCGTCATCCGGGTCGCGGTCGAGCGCCAGGCCTATGGGATCCGCTCGCTGTCGCCGGCCGTGGTCGCCGAACAGCAGAAGATCGCCGATGCCTTCTTCAAGCTCGGCCTGCTGGCCAAGCCGGTCAGCATCGCCGAGGTCGTGCGCAAGCCGACAGGTTGAGACAGACGGGCTGAAACCGGCGCGTTGAGACCGGCCCGCCGACCCACCCGGCGCGATCGGTTTCACGTCTCGGACCGGCCGGCCGATCCCGGGGGGCGGCCGGCCGGTGCCGTTTTGGGGCCCTTTTCAGGCCCCGCCGAGGATGCGCGTGCTGAGTGCCGGGAGGTCGCCCTCACCGGCGGCGGTGACGGCCCCGTCCGCGCCGAGCGTCAGGGTGATGAGCCGGCCGGTCTCGCGCCAGCGTGCGGTGTCGCCGTCGTCGAGATAGAGGCTGCCGGTGGCGGCGCCATCGTGGCCCGGGACCACGAGGGCGGTCAGCGCGCCGGCCTCGTCGATCGGCACGATCGCGCCGGCGCGCAGGAAGACCGGCAGGCGGCCGAGCGGCGCGGGGACCTTGACGGTCCGTCCGCCCGGGTGGCGGGTGCCGTCATGCCAATCGACCCAGCCGCCCGGATGGGCCGGCAGGGTGACGCGGCGGGTCGTGGCGCCTTCCTCCAGGACGGGGGCGACCAGCACGTCGGGCCCGAACATGAAGGCGTCCTCTACGTCGCGTGCGGCCGGGTCGGCCGCGAAGTCCCAGAGCAGCGGGCGCACGACCGGGATGTCGGCCTCCGCCGCGCGCCACATCTGGGTGTAGAGATAGGGCACCAGCGCGTGGCGCAGGTCCATGGCGGCCTTGACCTGCGGCAGCACCTCCGGGTGCATCCAGGGCGTGTTGACGATGCCGCTCGACTTCCAGGAATTCATCACCATGCGCGGCCACAGCGCGCAGAACTCGACGAAGCGGCAGAACAGTTCCGGGCCGGGCGAGGGGCCGTGGAAGCCGCCGACGTCGTGGCCGATATTGTGCAACCCGGACAGGCTCATGTTGAGGCCCTGGGTCAGGTTGAAGCGCAGCGTCTTCCAGGCGGTCTCGTTGTCGCCGCTCCAGGTCTGGCCGTAGCGCGCGATGCCGGCGCCGCCGGCGCGGGTGATGGTGTAGGGGCGCTTGTCGGGAGCATGCGCGGCCTGGGTCTCGTAGGCGAGCTTGTGCATCAGCAGCGCCTGGGCCGGGCGGGCGAGCGCCTGCCGGTAGGGCCGGCCGTCGCCCTCGACCTCGGCATCCTCGTCCCAGATCTCGAATTCGTTGTTGTCGCTCCAGACCGCCGTGACGCCGTAGTCGAGCAGCGCGGTACGGATGCCGTCGGCCCACCAGGCGCGCCCGGCCGGATTGGTGAAATCGACGTGGAAGCCGAGGCCGTCCCAGAACTGGGCGACGGCCGGCGCGCCGGTCTCGCCGTCGCGGACCAGGATGCCCTTGGCGCGCGCCTCGTCGAGGCGAGGATGGTCGTCGAGCAGGCAGGGCTTGATATTGGTGACCGGCACCATCCCGGCCGCCTTGAGCCGCGCCATCGTGCCGGCCGGATCGGGGAACTTGTCCCGGTTCCAGTTGAAAACGTAGCGGCGGTGGCCGATCGAGGTGTAGCCCGAGCCGAAATGGAAGCTGTCGCAGCGGATGCCGTGGCGCCGGCAATCCTCGATGAAGGCGGTGATGCGCCGGTCGGCGTCGGGGGCGTCGGCGATGGTCATGGTGGTCATCGCGAAGCCGAGCGTCCAGCGCGGCGGGAAGGCCTGGCCGCCGGTCAGCCAGGAGAAGCGGCGCGACACGTCCGGCACGGTCGGGCCGGCCAGGACATAGTAGTCGAGATCGCCGTCCTCGGCCCGGTAGCCGCGGAACAGGTCGTGATAGTTGTCGAGCGTGCAGCCGAGATCGACCGAGGCCAGCGCCAGGTTGTCGTAGAAGACGCCATGGGCGCCGCGCGCGCCGTCGACGATGAAGAAGGGCAGCATCTTGTAGAGCGGATCGGACAGTTCGGCGTCGTAGCCGCAGGGGTCGACCGCATCGATGGCGAAGCGCCGCCCGGCCCGGTCGAGCGGCCCGGCCTTGTCGCCGAGCCCATAGTGGCGCTCGCCCTCGTGGCGCTCCATGGAATGCGCGAGCGCCCCGGTGCGGCGCGACAGGTAGTAGGCCTGGGTCGGCCGGTCGCGCAGGAACGGCACGGTCTCGCCGTCGCGGTACCAGGCGATGCCGAAGGGGGCGAGGCGGATCTCGGCGCGCAGAGCGCCGGCCGTCAGGGTGACGCGCCCGTCGGCCTCCGCCACCGTGGCTGGCGGGATCGTAAAGCCCTCTTCGGAGGCACGCGGCCGGCCCTCGAAGGGCGGCTCGACACGGTTCGGCGCGATCGCCCAGCCGCGATCGAGCCGATAGCCCTCGGGCCGCTCCAGCGTGACGCGGCCGATATCGGCCTCCAGGATGGCGACGCGCAGGCTGGCGAGCACCGGCGCGTCCGGCCCGGCGGCGAGGTCGAACCGGGCGGCATGGCCGTCGAGGCCGCGGAAGCGGCCATGGGTCAGGGCTTTCATCGGGAGGGCTCCGGCGGGGTTCCGGGGGGATCGGTCAGGGCCGCGGCAGGGCCAGGCCGTCCGTGTCGAAGAGGTGGATGTGGTCGGGCGAGAAGCGCACCGCGATCGCGGCGCCGCGGGCGAGGCGGCTCTGGCCGTCGAGGCGCAGGGTGATCTGCGGCAGGCCGGGATGGGCGGCATAGACCAGCGCCTCGCTGCCGAGCTGCTCGACCAGGTCGACCGTCAGGTCGAGCTGGCCATCGTCGCCCTGCGCCAGGGCGATATGCTCCGGGCGGATGCCGAGCGTGACGGCCGAACCGGCCCGCAGGCCGCGCGCGGCCTGCGGCAACGCGATCTCTCTCGCGCCGAGCCGCAGCCGCAAGGTGCCGTCGTCGGCAAGGACGGTGGCCGGCAGCAGGTTCATGCGCGGCGAGCCGATGAAGCCGGCCACGAAGGCATTGGCCGGTCGGTTGTAGAGATCGAGCGGCGCGCCGACCTGCTCGATGCGGCCCGCCCGCAGCACCACGATGCGGTCGGCGAGCGTCATTGCCTCGACCTGATCGTGCGTCACGTAGATCATGGTGCCGCCGAGTTCGGCATGCAGCGCGGCCAGTTCCTTGCGGGTGGCGACGCGCAGTTCGGCATCGAGGTTCGACAGCGGCTCGTCGAACAGGAAGATCTTCGGGTCCCGCACGATCGCGCGGCCGATGGCGACGCGCTGGCGCTGGCCGCCGGACAGGGCCTTGGGCTTGCGGTCGAGATAGTCGGTCAGCCGCAGCATCTCGGCCGCACGCCGCACGCGGGCGTCGATCTCGGCCTTGGGCAGGCGCATGTTCTCCAGTGCGAAGGCCATGTTGCGGGCGACCGTCATATGCGGATAGAGCGCATAGGACTGGAACACCATGGCGAGGCCGCGATCGGAGGCGGGCAAGTGGGTGACGCGCTGCCCGTCGATATGGACCTCGCCGGCCGAGACCATCTCGAGCCCGGCGATGACCCGCAGCAGGGTCGACTTGCCGCAGCCGGACGGTCCGACGAAGACGACGAACTCGCCGTCCTTCACCTCGAGGTCGATGCCGTGCAGGACATCGACGGCGCCGAAGGCCTTGCGCGCGCCGGTGAGCTTCAGATCAGCCATGGTTGAGGCTCCGCTCGCTCATTTCATCCCCGTCGAGCCGATGCCGGTGGTGATGAAACGCTGCAGGAAGACGAAGACCAGGGCGACAGGTGCCAGCGTCACGACGGTCATCGCGAGGAGATAGTGCCACTGCGTCTGCAACTCGCCCTGGAAGGCGGCGAGGCCGATCTGCAGCGTGTAGACCTCGGTCTTGGTGAGGACCGCGAGTGGCCATAGGAATTCGTTCCACCGCCACATGATCGAGAAGATCGCCAGCACGGCGAGCGCCGGCAGCGTCAGCGGCATGACGATGCGCCAGTAGATCTGCCATTCCGAGGCCTTGTCCATGCGCGCCGCCTCGATCAGGTCGCGCGGCAGGGTCAGCATGTACTGGCGCAACAGGAAGACCCCGGTCGGCGTCGCTGCGCCCGGCAGGATCACGGCCCAGAGCGAATTGACCAGCCCGAGCTCGGTCACGACCAGATAGACCGGCACCAGCACGATGGTGATCGGGATCATCAGCGTGCCGATCACCGCCAGCGTGGCGGCGGCCTTGCCGCGGAACTCGTAGACGGCGAGCCCGTAGGCGGCCATCGAGTTGATCAGGAGCGTGATCGCCGTGGCGACCACGGTCACGAACAGGGAATTCGACAGGAAGCGCAGGAAGGCGAACTGGCGCAGCGGCTCGGTGTAGTTCTCGGTCGCCAGAGCGACCTTGCGCACCGGCTCGCGCTTGTCGATCGCGACCCGGTAGGTCTTGTCCGGCTCGGCCGGATCGACCATCTGGACGACGAGCCCGACGCGCCGGATCTGGGCGAGGTCCTTGACGCTGCCGTCCGGCAGGGTGGCGCGGAACAGCGGCAGCGGGTTCGGCTGGCCCGGCACCGTCACCTCGACCTGCGCCATCGGCATCAGCGAGGGCGGGAATTCCAGGAGCGCGCTCTGCGTCTTGAACGACGAGAAGACCAGCCACAGCACCGGCCCGAACATCAGGACGACGCCGAAGGCCAAGTAGGCGTAGCTGGCGATATCGGTCCAGTGCAGCGGCCGGCCGGGGCCGTCGCGGCGGGCGCCGAGGAGGCGGGCGAGGGCGGCCATGTCAGCGCTCCTTCATCCGGGTGGCGGCGAGCTGCGCCAGGGTCAGGGCGAAGAGGACCAGGCCGAGCACTACGGAGGCCGCGGCGGCGAGGCCGAAATTCTGCACCTGATTGGCGAAGGCGGTCTCGTAGATGTACTGCACGACCATCAGCGTCGCCGTGCCGGGGCCGCCGCCGGTGAGCACGAAGACCTCGTCGAAGGTCTGCACGCCCTTGATCAGCGACAAGACGATGACGACGATCATGTTCGGCCAGAGCAGCGGCAGAGTGATCCGTCTCAGAATGCGCCAGCGCGGCGTGCGGTCCATCTCGGCCGCCTCATAGAGATCGCTCGGGATCGCCTGCAGGCCGGCCAGCAGGATCAGCGTGTAGAAGCCCATATGGGCCCAGACCGACACGAAGACGGCCCAGAACATCGCCCAGCTCGGATCGACGAAGAACAGGATCTTCTGGCCGCCGAGCGACGTGATCGCGGCGTTGAGCAGGCCGTCGCGCTGCAGGATCCATTTCCAGATCAGCGCGACCACGACGGGCGAGAGCAGGACCGGGAAGAAATAGACGGCCCGGAAGAAGCCGCGGCCGCGGATCGGCCGGTTCAGCACCAGCGCGGTGACCAGCGAGACCAGCACCATGGTGCCGACCTGGAACAGGACGAAGACGGCGGTGTTCCAGACCCCGCGCCAGAAATGGTCCTCCCGGCAGCTCGACGGGTCGAGATAGGAGCCGCAGTCGAACAGATAGGCATATTGCTCGGCGCCGACGAAGGGCCGCTCAGACGGGAACAGAGCCGGTCCGCCGGTGACCGAGAAGACCACATTGATGCCGATCGGCAGGAACACGAACAGGCCGAAGAAGACGAAATTCGGGAACAGGAAGACGTAGGGCATGCGCCCGGCGCCGATCAGCCGCTGCACGGCGGCCATCAGCGGATCGAGCAGGCGCAGCGCCAGCGCGACCGGCAGACCGGCGAGCCCGGCCGCACGATCGCGCCAGCGCGCGGGGGCGGGAACGCGCGCCGGGCCGGCCGAAGGCCGCTCGGGAGGTCTCGACGATCCGTCCGACATGACGCGCGCCCGCTTTTCCGTCAGCCGATCACTGCTTGTTGCGCTCGGCGATCTGCTGGGTCACGTCGGCGGTGATGCGCTTGTAGGCCTCGTCCAGATTGGTCTCGCCCGCGATGGCCTGGCCGAGCCGGCTGATCACCGCGTTGAAGATGATGCGGCTGTTGCCGTAGCCCTGGATCTGGTAGGCGGTCGGGGCGACCTCTGCGGCGCTGGCGGTGAACACCTTGAGGGCGGCGTTGGCCTCCGGGCTGGCGCCCGGATAGTCGATGCCCTTCTTGGCGATGCCGAGATGGCCGGGCACGAACAGGGTGCGCGAATAGAACTCGCCGAGCACCTTTTCGCTGGCCAGATAGTCCATCAGCTTGGCGACGGCTTCCGGGTTCTTGGTCGACTTGAAGGCCATCAGGCCGGCGCCGCCCGGCATGCTCGAGCAGCCGCCCGCGCCGCAGGGATTGGGCACCGCGATCCAGTCGAAGGCATTGCCGACGGTCTTGGCGAACTGCGCCGTCTGCCAGGAGCCGGACAGATACATGACCACCTGGGCATTCTTGAATTCGTCATTGGCGCCGCGATAGGCGGTGCCGGAGACCGAGCCCCACAGCTCTTTCGACATGATGCCGGCCTTGTGCCAGTCGTAGACCAGCTGCGCGGCACGCTTGAAGCCGTCATCGATCACGGCCGGCTCGCCCTTCTCGTCGAACACCTTGGCGCCCTGCGAGACCGCCAGCGCGAAGAAGCGGTGGCCTGAGCGGTCGAGCGCCAGCGGATAGGGCGCCTGCACCTTGTCGGCGACGCTCTTCACCGCCTTGGCCCAGTCGTCCCAGGTCGCCTTCGGTCCCGGCAGGGCGACACCGGCCTGTTCGAACAGGGTCTTGTTGACGAAGGGGCCGGTGACGGTCAGCTGCGTCATGAAGCCCGGGATCGACTTGGTGTCGCCGGCGGTGCGCATCCAGGTCAGGAAGGGGCCGAAATTGGCCTCCCAATAGGCCGGATCCTTCAGGTGCGGCCGCATGTCGAGCGCATAGCGCGCCAGCCCGCCCATGTCGGTGACGCGGGCGATGTCCGGACCCTGGCCGGAGGCGAGCTGGACGGGGAGATTCTCGTTGATCGCCTTGAACGGCACCTGGTCGAGGACGACCGCGATGTCCTTGTTCTCGGCCTGGAACCGCTTGAGGAGGTCGGTCATGACCTCGCCCTCGTTGCCGTCCGAATACCAGGTCATGCGCAGCGTGACCGACTGCGCCAGGACCGGTCCGGTCAAGGCAGTGGCGGCCGCAAGGCCGAGGGCGAAGGTCGTGATCAGGCTCGTGACGGAACGCATGGGCTTCTCCTCCGGCTCGCGGAACCGTGCTCGACGGCGCGCGTCAGGCGCCGGGACCGTTCTCTCGACGGTTCCGCGGCGCCACGTTTCTCCCAGATGACACCGGGACGGACCCGGCGCCATGCCGATCGGCGAACACACGCAAAGGCGTCCGGAACCTTGAAGGCTGCGGCGCCCGCGCGTCTCCCGATAGCGATGGGGCGATCTTGGCAAACGTTTGCCTAAACGTCAATCCGGTGCGATCCTGCTTTTCGCGCAGGCTCGACAACGCCTGCCGCCGATGACAATGAGAAGACGACCAGACCGGAGCCGCCAGACCCCGATGCCCGCCGACGTGTCCCTCGCCACCGTGGCCGCGCAGGCCGGGGTTTCGGTCTCCACCGTCTCGCGGATCGTCAACGGCGAGACGCGCCGCGCCTCGCCGGCGACCGTGCAGCGCGTGCGCGACGCGATCGAGGCGGTCGGCTACCGGCCCAATCCGGCCGGGCGCGCCCTGCGCCGCGGCGAGACGCAGCTGGTCGCCGTGCTGGCGGCCAATCTCGACAACCCGGCCATGGCGACCATCGCCAGTTCGACCGAAGCCGCGCTGCGCGAGGCCGGCTATGTGATGATCCTGTGCGACACCCACGACCGGCCGGACCTGCAGGACGAATATCTCGCCGCCATGCGGGTGCAGCGGGTCAGCGGCCTGGTCATGATCGCCGCGGTCGCCAGCCCCGGTCTTGCCGAGATGGCCGAGGCCGGCGTGCCGATGGTCTTCGTCACCCGCCGCAATCCGGTCGGGCCGGGGCTCTTCGTCGGCATCGACGACCGCGCCGCAGGAGCGGCGGTCGCCGACCATTTCGTGGCGGCCGGATGCCGGGCGCCGGCGGTGGTCTTTCCGCGCCGGGGCTCGTCGGCCTCGCGCGACCGGGTCGCCGGCTTCATCGACCGGCTGGCCGCGCTCGGCGCTGCGCCGGACGCGATAATGCGCGGGGAGGGGGATGGCCTGTCGCATCTCCAGGTCGGCTATGACGGCGCGGCCGGCCTGTTCGCCTCCGCCCGGCGGCCGGATGCGATCCTGTGCGTGTCCGACCAGATCGCCTACGGGGTGGCGCGGCGTGCCCGCGAGGCCGGCATCGGCATCCCGGATCCGTGCCGGCTGGTCAGCATCGACGGTACGCCGCTGAACCAGTGGGTCGCGCCGTGGCTCACCTCAGTGCGCATTCCCTATCCGGTCTACGGCGCCGAGATCGTCGCCGGCCTGGAGGCGATCCGGCGCGGCGGGGCCCCTGCCGAACGGCTGCTGCCCTTCGCCTTCGGCTGAGCGCCGGCCTCTGCCACGCTAACCGAACCGGTCGAGCGTGAAGGGCGCGATCGGCAGGGCGGGGGCCCGCCCGAGCAGCGTGTCCGCCGTCAGCCGGGCCACGATCGGGGCGAGCGTGTAGCCGTTCGAGGTCACGCAGTTGAAGAATCCCGGGGCGCCGGGCATTTCGCCGAGGATCGGCGCGCCGTCGATGTTGATGTTCATGCCCGCCCAGGCGCGCAGCAGGTGGAACCGCCGCGCCGCCGGCAGCACCCGTGCCGCCACCCAGGCATTGCCCTCGATCGCCCAGCCGAGCGAGGAACTGGCGCCGGTCGCCGGGTCGAGCCCCGCCGACCAGCCGCCGCCGATCAGCAGACTGCCGAGCCGGGTCTGCTTCAGGCTGAGATGCCGGTTGGCATGGGCGACGAGGCGCGAGACCAGCGGCGGGCCGGGCTCGGTCACCAGCATCTGCAGCGGCGCGCCGTGGACCGGGATCGGGCGGCCGGCCATCGCCGCGACATGCGAACTCCAGGCGCCGGCGCAATTGACGATCCGGCCACAGCGGACCGGACCGGCCGCCGTCTCGACGCGCCAGCCGGCGCCCTCCCGGGCGATCGCCAGCACGGCGGCATCGGCCTCGAATACCGCGCCGGCGGCCTCAGCCAGCGCGATCACCGCGAAGGTGCCGGCGAGTGGATCGATCTTGCCCTCGGCCGGGCACAGCGCCGCGCCGGCGAGACCGTCCCACAGGGCCGGTTCGAGGTCGCGCAACTCGTTCGCCCCGACCACATGGGTCTCGACGCCGTGCTCGCCCTCCAGCCGGGCCTTGGCGGCCAGGAATTCCATGTCGCGCGCGGTCTCGCCGACCATCAGCCCGCCGGTGATCTTGATGTCGAGATCGCGTCCGGACGCGGCTTCGATCTCGCGCCACAGCGTCACCGACGGGATCCCAAGCCGCAGCGTCGCCGCCGCCGGCCCGCCATCCGCCTCGGCCTTGGCGCCGAAATCGAAGGACAGGAGCTGGACATGCAGCGACCCGGCATTGGCGGTCGAGGCCTGCTGGCCGGGAGCGTCGCGGTCGACCACCACGGTGCCGAGCCCCGCCAGCGCCAGTTCGCGCGCCACCGCCGCGCCGACCACGCCGGCGCCGACGACCAGGACGTCGGTCTCGCGCATCGCCCAGCGCGATCGGGTCCGGTCGGGGCGCGGATGGGCCGGCGGCGGCACGGCGCGCCGGTGGCCACCCCATTCGGGCTTCTCGAAGGCGAGCGCGGCCAGCGGCACCGGCACGACCGGCGGCCGCGGCGCGAACAGGGCGCGCGGTTCGGGCGCCGCGCCGCCGGCCGCCGCCACCAGCCGGGCCGCCGTCGCCGCGCAATTGCGACCCTGGCAGCGGCCCATGCCGGTGCGGGTCAGGCGCTTGACGGTACCGATATCGGCCCCGCCGCGGGCGATCGCCTGCCGGATCGCACCGGCCCGGACGCCCTCGCAGCGACAGATGATCGTGTCGTCGGCGATGCCGGCCGGATCGAAGGGCGGCGCCCGGAACAGCGTCCAAAGCGCGTCCTGGAAGGCCTCGGCGCGGGCGAGCCCGCTTTGCGCCTCCGCCAGAACGGGCGCGGCAAGGCCCGGCCGGTCGAGGCTCCGCAGGATCGCGTCCGCGGCCAGCACGGCGCGCGCCTGCGCGACCACGGACCCGCCGATCGCGGTGCCGTCGCCGATCGACCAGACCGTCTCCAGGCTGGTCCGCCCGGTCGCATCGGTCTCGATGGCCAGCGCGCCGACATGGCGGTCGACGAAATGCTGGCGGCAGCCGAGCTGGCGGGCGAGCTCGCTCGACGGCACGAAGCCGTGGCCGAGCGTCAGCACGTCTGCCTCGAAGCGCCGTTCGCCCGACGGCGTGGCGACCCGGCAGGCTTTGAGCGCGTCGCCGCCCTCCGCGGCGATCACGCTCGAACCCCAGAGGATCGGGACGCCGGCCCGCTTCAGGGCTGCGAGATAGCCGAGCCCCTGCGCGATCAGGCCCGGCGCAGTGCGGGCCGCCCGCCAGGCGGCGGCGAGCGTCGCGAGTCCCGGCGCCGGGGCGCTCTCGACCACGGCGGCAATCTCGACGCCGCCGCGCAGCAATTCCGCGGCGAGTTGGAAATTCAGCGGTCCGTTGCCGGCCACCACGGCGCGCCGGCCGGGAAAGACCCGGTAGGCCCGCGCCAGCGTCTGCGCCGCGCCGGTCGTCATCACGCCGGGCAGGGTCCAGCCGGGGATCGGTACCGGGCGCTCAAAGGCGCCGGTCGCGAGAACGACGCGCCGCGGCCGCAGGATGCGGTGGCGGCCATCATGGAACACGGCCAGTTCGTCGGCCGCGAAGGCCGACCAGACCGTCGCCTCCTGCCAGCGCCGCGCGCCCGATCGGTCGAAGCGCTCCGTCGCCGCTCGTCCGGCGGCGAACTGGGCGTCGGGCGCGCGGGCCTGACGATGCGACGGCGCGACCGGTTTCCAGAACTGGCCGCCCGGATCCGGGCGCGCGTCGACGACCAGCACATCGAGGCCGGCCTCCGCCAGCGCGGCGGCGGCGATCAGCCCGGCCGGGCCGGCGCCGACTACGGCGACGTCGACGGCAAGGTCGGGGACCCGTTCCGGCGGCGTCGCGGCGAGATCGGCATGGCGCGGCGCCGCATCGCGGGGGTCTTCCTGGCCTGTCCCGCCCGGCCCGTCGATCGCCATGCCGGCGGCGAGCTTGGTCAGGCAGGCGCGCTGGCCGGCGCGTCCGTCGACGGTCACCACGCAATCGAAGCAGGTGCCCATGCCGCACCACAGGCCGCGCGGATCGCCGTCGCGATGGCGCCGGAACGCGGTGACGCCGGCCGCCGAAAGCGCCGCCGCGATCGTCTCGCCCTCCAGCCCCTCCATGTCGCGTCCGTCGAAGCGAAACGGAATCCGGGTCCCCGGTGCGAGATCGGGGTGCGAAAAACGCATGAGAATCACCTTCCGGGGACGCGACTGGTTGTTCCGAAAATATATCGGCGGTATGCAATCATCTCCAAGGGCGCTTGCCAACCCGCCTCCGGACCTGCGATGCCGGTCGGGGGCGCAGCGCCCCGCGACGGGGGCCGATCGGCGGCCCCGCATTCTTGATCGAGCGCTCCCGGGCGGGGGCATGGAGGCCCGTGTGGCAGGTTTCAGAGGCACCTATACGGTTCTGGTCACCCCCTTCACGCCGGATGGCGGCGCGATCGATGTCGCGGCCCTGAAGCGTCTGGTCGACGATCAGATCGAGGGTGGGGTGCACGGCCTGGTGCCGCTCGGGTCGACCGGCGAATTCCTGTCGCTCTCCCAGGACGAACGCGATCTGGTGATCGAGACCGTGATCGGGCAGGCGCGCGGGCGGGTGCCGGTGCTGATCGGGACCGGCGCGGAATATACCCCCGACGCGGTGCGCTATGCGCGCGAGGCGGAGGCGGCCGGCGCCGACGGCGTGATGATCATCCCGCCCTACTATGCCGTGCCGACCGAGGCCGAACTGGTCGCCCATTATGGCGCGATCGCCGGCAAGATCGGCATCCCGATCATGATCTACAACAACCCGGCGGCCGCCAATGTCGACATGCTGCCCGCGACGGTCGCCCGGCTCTCCGAGATCGACAATGTCCGCTACATCAAGGAATCCACGCTCGACGTGACCCGCGTGCGCGACATCATCCGTCTCTGCGGCGATCGGATGACGGTCTTCGCCGGGGTGCTCGGCTACGAATCCTTCTTCCTCGGCGCCGAAGGCTGGGTCGCGGTCTGTTCCAACGTCGCGCCGCGCATCTCCGCTGATCTGTTCGAGGCCGCCTGCGACCGCAACGATCCGGCCGAGGCGCGCGCGATCCACCAGCGGATGGTCGACCTGCTCTGGTGGGTCGGCGGTCCGCGCTATGTCGCTGGAACCAAGGCGGCGCTCAGGCTGATCGGCCGGGGCGTCGGCCCGCCGCGCGCCCCGCGCCTGCCGCTGCCCGAGGCCGACATTCCCGTTCTGGCCGGCGTGCTCGAACGCCTCGGCCTCAGCCTGGCAGGTGCGGATTGAGCGAGGACGAACTCTCCACCGCCGAACCGGGCGGCAACCTGTCCGCGCTCGCCTATCGGGCGATCGCGGGCCTGATCCGGTCGCACGACCTGCGCTCCGGCGAGGCGATCGTCGAGGCGAAGCTCGCCGAGGCGCTGGCCATCTCGCGCACGCCGATCCGCGAGGCGCTGCAGCGGCTCGAAGGCGAGGGGCTGATCGTCAAGACGGCGGGTCGCTCCTACATGGTGCGGCGGGTCACGCTGACCGAGTACCTGCAGAGCCTCAGGGTGCGCGAGATCCTGGAGCCGGAGGCCGCCGCCGCCGCGATCGGGCGGATTGCGCCGGCCGCGATCGCCGAGGTGCGGGCCGCCATCGACGCCCTGTCCAAGGCGCCGGCCTATTCGCGCGACGCGCATTGGACCTGCGACGCGCAGCTGCACGACCTGTTTGTCGATGCCTGCGGCAACGAGATCATGGCCGCGATGATCCACTCGCTGCGCGCGACGACGCATCTGTTCGAGATCGCCCGCCTCCAGGACCGGCTCAACCCCGACAATACCGAGCATGTCGCGATCCTCGACGCGCTCGCCGCCGGCGACGCCAAGGCCGCCCGCAAGGCGACACAGCAGCATATCCGCAGCCTGTACAAATTCGCCGTCGAGGTGCTCGGCTGAGGGGACGTGCCGACGCGGGCCGCGCGCGGTCGCCTTCCTCGGTTTGACACGATCCCGCGGTCGCCGGTTCTCGCACGCGCGTTCGCAACTCCTTCAAGCGTCTCGATCTCTCGGTCGCATCCCCGGACAAGGCCCGAAGGGCCGCCGATCCGGGGCCCACTCCCATCCCGACTTGCCGCACGGCACTCCGTTGACTCGTGATCTTGACGCCGCAGCGAGGCCATCGGGACCCGCTCCCTCCCGCGCTGGGCGCTCCGGCCGGGATTGCGGTTTGGGGGAGGCCTTCCGAGGTCTCGCGACCCCGCCGGCCTATCCGCCGATGGTCAGGATCCTGCGCGGGGTTTCGACCAGCAGGAGATCGATTTCGGACTGGGAGAAGCCGCGGTCGCGCATTAGCGGCACGACGTTGCGCAGGATGTGACCATAGCCGTGGCCGCCGAGGCTCTGCAGGCGGGTGCGGGTGCAGATGTCGTGCGAGATGACGACCCGGTCGCCGAGCCCGGCGTCGAACAGCCGGCGCAGGGCGCGGATGCGCATCCAGTCGTTCGGGATGTCGACCACGCCGAGCCAGTAGTTCGAGTGCTCGATGCCGAAGAAGTCGTATTCGACGATGCAGCCGCGCCGGGCGAGGGCGATCACGTCGGCGTCGTCGAGCAGCGTGCGGTCCATGTGGCCGATGACCACGCGCGCGATGTCGGCGCCCTCGGCCTCCAGCACGTCCAGGATCTCGTCCGGGGCGGCGCGGTCGCGGCCGGGATGGATGGTGATCGCCGCGCCGGTCGCCTTCTGGGCGCGCGCGCCGGACCTGAGCGAGCGCCGTTCGAACGGCGTCAGCGGCCAGGAGCAACCGATCTCGCCGATGAGGCCGCAGCGGACCGACGTGCCCCAGGCGCCCTCGGTCAGCTGACCGATGGTGATCTCGGTCAGCGCCTCGGTCGACAGGGCGAGCGTTTCGGCATCGAGGAAATTCTCCGTATAGAAGCCGGCGCCGAGCACCACGTGGACGCCGGCGCCGCGGGCGATCGCCGCGAGACCCTCGGGGTCTGGCACGATGCCGCCCGTGGTCAGCTCCACGATGGCGCCGCCGCCGTCGGCCTTGAAGGCGGCGGCCTCGCGGGTCGCGAGAGCGACATCCTGGAGCCGGTGATTGCCGTGATAGCGGCCGGGCCGGTAGCCCATGTCGAAGACGGTCTCCAGCGTGATCTCGGCCTCGGGCAGACCCTGGCCGCGCCGGGCCGGCGCGGTCAGGTCGCACAGCAGATGCTCGTGCATCAACGTCGCCCCGAGCGCCGCGGGCGCGATCGGCCCCAGCACCGTCTCGATCCGCCCTGGTTCCATCCCGGCCCCTGCCGCAATCATGGTCCGCCCCCTCGATCTGGCGCCGAAATGCGCAATCCGACCAATCCCGCCTCTTGTGAGATTGGCGGCAATTTGCATACTGTTTGTATGCGGGCGGCGTCGTTCTGACAAGAATGCGGAGACGCTCCGCGCCCGGTTACCCGCAACCCCGGCGGAGGGTATGAGACATGACGATGGATTCACGCGACGGTTCGAACGCCCGGTTCTCCGGCCTTTTCGGCTCGAAGATGGCCGGCCCGAGCCCGTCAGGGGCAGGCCCGACGCGGCGCGGCGTCCTCCTCGGCGCGGGCGCGCTGGCCGGCAGCGTCGTGCTCGGCGGCCGCCGAGCCTCGGCCCAGGCCAAGCTCGGTGCGCCGAACCTGATCAAGCCCGGCACGCTGATCATGTCGATCAACCCGACCCTGCCGCCGCTCCAGTTTGTCAACGACAAGGGCGAGCTGCAGGGCATGCGGGTCGAACTCGGCAACGAGATCGCCAAGGTGCTCGGCCTGACGCCCGAATATGTCCGCATCGAATTCGCCGCCATGGTCCCGGGCCTGGCGGCCAAGCGCTGGGACATGATCAACACCGGCATCTTCTGGACCGAGGAGCGGTCCAAGCTGATGTACATGGTCCCCTACGAGCGGGCGGCGGTCAGCTTCCTGGTCTCGCGCGGCAACCCGCTCGGCGTCGCCAAGTGGCAGGACCTCGCCGGCAAGGCGGTTGGCGTGGAACTCGGCGGCATCGAGGAGCGGCGCACCCGCGAGGTCGATACCATGCTCAAGAAGGAAGGCCTGGCGGGTCTCGACGTGCGCACCTTCAACAATTTCGCCGAGGCCTTCCAGGCGCTGCGCGCCGGCCAGGTCCAGGCGGCGACCTCGATCGACGCCACCGCCATGTACTGGCAGGGTCGCGGCGACTTCACCCGCGCCATCGCCGGCCTGTTCCCGCAGACCGCGACCTTCGCCTTCGCCAACAAGACCCTGGCGCTGGCCGTGGTCGATGCGCTCAACGGGCTGAAGAAGAGCGGCTTCTACGATGCCCTGTTCGACCGCTACGGCGTGCTGAAGATCGAAGGCGACAGCTTCAAGATCGACGGCCCCGGCCCGGCCTGACGGCAGGGCCGCCGACCTCTCAGCGGCGATCGGAGTCCCGATGAAAGTCTGGAATTGGGAAGGCTTCTTCAGCTACTTCGTCAACGGCTACCTGTTGACGGGGGCGCTGGTCACCCTGGCGCTGGCCGCCGCGACGCTCGCGATCGGCTTCGTGCTGGGCATGGTCCTGGTCCTGTTCCGGCTGTCGGGCAATCCGATCCTGTCCGGCTATGCCCGCTTCCATGTCTGGCTGTTCCGCGGCACGCCGCTGCTCGTCCAGCTGATCATCATCTATACCGGCCTGCCCCAGTTGGGGCTGGCCCGGTTCTCGGTGATCGAGTCCGCGCTGATCGGGCTGGCGTTGAACGAGGCGGCCTATCTGTCCGAGATCCTGCGCGGCGGCATCCTGTCGGTCCACCAGGGCCAGCGCGATGCCGCCTATTCGCTCGGTCTCAACCGGTCGAAGACCTTCCTGCTGATCGTCATGCCGCAGGCGCTCCGGGTCTCGATCCCGGCGCTCGGCAATTCGGTCAACGGGCTCCTCAAGACCACCTCGATCGCCTCGGTCATCTCGATGGAGGAACTGCTGCGGCGCGGCCAGATCCTGATGCAGCAGCGCTTCGAGGTGCTGGAGGTCTTCACCTGCATCGCGATCCTCTATCTCTGCATGACCACCCTCTGGGAGATGATCCAGCGACGCATCGAGGCCCATTTCGCCAAGGGCTATGCGGCCAAGGCACCGGAGGACGACAGCCCGGAGCTGGCGCGCGATGCCCGCTGACGACGTCAGGTCTGCGGCCGTATCCGCCGGCCCGCGACCGCGCCTGCGCTGCGGCCTGCTCGGCTACGGCCGGATCGGCCGGCTGATCGCCGGCGGGCTCGCGGCGCGTCCGGATGGTCCCGAACTGGTCGGCATCCTGACGCGCACGGCCGGCGGCCCGGCGCCCGGCTCCCGGATGCTCGATCCGCCCGAAGCCGGGCTCGTCTGCGCCGCGCTCGACGACCTCGTCACGCGGCGCCCGGACCTGGTGGTCGAATGTGCCTCGACGGCGGCCCTGGTCGACGCCGCACCGACCCTGCTCGCCGCCGGCATCGACTGCATTCCCCTGTCGCTCGCCGCCTTTGCCGATCCGGGCGGCGAAGGCGTGCTTCGGGACGCCGCCGGCCGCGGGCCGGGCCGCATCCTGGTGCCCTCCGGGGCGGCCGGGGCGCTCGGTCTGCTCGCCGCCGCCGCTGCGGCCGGTCTCCGCAGCGTGCGCTTCGTGCAAAGCTATCCGCCCGCCGTCTGGTGCGGCACGGCCGCCGCCGGCATGGTCGATCTCGACCGGCTCGTCGGCCCCGCCACCTTCTTCCGCGGCAGCGCGCGGGCGGCGGCGCGCCTGTTTCCGCACAATCTCAACGCCGCCACCGGCATCGCGCTCGCCGGTCTCGGCCTCGACGCGACCGAGATCGAACTGGTCGCCGATCCGGATCTGCCCGGCGTGCGCTACGAACTGGTCGCGGATGTCGCAACCGGACCGATTCGTCTGGTCATCGGCCCGCGCCCCGATCCGGGGCCCGATCTCACCGCCTATTCGGTTCTCGCCCTCCTCGCCGGCCGTGCGGCCGCGATCGCCCTCTGACGGAGCCTCGCCCATGACATCCCCCGCCGACGATGCGACCGGCGACGTGTTCACCCGTCTGCGGGCGGCCTCGGTCGAGCGCCGGGAGGCGACGATCGGCCTGCTCCGGGCGCTGATCGCGGCGCAGCGCGACGGCGAGGCCGCCGTTCAGGCGCGCGTCGCGGAGGCCTTTGCGGCGCACGGCGCCACGGTCGAGACGGTCGCCTATGATCCCGCCACAGTGCCGCTGGTCGGCGAGTTCGCGGCGCCGCGCGCGACGCCGGCCGAGACGCGCACCTGCGTGGTCGCGCGGTTGAAGGGCCGCGGCGGCGGCCGGAGCCTGATCTTCTTCGCCCATCCGGACAGCGAACCGCTCGCCGGGCTCGACACCTGGACGCGCGATCCCTTTGCCGGCTCGATCGGGGACGGACGCCTCTACGGCTGGGGCGTCGCCGACGATCTCGCCGGGGTCGCCGCGATGGTCGGGGCGGTCGACCTGATCCGAACGGCCGGTCTTGAACCGGACGGCGACGTGATCCTGGTCTCGACGCCGAGCAAGCGCCACGCGCGCGGCGTCTCGGCGCTGCTCCATGGCGGGCTCTCGGCGGATGCGGCGGTCTATCTGCATCCGGCCGAATCCGGTGCCGGCCTCGCCGAGGTCAAGGCCTTCGCGTCCGGCCAGCTCGAGTTCCGGATCGATGTCCCGGGCCGCGGCCCGGAGACGACCGAGCCGCTGCAGACCGCCTTCGCCCATCAGGCCATCGATCCGATCGCCAAGGGCGCTTATGTGCGCGCGGCCTTGCGCCAGCTCGAAGCCGAACGGGCGGCGCGCATCCGGCATCCGCTCCTGGAGGCGGCGGTCGGCCGGTCGACCAACATCATGGTCTCCCATGTCGTCGCCGGGAGCCTGGATGCCCTGGCGCGGGCGCCGGAGCTGTGCACCGTCGCCGGCGCCGTGTCGTTTCCGCCCGGCGAGACGCTGGAGGCGGTGGCCGAGGAACTGGCTGCCGCGGTCCGGACGGCCGCCGCGAACGATCCGTGGCTGGCTGCCCATCCCCCGACGGTCCGCTTCCTGGCCGGCGTCTCGCCGGCCGAGACCCCGGCCGACAGTCCGCTGTTCCGGGCCGTCGCGCAGGCGGTCGAGGCGGTCACGGGCCGGGCGCCCTTCGTCAATCCGATGCACACGGCGAGCGACATCCGCAATCCGATCGTCCAGAAGGGCATCCCGACCGTCGGGCTCGGTCCGCTCGGCGGCGATCTGACCCAGAACGGCCGGACCGACGAATGGGTCGATCTTGAAGATCACCTGCGCGCCGTGGAGACCGCCGCCGCCATCGTGGCCACCTGGTGCGGGCTCGGCACGGTCCGGGCATGATCGATGCGGCGGCAACTCCCGAGTGATTCGGGCGGATGGGGGAGGCCATGAGCAGCGACGTCGAAACGCCCGCCCGGGATGGCACGGGCGGCTACAACCTCTCCAATCTCGCCTACAAGTCGGTCTCCGAGATGATCCGGACGCGCCGGCTCAAGGGCGGCGACCTGATCGTCGAGGCCAAGCTCGCCGACCTGCTCGGCATCTCGCGCACACCGCTGCGCGAGGCGCTGCAGCGGCTTGAAGGCGAAGGGCTGGTGGTCAAAGTCGCCAACCGCTCCTTCGCGGTCCGCTCGGTCGATCTCGCCGAATATCTGCAGAGCCTGAAGGTGCGCGAGGTGATCGAGGGCGAGGCCGCCGCGCTCGCCGCCGGCAACGTCCCGGTGGCCAAGATCCGGGCGGCGCGGCGCGAGGTCGAGGAATTGATGGCCGCGACCAGCTATCACACCGACGCGCATTGGCGCTCGGACGACAATGTCCACGGACTGTTCATCAACGGCTGCGGCAATCCGGTGATGGCCGGGATCATCCATTCCCTGCGCGTGACCACCCGTCTGTTCGAGATCGCCCGCCTTGCCGACCGGGTCGGCCCGGACAGTCTGGAACACCTGGCCATCCTCGACGCGCTGGAGGCCGGCGATCCCAGGCTCGCCCGCAAGGCCGCGCAGGCGCATATCCGCAGCCTGTCGAAATTCGCGCTCGCCAACGTCGCCTGAGGCTCACCGGCGCGTGCGGATCAGCCCGATGCCGCATAGCGTGACCAGCCCGGCGCCGAGGAGGGTGTTCAGGGTCGGCACCTCTCCGAACATCAGGTAGCCGAGGATCAGGGCCGAGACGATCTGGGTATAGACCATCGGCGAGACCACCGAGGTCGGCGCGATCCGGAAGGCGGCGACCAGCAGCATATGGGCGGCGGTGCCGAAGGCGGCGCCCAGCGCGAGCAGGCCCCATTCCCAAGGCAGCATCGCCGACCAGGTCCAGGGCAGCGCCAGCGCCGTCAGTACGGTCGCCACCGCCGCGACCAGGAACACCATCGCGAACGGATCCTCATCGGCCGCGATGGCGCGGGTCAGGACGTGATAGAGCGCGTTGGCGAAGGCCATGCCGACCGGCAGGAGGAGGTGCCAGCCGGCATCGGGGGCGCCGGGCCGGAGCGCGATCAGGACGCCGACGAAGCCGGCCGCGATCCAGGCCAGGCGGTGCAGCGAGACGGTCTCGCCCAGGAACAGCCGGGCCATCAGCACGGCCAGGAACGGGGTCGAGAAGGTGATCGCATAGGTCTGCGCCAGCGGCAGGACCTTGAGCGAGAGCACGATCAGCACGGTCGTCGAGACCAGCAGGGCGCCGCGGCCGAGCTGCAGCACGGGATGCCGGGTGGTCAGCATGCGGCGGCCGCCGAGCACGGGCATCAGCGCCGCCATATAGGCGACCTGGAACAGGTTGCGGCCCCAGGCGAGGAACAGCACGTCGTGCCGGGCAACCAGCAGCTTGAGGATGGAATCGAGGCTGGTGAAGCAGACCACCGCCGCGACCATCATCAGGGCGCCGGCCAGCGCGGCACGGGGGCGCACGGGCGCGGCAGCGATATCGGTCACGGTCGGGCTTTCATGGGAGGTGCGGCCGGAGGCGTTCCGGCCGCACGAGAGAGGACGAGCGATGCCTTAACGGCCGCGACGCGCGAGGGATAGGGTGCAACCCAACCGCACGCCGCGGACGTGCCTTGCACGGACGGCCGGATGGCGGCGGAACGGACCGCCGCCGGTTCCGAACTCAGAAGTAGGGCGACCAGCCGGTCGGGTTGATCATGTCGATGCCGAACCACTTCTTCCAGGCAGCGTCGGTCTTGCCCCGGCGATGCATCTCGAAGATCGCGACGTTGAGCCAGTCCTTCAGGCCGGTCGAGGCCTTCGAGACGCCCATGCCGCAGTAATAGACATCGACGGGCGTCTCGACCACCTTCCACTTCACGTCCTTGAAGCGGTTCATCTGCTCGCCGACGAAGTCGATCACGTCGATCATCGCGTCGCCGCGGCCCTGCGCCAGCGCGCGGATCGCGTCTGGATAGTTGTCGAGCAGGGTGACCTTGGCGTTCTTGAGGTTGTCCTCGATGAACTTGACCGGCGTGCTGCCGCGCACCTGGATCAGCATGACCTCCGGCTTGTCGAGATCCTTCCAGGACTTGAACGGCTTGCCCTCGGTGGTCAGGACGCCGAACACCTCGGTATGCACCGGAACGGTGAAGTCGATGACCTTGGCGCGCTCGGGATTGCGCGTCATCGCCCCCATGACGACGTCGATCTTGCCGGAGACGACGAAGGGGATGCGGTCCGGCGAACCGACCTGCACGAACTCGACCTTCACGCCGAGCATCTTGCCGATCTCGGTGGCGAAATCGACGTCGAAGCCGACCATCTCGTTCTTCTCGTCGAACTTGGCCAGCGGCGGCAGGGTCGGGTTGACGCCGACCTTGAGGATGCCGGACTTCAGCACCTCGTCGAGCGGCCGGGCGGAAGCGTCCGGACTTGCCGTCAGGAGCGTCGCGGCGAGTGCCGCCATGGCCAGGGCGGCTTTGCCGAACGCGGACTTTCTGAACATGAGGCACCTCTCCGTTGATGGCATCCTGAAGCTGCGATGCGGGTTCCGTCGAAGGGAAATGTTGCACCGCCTGTCTATAGACAGTATACAATTGATCGCCGCTGTAAAGCGCGGATCCCGAGCAGAACCAACCGAAAGCGCCCATGCCAGCCGTCAGAATCGCCCACGGGATCGAACGCGGTCGATCGGTCACGATCCTGGTCGACGGACAGCCCGTCGCCGCCCATGAAGGGGAGACGCTGGCGGCGGCACTCGCGGCGGCCGGCCGGGCCACGCTCCGTCACAGCCCGCGTGCGGGGACGGCGCGCGGCGCCTTCTGCCTGATGGGGGTCTGCCAGGAATGCCTGGTCCGGGTCGACGGGCGTCTGTGCCAAGCCTGCCGCGTGGTCGTGGCCGAGGGACTGGCCGTCGAGTGCCGGGGGTCGCTGTGAGTTCCACGGAGACCCGGGCCGATCTGATCGTCGTCGGGGCCGGGCCGGCCGGGGCTTCCGCCGCGCTTGCCGCCCACCGCGCCGGTCTGGCGGTCGTGCTGATCGACGAGGCCGGCCGGCCCGGCGGCCAGGTCTGGCGGGCGCCGGCCGCCGGCGTCGCGATCCCGGAGGCCTTGCGGACGCAGGACGACCGCGATGGTGCGGAGCTCCGCGCCGCGGTCGCGGCCTCCGGTCTGCGCTTCGTCGGGGATGCCCGGGTCTGGTCGGTCACCGGGCGCTTCCGGGTCGATGCTGCGACCGAGGCCGGCACGGAAGCCTTCGTCGCCCCGCGCCTGGTCGCCGCGACCGGGGCGCATGAGCGCGTCGTGCCGTTCCCGGGCTGGACGCTGCCGGGCGTGATCGGCCTCGCCGCGGCCACCGTCCTTCTGAAATCCGAGGCCATGCTGCCCGGCCGGCGCACCGTGGTGGCCGGCTGCGGGCCGCTGCTGGCGGCGGTCGCGGCCAAGATCGTCGCCGGCGGCGGCACCGTCTCAGGCCTGGTCGACCTGGCCGGCCCGGCCGACTGGCTGGCCGTCGCCCCGCGCCTCGCCCGACGGCCACGTCTGTTGCGCCAGGGGCTCGGCTGGATGATCCGGATCGGCCTCGCCCGCGTGCCGGTCCATTTCCGCCACGCGGTGGTGGCTGCCGAAGGGGGCGAGGCGGTCGAGCAGGTCGTCATCGCGCCGGTCGATGCCGAGGGCGCGCCCGTCGCCGGTACCCGACACCGGATCGCCGCGGATGCGCTGGCGGTCGGCCACGGACTCCTCGCCGGCGCCGAGATCCCGCGTCTCCTGCGCGCAAGCCTGCGCTTCGAGGCCGAGGCCGGCGGCTGGATACCGGTGCTCGACACGGCCGGGCGGACCTCGATCGCGGGCCTCTATGCCGCGGGCGACGGGGCCGGCATCGCCGGGGCGGCCGGCGCACTGCTCTCCGGTCGGCTGGCCGGTCTGGCGGCGGCGCGCGACGCCGGCGCGCTGGCCGAGGGGGCCTTCGCGGCCGCGCGCGACCGGATCCTGGCCGAACGCCATGCCGTCGAGGCGTTCGCGGGCGCCGTCCGCCGCCTGATGCGGCCGCGCCGGGGGCTGGTCGACGCCATCGCCCCCGAGACGGTGGTCTGCCGCTGCGAGGACGTGACCCGCGCCGAGATCGATGCCGCCGTCATGGCCGGCGCGCGCGAGGTCAACCAGCTGAAACACTTCACCCGCTGCGGCATGGGGCCCTGCCAGGGCCGCTTCTGCGGCGACACCGCCGCCGAACTGGTCGCCCGCCATGTCGGGTCGCGCGAAGCGGCCGGGGTCTGGACGGCGCGCCCGCCGCTGCGGCCGGTCCCGCTCGATACGCTGCTCGGCGATTTCGACTATGCCGACATCCCCGTTCCCAAGCCGGCGCCGCTATGACCCCAGTCCCGTCCCGCGAACGCTACGATCTGGCCGTGGTCGGCGGCGGCGTCCATGGCGCCACGGTGGCGCTGTTCTGCGCCCGCGCCGGCCTGCGCACCATCCTGTTCGAGCGCGGCTCGCTCTGCCGCGAGGCCTCCGGCGTCAATGCCGGCACGCTGACCATGCAGATGACCCGCGTGGCGCTGATCCCCTATGCGCTGCAGGCCCATGCCATGTGGGCCTCGGCACCCGAATGGCTCGGCCACGATGTCGGCGTGGTGGTCTGCGACGGGCTCTCGCTCGCCTTCACCGAGGGCGAGGCCGAGCTTCTGACCTACCGGGCGGGCAAACGCCGGGAGGCCGGGGCGCCGATCGACCTTGTCGGCCCCGCGCGCGCCTTGGAGATCGAGCCCGGCCTGTCCGAACGGGTGCTGGTCGCCGGCCATTGCAAGGTCGACGGCTTCGCCAATGCCTATCTGACCGGCCTCGCCTACCGCGCTGCGCTGATCGAGGCCGGCGTGACGCTGTGCGAGCAGGTGCCGGTCGCCGGCGCCGTGCCGGACGGCGGCGGCTACGAACTCGACACCGCCGCCGGAACGGTGCGGGCGCGCCGGCTGGTTCTCGCCGGCGGCGTCTGGCTGGAGGAGATGGCCGCCTGGCTCGGCCTCCGCCTGCCGATCAAGGTGCTGATCAACCAGCTCGCCGTCACCGAGCGGATCGCCCCGGTGATGCGCACCGTGGTCGGCATCGCGTCGGGGCTCCTGTCCCTGAAGCAATACCCGCATGGCACCGTGGTCATCGGCGGCGGCTGGCAGGGCCGCGGCGACCGGGTGCAGGGCGGCGTCGAACTGGTGCCCGACAGCCTGATCGGCAACATGCGGCTCGCTTGCCACGCGATCCCGGCCCTGCGCCGGTCGCGGCTGGCCCGCGCCTGGGCCGGCTTGGAGGCCGAGACCCGCGACGCGCTGCCGGCCGCCGGGCCGATCCCGGGTTTCCCGGATGCCTGGATCTGCGGCAGCGTTCATTCCGGCTACACGAGCGGCCCGTTCATCGCGAAGCGGCTCGCCGACCGGATTCTCGAGCGCGGCGAGCCCGATCCGCTCTTCCCCATCGACCGGCTGCTGGCGCCCGAGGCCGGTGCCGCCCCATCCGCTCCCGTCGCAGAGGCGCCGCTGTCATGACCGTGCCGACCGCCATTCGCCGCCTCACCGGCATCCATGCCGCCACCGTCACGCCGATGCGGCCCGACTATTCGGTCGACTGGGAGGCGCTCGCCGGCCATGTCGGCCGGATCGGCCGCGCCGACGGCATCCGCGGCCTGCTGATCAACGGCCATGCTGGCGAGAATTTCCTGCTGACGCGCGAGGAGAAGCGCCGCGTCATCGAGATCTGCCGGGCCGAACTCGGCCCCGACGTCTTCCTGACCAGCGGCGTCAATGCCGAATCGAGCCTGGAGGCGGCGCTGCATGCCGCCGACGCGGAAGCCGCCGGCGCCGATGCCCTGCTGCTGTTCCCGCCCAATGCCTGGATCGGCTTCCGCGACACGGCGTCGGCGCGTCTGCACCACGAGCATGTCATCGCCGCCGGCCGCCTGCCGATCCTGCTCTATCAGGCACCGGTCGGTGCCGGCTCGATGCCCTACGGACCGGACACGCTCGCCGAACTGGTCGCCCTGCCACGCGTCGCCGGCATCAAGGAGGGCAGCTGGGAGGTCGCCACCTACGACCAGAACCGGCGCATCGCCAAGGCGATCCGGCCGGATCTGGCCGTGCTCGGCTCCGGCGACGAGCATCTGCTGACCGCCTATCTGATCGGCTCGGAGGGCAGCCAGGTCAGCCTCGCGGCGGTGACGCCGGAACCGCTCGTGGCGCTCTGGGATGCGGCCAGCCGCCAGGACTGGGCCGCCGCCCGCCACTGGCACGACGTGATCTATCCGCTCGCCTGCGCCATCTACCGCGACAGGCCGTCCGGTCGGGCGACGCCGCGGCTGAAGGCCTGTCTGCGCATCCTCGGGCTCCTGGAACACGACACCGTCCGCCCGCCCTTCGCGCCGATTCCGGCCGAGGAATACGGCCGCCTGGAAAAGGCCTTGCGCCATGCCGGCGCCTTCGGCTGATCCGGCCCGGCGGCGCGCGCGAACCTGCCGCCGCTGCGCGGACGGCCGTTGACAAGCCGCCCTGCCGAGGGCTCAATCGCATACAGAACGTATACAGCCAAGAAGGCTCCGCATGGGCTATACGCTGCAATACGGCCAGGTCACGCCCTATCTCGGCTATCTGGCCGGGGGCGCCTGGCTGGCGCTCCAGATCGCCGCGGTCGCGTTTCTGATCGGCTGGGCGATCGGGCTCGTCTGCGCCTCGGTGCTGCATTACGGCCCCCGCCCGGCGCGCTGGCTGGTCCGGGCCTATGTCACCTTCTTCCTGAACACGCCGCTCCTGGTGCAGATCTTCTTCATCTACTTCGCGCTGCCCGACTACGGCATCCTGATCGGCTCGGTCGAGGCGGTGATCCTTGGCATGTCGCTCAATGCCGGCGCCTACATGGCCGAGATCCAGCGGGCCGGCTTCGCGTCGATCCGGCGCGCCGAGATCGAGGCCGCCGAGACGCTCGGCTTCAGTCGCCTGCAGCAGATCCGCTACGTCATCCTGCCGCATATCGCCAAGGTGCTGTACCCGCCGCTCTCCAATCAATACATCATCCTGACCATGACCACCTCGGTCGCCGCCATCTTCGGCGTCGAGGAACTGACCGGCCGCGCCTACAACATCAACGCGCAGACCTTCCGGTCGCTGGAGATCTTCTCGATCGCGGCGGTCTACTATGTCGTGCTCACCGTCATCGCCAGCGCCGTGCTCTATGCGATCGGCCGCTTCCTCTTCCGCATCAAGGGGAAGGTGTTCTGATGGCCGCGCTCCTCGACGAACTGCCGCGCTTCTTCGGCTACTACAACGTCATCTTCCTGGCCCAGGCCTTCGCCTATACGGCCGGCCTGTCGCTGGTCGGCTGCGGGCTCGGCTTCGTGGCCGGCTTCGGCCTCGCCGTGCTGCGCCAGGAGCGCGTCATGCGCTTCGCCCCGGTCCGCATCCTGGCGCTGCTCTATGTCGAGCTGTTCCGGCGCATCCCGTTCCTGGTCCTGCTGATGGTCGTCTTCTTCGGCTTCCAGCTGGCCGGGGCGGACGTGCCGATGTTCGTCGTCGCCGCCGCCACGGTGGCGCTGTCGGCGGCGGCCTTCTCGGCCGAGAATGTCCGCGCCGGCCTGGAGGCGGTCCACCGCAACCAGTGGGACGCGGCCGAGACGCTGAACATGGGCGGGCTCCGGGCGCTGCGCCTGGTCGTCCTGCCGCAGGCCTGGCGGATCATCATCCCGCCGTCGATGACCTATGCGGTCGGCCTGGTCAAGGCGACCTCGATCGCCTCGCAGATCGGCGTCGCGGAGCTGACCTTCGCGGCCAAGATCCTGAACCAGAAGGGCTTCTCGCCGGCGCTCTGCTTCGGGACGATCCTCGTTCTCTATTTCGTGCTGTGCTGGTCGCTGAACCGGTTCGCGGCCCATCTGGAGGTCCGGCTTGCCCCATCTCGTTCTCGATAGCCTCTCGGCCGACTACGGGCGCGACCCCGTGCTCAGCGATGTCGGCCTCTCGGTCGAGCGCGGCGAGATCGTCTCGATCATCGGCCCGTCCGGCTCCGGCAAGAGCACCCTGCTGCGCGTCCTGGTCGGCCTCCTGCGCCCGCGCGCCGGCTCCGTCGCGGTCGCCGGAACGCCGGTCGACTACCGCTCGGACGCGGCCCTGCGCAAGGTGCGCGAGCGCTTCGCCATCGTGTTCCAGCAGTATAACCTGTTCCAGAACATGACCGCGCTGCGCAACGTCACCGTCGCCCCGACGGTGGTCAAGCGCCGGCCGGCCGGCGAGGTCGAGGCGGAGGCGCGCGCGCTCCTCGCCAAGGTCGGCCTGTCGCACCGGGTCGACGCCTATCCGGACGAACTCTCCGGCGGCCAGCAGCAGCGCGTCGCCATCGCGCGCGCCCTGGCGCTGAAGCCCGACATCCTGCTTCTCGACGAGGTCACCTCGGCGCTCGATCCCGAACTCGTCTCCGAGGTGCTCGACACCATCCGCCTGCTCGCCGCCGACGGCATGACCATGCTGATCGTCAGCCACGAGATGGCCTTCGTGCGCGAGATCTCGTCCAAGGTGGTGTTCATGGCCGATGGCCGCGTGGTCGAGACCGGCCCGCCGGCGCAGATCTTCGACGCGCCGCAGACCGAGCGCTGCGCCGATTTCGTCCGCCGCATCCTCCGGCACTGACACCGTCGGCCGCCGACACGGCCGACCGCATCCGTCCCGCGACGGTCCCGCGCCCCTTGCGCCCGGCGGACCGTCGCGTCGCTTCACCGGCCCGATGCGCCCGCATCCCGGGCCTTATCCCCGACCTGGAGACCGCGATGCGCCCTGGCCTGAGCTACCTGAACGGCGCCGTGGACGTGCATGTCCATGTCTGCCCGCATCTCAACGGCCGCAGCGCCAATGTCTTCGAGGCGGTACGCCAGGCGGCCGCGTTCGGCATGCGCGGTCTCGGGCTGATGGACAATTTCCAGAATTCGTCCGGTTATGCGGCCCTGGTGATGCAGGAGCTCGGCCATCTCGGCGTCGAGGTCTTCGGCGGGCTGATCATGCAGCCGACCGCCGGCGGCGTCTCCTACGAGGCCGCCCGCAACGCCGTCGACTACGGCTACGGCCCGGGCACCGGCGCGCGCTTCCTGTCGCTGCCGACCCACCACACCTATGCGGAGGCCCTGCGCGAGGGCCGCAGCCCGGCCTTCCTGGAGACCACCTTCCGGGTGCCGCCTTCGGCCAAGGTGCCCGACCCCGTCCCGGCGATCATGGATCTGTGCGCCGAGCGCGACATCGTGTTCGACTGCGGCCATGTCGCCGGCCCGGAGGCGCTGGCGCTGGCCGAGGAGGCGCGCCGGCGCGGCACGACGCGGGTGCGCTGCCACGCCCAGCGCTACGAGCCCGACGAGATCGCCGCCCTGGTGGCGCTCGGCGCCGTGCCGGAATTCTCCTTCTTCCTGCTCACCCACGCGACCCAGGTCGGCCTGACCCATGTCGACGCGGAAAAGCACCGCGCGCCCTTCCAGACCGTCGACGACCTCGCCCCCCGCCTCAGAGCCGCCGGCCGCCACGCCATCCTGTCCAGCGACGCCGGCATCGCCCTCCTGCCCGAACCCGCCGAAGCCCTGCGCGAATTCCTCCTCCTGCTCGAAGCCCAGGGCTTCGCCGAGGCAGACCTCAAGGCGATGATCTCGACCAACCCGGCCCGGCTGTTCCGGGTGGGCGGGGGGTAGGGGAGGGGAGGAGCGACGCGGTCCTGCCGGATCGGTCCGCGAGTGCCCCGGGGTCCCCGGACCGAATGGGCCCGGCAGGCAGCCGGATGGGCGGATCTATTGTGGGAAATGCTCGACATGGATGTCGGCGCTGCGCCCGAAATAGAGGACGCGGCGGCCCGGGAAGGAGACGATGTAGCCGGCGCAGCCGGATGCCTTCACGGACCGGGAGAAGGCCGCGTAGGAATAGTCCGGGGGATCGGCCTGTGCCCAGCGGACCTGCGCGGCGATCGCCTGCGGGTCGAAGCGCTCCGCGACCGTGCCGTCCGATCCACGGTTGGCCAGCACGACACTGTCTCCATCGGGGAGGAAATAGGTGGTCGTGTTGCGCCGGTAGTCGACGACATAGCCTTCGAACCCGGCTTCAATCAGCCTCCCGACGATGGCCGGGAATGGCATTGTCCGGTCGTCGGCCGCGTCGAGGCAGTCCTGTGCCGTGCGGATGCGATGCGCCTCCATGGCGATGCTCCTTTTGAGAGTTTTCGGCGTTGGGTTCGATCGGCGCCGCCCGCCCCCGCTCGGCCGCTCCTTCTCGACGCTCCTTCTCGACGCTCCTTCTCGGTCGCCCGAGTCGGGCGACCCGAACCGGGCGACCGAGATCGGCCGGGATCAGTCGATCGGAACGCTCGTCAGCCCGTGCGCATGGGCGATCCGGCGCAGGATATCCGCGAGGCATCGGCGCTGGTCGGATGGGAGGGCGTCGAAGAAGTCCGCGTCGTTCTGATCGGCCAGTGCGGCGAGACGGGGCACGAGCCGGCGGCCGGCGGCGCTCAAGGCGAGCGTCTGGGCGCGCTTGTCGTCCGGATTGGCCCGGCGTTCGATCAGGGATTTCTCGAGAAGGCGGTCGGCAAGCTTCGAGACCGCCCCCCGCGTCAATCCCAGGCCCTGCGCAAGCTGGGATGGCGCGATGCCTTCGACATCGTAGAGCGCGCGCAGGAGGACCCATTCGGCAACCGTCACCCCCTCGCGCTCGACCTTGCGGGCGAAGCCCTGCGAGACGGCGTTGGATGCCATCCTCAGCCAATAGCCGAGATGGGCGTCGAGTTTGGCAAGCGTCGGTTCCGCCGGCATGGCCACCTCAATGATTGACTAGGAAACTATATCGATCTTGTTTCCTGGTCAACAAAAGACGCGGGGCTTCCGCCGCCGCGGCGCCGCGCAGCCGGCGAGGACCGTGTCACGACGCCACCGGTCACAGGCGCTACGCGGCCGGCCCCTTTCGCATGGCGGTCCCGACGGCATCGGGCCGGGATCGCCGCCATGATCGTCCTGTCCAGGGCCCCGCCGGCCGGAGCCGTCAGACCGTCGGGATCGTCCCGCCGTCGATGACGTAGTCCGCCCCATGGATCGACGCGGCGCGATCCGACGCCAGGAACGCGACCAGTTCGGCGATCTCCTCCGGCCATGCCGGGCGCCCGATCGGAATGCCGCCAAGCGCGTCCATGATCCCGCGTCGCGCGGTCTCTTCGTCGCTGCTGCCGCTTTCGGCGAGGCGCTTGACCATGCGGTCGGCGGCGGATGTCATGATCCAACCCGGCGACACGGTGTTGACGCGCACGCCCTTGGGACCGACTTCCTTCGACAGCGTCTTGCTGTAGCTGGCGAGCGCCGCCTTGGCGGCCGCATAGGCGATGGTGGATTCGAACAGCGGCAACCGGCGCTGGATCGACGCCACATGGATGACCACGCCGGCACCCTTCCCGATCATCCGGGGCACGATCAGGCGATCGAGCCGGACGGCGGCGAGCAGGTTCAGAGCCAGATCGGCCTGCCAGAACTCTTCCGAGGCCGCGACGAAGCCGCCGCCCGGCGTGCTCGACCCGCCCAGACAATGCACCAGGATATCGACCTGCCCCATCCGGGCTGCCACGCCCTCCGCCAGAGCCTCGACGCCGGCCAGCGTCGAGAGATCGGCCTCGATGAAAAGACCGTCGCCGAGGCCCTCGGAGGGCGCGTTGCGGGCGCTCGTCGCGGTTTGCGCGCCGGCGGCCCGGAAGCGGCGCACGATCGCCGCGCCGGCTCCCTGCGTTCCGCCCGTGACGAGGACCTGCTTGCCGGCGAACTCGGTCGGGTCGATCTTGAATGTCGAGGCGGCCGTCATGGGGCGATCTCCAGCCGGACGATCCGGTCGGCCTTCATGGTGAAGCCGAACCGCAGAAGAATCGGGCTTCCGGGAAAGGCCCCGGAGACCTCGGCCACGACGTCGACGCGGTTTTCTCTGGTGGCGCTGCGTCTTACGGTCGCCCGGTCGTCATACTTGGCGATCGTCTCCGCAATCCATGTCCGGATGGCGGCCGGGCCGGTATGGTCCCTGCCTTCATCATTCACGATTGCGGTCTCGGCGAAGCCGGAAACGGCAACACTGAGATCGCGCGCGTTCTTGCCGGAAAAATAGGCTTTTACGGAGTTCGGTAGACTGTCTGACATGCGAATCTTCTTTGGTTCTGCTTGCCGATCAAGGCCGTTCAGGTGGCGCTTGTTTCAGGTCCAAGATGGCGATACGCTGTCGGAATGACAAGTACAGACAAAAAGGTAAGGGACTTACCATCAAGTAAGGACCTGTTTCCGACGCCGAATATGGCGGCAGACGGCGTGGAAAACGTTCTGCGCATCCTCGAGGGCCGCTGGAAGCTGGTGATCCTGTTCCACCTGTTTGGCGGCAAGGTGCTCCGCTTCTCCGAGCTCGAGCGGGAGATACCGGCGATCTCGCAGAAGATGCTGATCCAGCAGCTGCGCCAGATGGAGAAGGACGGCATCGTCCGCCGCATCGTCCATCATCAGGTGCCGCCCAAGGTGGAATATTGTCTCACCGCCTGGGGCCAGGCGCTGTGCCCGGCGCTCGACGCCCTGCTCACCTGGGCGATCGACCGCCCCGCCGAGCCGTCGGTCGGCGAGCCGGCCCCCTGACGGTCAAACGCTCAGATCTGCTCCGGGTCGCCGGACCCTGCGATGAGACAGTCGCAACGGCGGCATGGCGCTTGGGAAGACTTAAATCAGCGGCAAGTCCGTCGATGATTGATGTGTCAAGTTGTTATCGAGTGTATTCAGGCGAAGACCAACCCGGTGTCGGTCGGTATGATTTTTGGAATATTGAAACTCCATGAGAAAGGCAATGAATGCAGCATCTTTCGAAAGCGAAATTTGAACCGAGGTCTGCCAAGCGGCATGCTCCCACCATGATAGAATGCCGAAAAGCGCCTTTGTCGCAGGAACTCGGGGCGATTTGACGGACGGTCCTTGGCGCGCCGCGCCGGGCGAAGATGAGGACTGCGTCGGCACCATGGTCCTCCTTCAGGGAGGCGCCAGGATGTCCCGCCGCCGGCTGCGCGGGCCGTCATTCACTTCATCCTTGCAAGGCCATCGGGACGGGCAAGCAGCGCAAGTGTCCGGGTCACAAGGCTGTCGGCGAAGTGGATTACGAGTTGCAGATGGCCGGCGAGCAACCGGTAGAATATCGGCGGGTATATCATGTCGAGCACCGTCTCCATATCGGCAGGCGCGGTGATTTCGCCGCGCGCGACGGCTTCGCCTATGAGCCGCCGCCCGGTTTCCCGGCTCGACAGGATGACCCAGTTGCGAAAGGCCTTCGTCATTTCGCTTTCGGGATCTGATGCGGCCAGCGTCAGTGCGATCTGACGGCCGCGCGTCGTTGCGAAGGCCGTGACGAGCGCGCGATGCGCGAGCTCTTGGATATGGCGGGCGGCGCGGCGGCCGTCGACAACGCCCGTTCGTCGTTCTGGCGGCTGCGGCGCGAGGAAGGCCAAACGGCCGCTCGCGAAGGCGGTAAGCGTTGGGACGGCCGCGCGCTGACGACCTTCCTTGACGACCCGAAGAACAGTGCGGTTGCCAAGGTGCTCTATGAGAGCGACCCGGCCGAACTCGACGACATGCGCCGGGTGTTCGACGCGCTCGCCGGTTCCCGTTCCGGAACCGGCAGGCGCAGTGCCAGCATCAACGCTCGGACCGAGGGGGTGCAGCCGTCCGGTCGCGGCTACGACGCCGCTCTGTCGACCTCCTCGATCGCCAGCCGGGTAAGGAGCGTGAACCGAGGCTAGCTGTCGCCGACGATCGCGCTGATCGACATCGCTTCAACCTACCTTCGCCGGCGTTCGGCGCAGAGGCAGGCTGGCGCGATCGAGCGACTGCAGGGCGAGATTGTCTCCAGCCCTAGCCTCGCGGCGCACCTGCTGGAGCGCTACAACCCGGCCGACTACGCGGCGAAGCGACGCATGATCGCACAACGCCACGGCCTGCGGGCGACGCAGGTGTTGAACCTGCTCGACGACGCGCACGACGAGGAATGCGATGCGGTGAAGGCGGCTGTCATGGGGCGATAGCGAGGGCGAGATCAGCGCCAGTTGCCGACGAGTTCGATGACCGCCCCTAGCTTCATCCGGGCGACCGTTGCGCTGTCGTGCCTATGGTCAGGCACAAACTCGCCGATAAGGCACGCGTTCGCCCCGATGCCTCGCATTAGGTATAACCTGAGCAAAACCTCGTTCTGGACTTCATTAGCGAGCAATCCGTAGGGGGTCCTTTCGTCTTTCGGCTCGGCGTCAAATATCGATGTCGGAACGCCGAGCCAAATAAAAGCCCGAGTAAGCTCTCTTTTTATTCGACCTGCGGCACCATATGCGACATCTACATCCTTAAGCATTAGATTGGCTTGCGATACAGTTAGTATTCTGTATTTTCTTGCCATGTCTGACGGAAGGTTCCAATTTTCCGTGCAGTGGGTCTCTGGTATCCGATGGCCGGGTATTAAGGTCAACCCGGCCCAAACAATCGCCGGCAGGAGAAAAACAAGCGTCAAACGCAGCACGACAGATCCCCTCCCGACAGCAACGCCCCTTCGCGCCCGCTGGCGGAAGGAATTCTCCGTCGCCTCGTGACCGTGACCCTAGGTGCCAATCGGAAGGCACCTTCCACTTCAAGCCGACCCTTGCATCGCGGGTTCAGCCTGCAGGACGCGCGGCGTCGTGTCCACAGCCTGCAGACGGTCGCGGACTGGCTGCCGGTAGTTCGGTGCTGCGCGTCCTGTAGGCTGGACCCGGCCACGGTGACGACCGGGGATCAGGCCGAAGAAGCGCCGGGTCCATCGACGCAGAAAGCAGCCCAAGCGTCCACCAACGACCTGCGCTTCTCCAGGGCGTCGCCGTGACGATAGGCCCGCTCGGTCATATCGCCAACGACATGCGCAAGGCTGGCTCGGGGAGTTCTCGCCGAAAGTCTGTGGCCTCGCCGCACTAGCCCCGGCACGCTGACCGAAGCCCGTGCACCGTGACGTGGAATTTCAGACGGCGCAGCAGCTGCGTAGGCGCCTCGGCTTCCTGCAGGCCTCCGACCGCTCGCCGACGCCGGCACCCGATATCTTAGGCCAAGGGCGTCCGCGGTCACACAATCGGCAAGGCCTGCAGACTTCCGAGAGGCTACGGCCCGACACGCGTCAGGCCCCAAGCCGGCGACGTCGCCGAAGCGGTTCGCTCGCCTATGTGGGACGCCTGTGTGGGACAGCCTGCGACAACGGTCGATGCATCGCTTAAGTCATTGATTTTATTGCCAAAAATGGCGCACCCGACAGGATTCGAACCTGTGACCTCTGCCTTCGGAGGGCAGCACTCTATCCAGCTGAGCTACGGGTGCGTGCTCTCGTCCCCGAATGAGCGGGGCGGGATGGGGCTTGCATAGCCGATCCGTCGGGCGGGGGCAACCGCGAAAGGAGGGGACGCGGGGATTCGATGGGCCACCGCAGACCGCTGGGGGACGACATCGGCCGTGCGGGTCCCGCAAATGTCCGGTTCAATTGGCCATTCAATCAACAGCGGCAGGGTTCGGCTGTTGCTTTCCGTTGGCGCTGCGGCGAGCCTGCCGGTCGCCGGTCGCCGGTCGCCGGTCGCCGGTCGCCGGTCGCCGGTCGCCGGTCGCCGGTCGCCGGTCGCCGGTTGTTGGTTGTTGGCCGGTCGGACGGTTGTTGGTCGGGCGGCTGTGGGCGGCTGCGGTGCCCGGCAGCCGCGGCGACAGAAGCCGTGCGGCGCCGGGACGGGCCGCGCGCCGCGAAGCGCGCGGGGCGCGCGGTCGGCATCCGCAGCCATCCGCGGCGGGGAACGCAGTGCTACGGATTGCCGGCGCGGGTGCGGGCGGCCAGAGTCGGGTGATCGGGGCGGCGGGAGAGTGCGCGCGTGAAGGTTCATGGGTTCGGCCGCGGCGCGGCGTTGGCGGCGGTGGTCGCCGTCGGATCGGGTCTTGGCGGTCCGGCCGCGGCGGAGACCTCGCTGGAGATCGGGCGGTCCGAATTCGCGGGCTATTGCGCGGCCTGCCACGGCCATGACGGGCGCGGCGACGGGCCCTTCCAGGTCCTGCTCACGCGGCGGGTGCCCGGTCTGACCGGGCTGGCGCGCGCGAATGGCGGCCGATTTCCGGCCGAGCGGGTCGCGGAGGTCGTGCGGGGTTCGGTCGACATGCCCGGCCACGGGCCGATGGGCATGCCGCTCTGGGGCGATCACTACCGGACCAAGGCGCCGAGCCAGCTCGGTCCCTATTTCAAGCCCGAGGATGCCGAGGCCTATGTGAAGAGCCGCATCCAGGGCGTGGTCGACTATCTGGCGACGATCCAGGAGAAATAACCGCCGCCCCGGGCGGACAGCGCCGCCAGGCGACGGAACCCCGTGCTGCGTCGGGACCGGCTGGCCGGTCCGCGTCACCCGCCCGCCAGAGCGAGGTCCTATGCGGGCGGCCCGCTCTGATAGGAAAAAGTTAGCGCAAACAAAAACATGCAGAGGATCATCCGATCCCTTCAGATCGTGTGATGCTCTGGGGTACGCGCTGTCGATGATTCGCGTCCGGCATGACGTCGGACAGGCCGCGTCGCGCCCGATCCCGGCGACCGGGCGCGCGAAGGCTTCCGGCTCCCGCCCCCGCCCCCCCGCAGTCGCGCGCGCCGCATGACGGCGGCAGGGCTGTGTGACCGATGCCGACGGACGCTTTCAGTGCCTGCGATGGCCTTGCGCAAGCCGGCTGTCATGGCCGAGACGCGATATCCCGGCCGGCGTCATCGAGCCCTGCCCATCGCGGCGGGGGGCGGCCCGGCATGCGACGGAAAACTTCGGACGGACCGATCGGAAGGGCCGGACGGTACTGTTCCGGCGGACGCCCGCTCCGGCGGACGGTCGCTCCGGCGGTGATGCCGGAATATCAGCCGGGTTCGGCGGCTTGCGAGGCCGCCCCCCATTCGGCGCGCACGTCCGGATCGGTTTCGCCGCCCGCGCGGGCCTCGGCCATGGCGCGGAACGCGGCCGCCTCGAGCAGGCGCGACAATGCCCAGACGGCGGCGCCGCGGACCAGCCCGGCCGGATCGGCGCTGAGCCGGAGGGCGTCTCCCGCAAGCGCCGGATCAGCTGAATTGCCGATGGCGATCAGCACGTTGCGCAGGAAGCGGTCGCGTCCGATGCGTTTGATCGGCGAACCGGCGAACAGGGCCCGGAACGCCGCGTCGTCGAGCCGTGCCAGCGCGGCGAGCGCCGGTCGGCGCAGATCGTCGCGCGCGATCAGTTTGGCCTCGCGGGCGGTTTGGGCGAATTTGTTCCAGGGGCAGACGGCGAGACAGTCGTCGCAGCCATAGATGCGGTTGCCGATCAGCGGGCGGAACGCGGCCGGGATCGGTCCGGCATGCTCGATCGTCAGGTAGGAAATGCAGCGGCGCGCGTCGAGCCGGTAGGGCGCCGGGAAGGCGGCCGTCGGGCAGGCATCCAGGCAGGCCCGGCAGGAGCCGCAATGGTCGGTCTCGGCGGGGTCTGTGGGCAGGTCGAGGCTGGTGAAGACCGCGCCGAGAAACAGCCACGAGCCGTGCCGGCGCGAGACCAGATTGGTGTGGCGGCCCTGCCAGCCGAGGCCGGCGGCGGCGGCGAGCGGCTTCTCCATCACCGGGGCGGTGTCGACGAACACCTTCACGTCGCCGTCGAGGCCGAGCGCGTGGGCGCGGGCGACGAGGCGGCCGGCCAGTTCCTTCAGGCGGCCCTTGATCAGGTCGTGGTAGTCGCGGTTGCGCGCATAGACCGAGATGGCGCCGCAGCGCGGCTCGGCGGTGACGGCGCGGGGGTCCTCGTCCGGGCCGTAGTCGAGCCCGAGCATGACGATCGAGCGCACCGCCGGCCACAGGATGCGCGGATCGGCGCGCCGGTCGGCGGTCTCGGCCAGCCAGGCCATGCTGCCGTGGTGGCCGGCGTCGAGACAGGCGGCCAGCCGGGCCGGCGCCTCCGGAATGGCGTCGGGCCGCACGATGCGGGCCTCCGCGAAGCCGAGGCGCAGCGCTTCCGCCTTGACGAAGGCGGCGAGGCGCTGCGCCGGATCGGGCTTCGCGGGGCCTGGCGTCACTCCAGGCCTTCGAACAGGGCCGTCGACAGATAGCGTTCGGCAAAGCTCGGAATGATGATGACGATGGTCTTGCCGGCGAATTCCGGCCGCGAGCCGACCTTGACGGCCGCCGCGATCGCCGCGCCCGACGAGATGCCGACCGGGATGCCTTCGATCCGGGCGACCAGGCGGGCGGTCTCGAAGGCCTCCTCGTTGGAGATCTGCTGCACCTCGTCATAGACGGCGGTGTCGAGCACGCCCGGCACGAAGCCGGCGCCGATGCCCTGAATCTTGTGCGGGCCGGGCTGGCCGCCGGACAGGACCGGCGAGGCGGTCGGCTCGACGGCGACCACATGCACGGACGGCTTGCGCGCCTTCAGCACCTGGCCGACGCCGGTGATCGTGCCGCCGGTGCCGATGCCGGAGACGAACACGTCGACGGTGCCGGCGGTGTCGTTCCAGATCTCCTCCGCGGTGGTCCGGCGATGGATGGCCGGATTGGCCGGGTTCTGGAACTGCTGCGGGATGATCGAACCGGGAATCTCGGCGAGCAGTTCCTCGGCCTTGGCGATGGCGCCCTTCATGCCCTTCGGGCCCTCGGTCAGCACCAGTTCGGCACCGAGCAGCTTCAGCATCTTGCGCCGCTCGATCGACATGGTCTCGGGCATGACCAGGATCAGCCGATAGCCGCGCGCGGCGGCCACGAAGGCGAGCGCGATGCCGGTATTGCCGGAGGTCGGCTCGATCAGGGTCGCGCCCGGCGCCAGGCGGCCTTCGGCCTCCAGCGCATCGATCATGGCGACGCCGATACGGTCCTTGACGCTCGCGATCGGGTTGAAGAATTCGAGCTTGGCCAGGAGGGTGGCGCCGACGCCCTTCTCCTTGGCGATCCGGTCGAGCCGCACGATCGGGGTGTCGCCGATCGTCTCGGTGATCGAGCCGTAGATGCGGCCGCGGCCGGGCTTGCGGTCGGCGTCACTCATGGGGTCCTCCATCATTCATCGTCAGGCTTGGCGGCTGGCGGGCCCCCTGGCGGGGCTCGGCGCCAATTCGCGCGAGACTCTAGGGCGCGGAGGCTGGCGCGGCCAGTCATGGGCATGACGAAGCAGGGCGCCCGGGTGGAAAATTATTCCAATTCATGGCCGGTGTCGCGGATTCCATCAATGCCGTGCGGGGCAGGGTGGATCGGGCGAGGAAATCGATACCAGCCGGCTTCGGCGCGGGCGGCCCTCAGCGCCGACCGGTCGAGCCGAATCCGCCGGCGCCGCGATCGGTCTCCCCGAGGGTCTCGACCGCGGCGAGGCCGACCTGGACGACCGGCGCGACGACCATCTGGGCGATGCGCTCGCCGCGCTCGACGCGAAAGGCCGTGTCGCCGAGATTGATCAGGATGACCTTGACCTCGCCGCGATAGTCGCTGTCGACCGTGCCGGGGCTGTTCAGCACGGTGACGCCGTGCCGGGCCGCGAGACCCGAGCGCGGCCGCACCTGGCCCTCGTGGCCGGGCGGGATCGCCAGGACCAGGCCGGTCGGGATCATCGCGCGGGACCCGGGCGCGATCTCGACGGGCGCATCGGCCGGCACGGCGGCGACGAGGTCGAAGCCGGCGGCGCCCTGCGTCTGGTAGGCCGGCAGCGGCAGGTCGTGCGCATGGGCGAGACGGAGGATTTCGACGCGAGGATCCGACATGGCACCGGCAGTTTTCGAGCGGCCGGTGCGGGAATGCCCGGCCGCCATCCATAGCCGCAACGCCCGCCCGGCCGCCAGTGCCGATGTGGCAACCGGTGGACTCCCGTCGCTCGGCGCCCGGGACCCTCCGCAACGGGGTACCGCGTCGCGACTAAACCCGCGTCAGGAATTGCCGATCAGGACGCCGGTCATGAAGACCAGGAAGCCGCCGACGACGATCTGCAGGGCGGCGCGGAAGAAGGGCGTGTCCATGTATTTCCAGCGGATCCACGAGATCGCCCAGAGCTCGGCGATGACCAGCAGGATGGCCACTACCGTTGCGGTCCAGAAGTTCGGGATCAGATAGGGCAGGGCGTGGCCGAGGCCGCCGATGGTGGTCATGATGCCGGCGGCCGAACCGCGGATCCAGGGCGAGCCGCGGCCCGACAGTTCGCCGTCGTCGGACAGGCCCTCGGCGAGGCCCATCGAGATGCCGGCGCCGATCGAGGCGGCCAGGCCGACCAGGAAGGTGTCCCAGGTGTTGTGGGTCGCGAAGGCGGTCGCGAACAGCGGCGCCAGCGTGGAGACCGAGCCGTCCATCAGGCCGACCAGGCCGGGCTGGACATATTGCAGCAGGAACATGCGCCGGGCGGTCTCGTCCTCCTCGGCGCGCACGTCGGCCGGCAGGTTCGAAAGGCCCAGGCGATGGGCGAGCGAGACGTGGCTCTTCTCGGCCTCGGCCAGATCGCCGAGCAGCTTGCGGATCGAAGCGTCGGAGGTCCGGGCGGCGGACTGCCGGTAAAAGCGCGCCGCCTGCGCCTCCATCACCATGGCCTCGCGGCGGATGGTGTCGAGCGAGAGATTCTTCATCAGCCAGACCGGTCGGCGCTCGTAGAAGCCGCGCACATTCTCCCGGCGGATCAGCGGGATCCGCTCGCCGAACTTCTGCCGGTGCAACTCGATCAGCCGGCGCCGATGTTCGTTCTCCTCCGCCGCCATGTCGTCGAAGACCTTGGCGGAGGCCGGATAGCGTTCGCGCAGTGCGTCGGAATACATCCCGTAGATGCGGCCGTCGTCCTCCTCCGACGAGATCGCCAGGGCGATGATCTCCTGCTCGCTGAGGTCCGAGAAGGCACGCTTGCCGAAGCCGAAGAGCGACATGATCGATCTGCTTTCTGATAATTTAGAAGAGTTCCAATCTACCTAGTCCGCTGCGGCCGCCGAGGCAAGTCGTGACAGGCATGATCGGTCTGCAGGGGTTGCCGAAACTTGCGGCATAGGCCGGATCGGATAGGCGCCGCCCGGTGCGGCGGCGCCGGCGAACAAGCCGGTCGAAAGGTTGGCTGGAGCGCCGCTTCAGAGCACGGCCAGGGTCTCGGTCGCGGCCCGGATGCCCTCGGCCCAGGCGCCGCCGACCGAGCCCCAGAGGCTCGGATGGGTCGCCTCGCCGGCGAGCCGGAGGCGCTCGTCGACCGGCCGGCGCAGGATGGCGCGATCGCGCGCCCGCCCCGGCTCGGCGCAGCTGAAGGCGCCGCGGATCCAGGGATCGGCGCGCCAATGCGTGACATGGCTGCGGCCCGGCCGGCGCACCGCATCCGCACCGAAGCTCTGGGCGATCAGTTCGAGTGCGAAGGCCACGGCAGCCCGGTCGCCCGCACGGGCGAGATCGGCCGCGAAGCTGCCGGCCGCATCGGCCATCACCAGGCCGGATCCGCCGAGATTGGCCAGGAGCCCGAGCGTGCGGCGGCCCTGGCGCTTGAGCAGCACCGGTTCGTCGGGGCCGAGGCCGAGCGCGCCGGGCGGCAGTTCGACGAAGATGTGCTCGTAGTCGCCGAGCGACAGGCCGGTCAGGGCGTCCTCCTGGTCGGGCGGCAGCGGCGGATCGAACCGGACCGCTCCGGCCGCCAGCGCATCGGTCGAGACGGTCACGATCGCGGCGCGCGCCGAGACGGTGCCGCGCGGCGTCTCGACCGCCAGGCGTGGGCCCGAGCGGTCGATCCGCGTCACCGGAATGCCGGTGCCGACCGGGATGCCCTCGGCGAGGCGGGCGATCAGCGTGCCGTAGCCCTCGCTGACGAAAGCCTGCGGATATTCGACCGCGGCGGCGAAATCGACGGTCGAGATATGCTCGACATCCTTGGCGCAGCCGAAGGGGCCGAGCGCGAAGGCGACGGTATCGGCCCAGTCGCCGAGCCCGGTCGGCATGACCGCGGCCGCCGAAACGTCCCGCTGCGCCCGTCCGGTCGTCAGGATCGCCTGCTCGAAGGCCTCCCAGGCATCGCCGAAGGCGTCCGCATCGGGGCCGCTCAACCGGCGGCGGCCGTCATAGAGCGTAAAGTCCGGCCGTGCCTCGACGAGGCCGAGCCCCAACTCGGCCGCGTGGCCGGCGAAGGGCGTCTCGTCGACGGCATGGACCCAATGGGCGCCGAGATCGACCGGCCGGCCGAACAGGCCGGTCTCCGTGACGCAGCGCCCGCCGATGCGGTCGCGCGCCTCCAGCACCAGGAAGGACCGTCCGGCCGCCAGCAGGGTCCTGGCCGCCGCGATGCCGGCCGCCCCGGCGCCGACCACGACGACATCGACCTCCGCGGCCGAAGACGGTCCGGCTCCGGCGGCCGTTGCCGCCCCGGCTGTCGCCCCCACGGCGGCCGTCAGCGATCCGAAGGCGGGCGCCAGGGCGGCGCCGAGAAAGCGGCGGCGATCGAGCGGGAGGCCCGAGCGGGGAGGCGGGGGACGGGTCATGACGGGATCGGTCCGGCCGGGGCAGGTCCGGCACGCAGGACAGGACCGGTCGGCAGGACGGCGGTCACCGCTTCCAGGTCGCCATCATCTGGTGACCGAAGCGGACCACCACGGTATCCTTTTCCGGACCCGGGCGGACATTGAAGCATTTCTCGCGGTTCTGCCCGGACCAGCGCGAGCAGTAGCCTTCCGCGATGGCGCGCCAGAAGCCGGTCGCGCCGGTCAGCCCCTTCTTCTTCTCGGTCGGCTTGCGCGACGACTTGCCGTCCGGCGTGAAGGTCATGACGAAGCCGGTTCCGTCCGGAGACGTGGCGGTGAACGGCCGGCCGTCGAACCACGCCGCCTTGATCGCATCGCCCGACATCTTCTCCGGCAGCTTTTCGGCTGCCGGCGGCGGGGCGGACTGGGCGAAGGCAGGACCCGCCACGGCCAATCCGGCCAAGGCCCATCCGATCGAAGCGAAAGCACGACACGATCCCATCACGACCTCCCGAACGGCCGCTCTCCAACCGCCTGCCGACTATGCGATCACCCTTCCGGAAGGGCAATCCGTAAGCCGCGTGTCAGATGCCTTGCCGCCGTTCAAAGCATCGACGGCAGGACGCGATCCGGCGGACGGTGGCCATCCATGAAGGTCTTGATGTTGATGATCACGCGCTCGCCCATGTCGACGCGCCCTTCGATCGTGGCCGAGCCCATATGCGGCAGCAGAACCACGTTCGGGTTGCGGGCGAGCTTCGGGTTGACGGCCGGTTCGTGCTCGAACACGTCGAGGCCGGCGCCGGCGATCTCGCGCGCCTCCAGCATGCGGGCGAGCGCGTTCTCGTCGATCACCTCGCCGCGCGCGGTGTTGACGATGTAGCTGATCGGGCGGATCAGCTTCAGCCGGCGCGCCGACAGAAGGTGATAGGTGCCGGGCGTGTGCGGGCAGTGGACCGATATCACGTCCATGCGGGCGAGCATCTGGTCGAGGCTCTCCCAGTAGGTCGCCTCCAACTCCTCCTCGATCACACCCGGCAGCCGGCGGCGGTTGTGATAGTGGATCGACATGCCGAAGGCGCGCGCGCGCCGGGCGACAGCCTGGCCGATGCGGCCCATGCCGATGATGCCGAGGCGCTTGCCCCAGATGCGGTGGCCGAGCATCCAGGTCGGCGACCAGCCCTTCCAGTCGCCCTGCTGCATCACCTTGATGCCGTCCGCCATGCGCCGGGGCACGGCCAGGATCAGCGCCATGGTCATGTCGGCGGTGTCCTCGGTCAGCACGCCGGGCGTGTTGGTGACCGTGACGCCGCGGGTCAGGGCGGACTGCACGTCGATATTGTCGACGCCGTTGCCGTAGTTGGCGATCAGGCGCAATTGCGGGCCGGCCTGGCTGATCACCGCGGCATCGATCTGGTCGGTGACGGTCGGCACCAGCACGTCGGCGGTGCGCAGCGCCTCGACCAGCTGCGCCTGGGTCATCGGCTTGTCGTCGTCGTTGATGCGGGCATCAAAAAGCTCGCGCATCCGGGTCTCGATGACGTCCGGCAGCTTCCGCGTCACCACCACCAAGGGCTTGCTCTTCGGCATCCCAACGCTCCCCTCGCCTTTGGTCCCGAGCGCCGTCTTGGCGGCTCGACCTTCAGCGGTCGTTAACCTCGTCCCGCGCACAGTCGAATGCGACCGGTCGGATGCTCTGTCTAGCAGATGCTTCGCGAATGGCAATTGATCGCCCGGAGGCATCGGGGCGGGTTTATCGTCGCGCCGCGTCCGGCATTCGCCTCGCCGCCGGACGTGCTAAGAAGCGCTCCATCCTCATCCTGTCGGGAGAATCGGCGTGACGGGTTTCAAATCCGGGCTGTCCTCGTCCCTTTTGATCGCTGGTCTGACCCTGTTCGGGGTCGTCGCCGCCGCATCCGGACCGGCTTCGGCCCAGTCCGTGCCGACCGGTCCGAGCGGCCTGCAGCTGCCGCGCTTCGCCAGCATGAAGTCGCATCCGGTCAATATCCGGGTCGGTCCGAGCCGCGACTACGACATCGCCTGGACCTTCACGCGCAGCGGCATCCCGGTCGAGATCACGCAGGAATTCGACGTCTGGTACCGGGTGCGCGATTCCGAAGGCCAGGAGGGCTGGGTGCAGAAGTCCTTCCTGTCGGGCAAGCGCACCGCCCTGATCGCGCCTTGGGAGAAGTCCGGATCGATCCCGATGCGCGCCCGTCCCGACACCCCGACCGTGATCGCCAATGTCGAGCCGAACGTGCAGGTCGAGGTGGCCAATTGCGACGGAACCTGGTGCAAGGTCTCGGTCGAGCGCTATTCCGGCTATGTCGAGCAGCAGCGGCTGTGGGGCGTCTACCCGAAGGAAAAATATCCGGTCGATTGACCGGGCCGGCGCGTCGATGATACCGAAGGATCGTCCATTGTAGTGGACGATTGTGGGGGCGATCGTCGCCCGGGAGTGCCGCATGACCGCTGCCGCCTTCACGATCCGCGATGCGGACGATGCCGACATGCCGACGATCCGCGACATCTACAACGATGCCGTGGTGAACACGACGGCGATCTGGAACGAGCAGCAGGTCGATACCGCCAACCGTGTCGCCTGGGCGGCGGCCCGGCGCGCGCTCCGCTATCCGGTGCTGGTCGCCGAGTGCAGCGGCACGGTCGCCGGCTATGCCAGCTTCGGCGATTTCCGCGCCTTCGACGGCTATCGCCACACCGCCGAACACTCGATCTATGTCGACGGCCGCTTCCGCCGCATGGGCATCGCGCGTGCCTTGCTGGAGGCGCTCGAGCCGCGCGCCCGGGCTGCCGGCAAGCATGTCCTGATCGGCGGCATCGAGGCCGGCAACGCCGCCTCGATCACGCTGCACGCCGCGCTCGGCTATCGCGAGGTCGGCCGCCTGCCCGAGGTCGGCCGCAAGTTCGACCGTTGGCTCGACCTCGTCTTCATGCAGAAGATGCTCGACTGAGCGCTACCCGCCGCCGACGTGTCGCGCAATGACCGGCGTCAGGGGCTGGCGATCCGCCGGAAGCGCGGGCTGGCCTCCTCGCGGTCCTCGTCGCCGCCGGCCCAATGCCCGGACTGCCAGAGCGCGGCCAGCCCCTCCCGATAGGTCGGGTGGGTGAGGGCGAGCCCCAGATCCTCGTGCAGGCGCCGGTTGGCGACGCGCTTGTTCTCGCCCCAGAAGGTCGCCGCCATCGGCGTCATCTCGGCCGTCTCGAAGGGGATTTCGGGCGGCGGCTCGACGCCCATCAGGCCGGCCGCATAGGCGATCGGATCCTGCGGCGGGGCCGGTTCGTCGTCGGCGACGTTGATCGGCCCGCCGAGCCGGACACGCGCCGCCGCGGCCGTCACGGTGGCGATGTCGTCGACATGGATGCGGTTGAAGACCTGGCCCGGCCGGATCACCCGCCGCGCCGTGCCAGCGGCGAGGTTGATGAAGGCGTTGCGGCCCGGGCCGTAGATGCCGGCGAGCCTCAGCAGTGCAACCGGCACATCCCCGGCCGCCCCGAGATCCGTCCAGGCCGTCTCGGCCGCGACGCGCCAGCGCGTCCGCTCGGAGGCCGGGTTGGCCGGCGTCCCATCGTCGACCCAGGCGCCGCCGGTATCGCCATAGACGCCGACGGTCGAATAGTAGCCGATCCAGGCGAGCCCGCCGCCGGCGGCCGCGCGGGCGACATCGCCAGCGTGGTGGCGCAGGAAGGGATCGCCGTCGCGATCCGGCCCGGCCGAGACCAGGATATGGCTCGCCGTCCCGATCGCGGCCGCGAGCGCCGGGGAGGGGGCCGAGCCGTCATACGCGATGGCGTCGAGGCCTTGCCCGACCAGCCGCGCGACCTTGGCGGCCGACCGGGTCGTGACCGTGACGGTGGCGGCCTCGTCTGCGAGGCAGGCGAGGCTGTGGCGGGCCGAATAGCCGAGGCCGAGGATCAGGAGGCGCATGGCCTCACCACTACAGGCTCGCGCCTTCGCCGCAAAGCCCGCCTGCGCGGCCGATCACGCCCGCGCCCGTCACGCCGCCAGCAGCGCCTCGGCGGTCGCCTCGCCGGTGACCAGACGCAGGCGGTTGCCGGCCGGGTCGACGGTGATCACGGCGCCGTCGCCGCTGTCGGTCTTATAGCCGGCCGTCGCCAGACGGGCCGCGGTCGCCGCGAGCGCTTCTGCATCGGGCACCACGAGCGTCGTCTCGGTGAGGCCGTATTCCTCGCGGGCCGGCTTCGGACGCCCCTTCGAGCGCCAGACATTGAGGCCGAGATGGTGATGGTAGCCGCCGGCCGCGACGAACAGCGCGCCCGGATAGGTGGTCATCAGGTCCATGCCGAGGGTCTCGACATAGAAGCGGCGCGTGGCGTCGAGATCGGCGACCTTCAGGTGGACATGGCCGACCGTGGTGCCGGCGGGCGCGCCGGTCCAGGCCGGCAGGCGCCCGCCCAGGGCGAGCAGGCCCTGCACGTCGGCGGCGAGCGTGTCCATCTCGATTTCCTCGCCCTTGCGGCGCCATTCGCCGCGCGGACGGTCGCGATAGACCTCGATGCCGTTGCCTTCCGGGTCACTCAGGTAGAAGGCCTCGCTGACCAGATGGTCGGAGGCGCCTTCGATCGGGATGCGCTGGGCGGCGACATGAGCGACCCAGCGGGCCAGATCCTCGCGTGTCGGCACCAGATAGGCGACGTGGAACAGGCCGGCGCTGCGCGGATCGTGGGCCGGCAGCCCCGGCTTCTGGTCGAGCACCAGGAGCGGCGCGCCGTCGGCCGCGCCGAGCACGCTGCGCGTCGCGGAGCGCGCCTGTTCGACGAAACCGAGGACACGGCCATACCAGGCGACGAGGCCGTCGCGGTCGGCGACCGCAAGGGTGACGGGACCGTCGCGGGTGTCGACGGGCAGGCGGACATGGACGGAAGCGAGGGCGGCAAGGGTCATCACGGAAACTCCGGCGCCGGACGGAGGCCGGCTGCGTTGCCCCGAATATGGTCGTTTCCCGCCAGGATGCCAATCCGGCGGAAGTTCGACACTTCGTTCCTCATTCGTGGACAATGCGGCGAAGGCCGATCCCGGCACGGGCGCGGAAACGAAAGAGGCCGCCCCGAAGGACGGCCTCTCGCAGTCTCAAAGGATCAGCCCCGGATCACTCCGCGGACTTGCCTTCGGCGTCCTGCTTGATCTCCTCGCCGGTCGTCTGGTCGACGATCTTCATGGAGAGGCGGACCTTGCCGCGCTCGTCGAAGCCGAGCAGCTTGACCCAGACCTTGTCGCCTTCCTTGACCACGTCGGTGACCTTGCCGACCTTGCGCGGGGCGAGCTGGGAGATGTGCACGAGGCCGTCGCGCGAACCGAAGAAGTTCACGAAGGCGCCGAATTCCATGCACTTGACCACGGTGCCCTCGTAGATCAGGCCGATCTCGGGCTCCGCCGCGATCGACTTGATCCAGTTGACCGCGGCCTTGATGGCCTTCTGGTCGGACGAGGAGACCTTGACGGTGCCGTCGTCGGAGATGTCCACCTTGGCGCCGGTCTTCTCGACGATCTCACGGATCACCTTGCCGCCCGAACCGATCACTTCGCGGATCTTGTCGGTCGGAATCTTCATGGTCTCGATGCGCGGGGCGAACTCGCCGAGCTCGGCGCGCGGGCGGGTGATCGCCTTGGCCATCTCGCCGAGGATATGCAGGCGGCCGTCCTTGGCCTGGTCGAGCGCGACCCGCATGATCTCCTCGGTGATGCCCTGGATCTTGATGTCCATCTGCAGCGATGTGACGCCGTTCTCGGTGCCGGCGACCTTGAAGTCCATGTCGCCGAGATGGTCCTCGTCACCCAGGATGTCGGAGAGCACCGCGAAGCGCTCGCCTTCCAGGATCAGGCCCATGGCGATGCCGGCGACCGGGTGGATCAGCGGCACGCCCGCGTCCATCAGAGCCAGCGAGGAGCCGCAGACGGTGGCCATCGACGAGGAGCCGTTCGATTCGGTGATCTCGGAGACCACGCGGATCGTGTAGGGGAACTCGTGATGCACCGGCAGCATCGGGCGGATGGCGCGCCAGGCGAGCTTGCCGTGGCCGATTTCGCGGCGGCCGGGCGAACCCATGCGGCCGGTCTCGCCGACCGAATAGGGCGGGAAGTTGTAGTGCAGCAGGAAGCGCTCCTTGTAGGTGCCTTCCAGGCTGTCGATGAACTGCTCGTCCTCGCCGGTGCCGAGGGTCGCGACCACCAGGGCCTGCGTCTCGCCGCGGGTGAACAGCGCCGAGCCGTGGGTGCGCGGCAGCACGCCGACTTCCGACAGGATCGGACGCACGGTCTTCACGTCGCGGCCGTCGATGCGGCCGCCGGTGTCGAGGATGTTCCAGCGCACGATCTTGGCCTGGAGTTCCTTGAACACGGTCGCGACGGTTTCCTTGTCGTACTTGCCGTCGCCCGGCTCCTTGGAGATCATGGCGTCCATGACCTTGGCCTTGACCGCGTCGACGGCGGCGTAGCGCACCTGCTTCTGGGTGTTCAGATAGGCGGCGCGCAGATCGGTCTCGGCGATGGCCAGCATCGCCTTCTCGATCTCGGAATAGTCCTTCGGCTGGTAGTCGCGCGGCTCCTTGGCGGCCTTCTCGGCCAGCCGGATGATCGCGTCGATGACCGGCTGGAACGAGCGGTGGCCGAACATGACCGCGCCGAGCATCACGTCCTCGGGCAGTTCCTGGGCTTCCGACTCGACCATCAGGACGGCGTCCTGGGTGCCGGCGACGACCAGGTCGAGCTTCGAATCGCCCTTGCGGTCGAGCATCGTGTTGAGCACGTACTCGCCGTCGATATAGCCGACGCGGGCGCCGCCGATCGGGCCCATGAAGGGCACGCCCGAGAGCGTCAGCGCGGCCGAGGCGGCCACCAGGGCGACGATGTCGGGGTTGTTCTCGAGGTCATGCGACAGCACGGTCGCGACGACCTGCGTGTCGTTCTTGTAGCCCTCGACGAAGAGGGGGCGGATCGGGCGGTCGATCAGGCGGGAAACGAGGGTCTCGTTCTCGCTCGGGCGGCCTTCGCGCTTGAAGTAGCCGCCGGGGATCTTGCCGGCCGCGAAGGTCTTTTCCTGATAGTTGACCGTCAGCGGGAAGAAGTCCTGACCCGGCTTCGGCTCCTTGGCCGAAACGACGGTGGCGAGGACGGTGGTGTCGCCATAGGTGGCGAGCACGGCGCCGTCGGCCTGGCGCGCGATGCGGCCGGTTTCGAGCACGAGCGTACGGCCGCCCCACTCGATGACTTCACGATGGATATCGAACATGTCGTGTCTACCTTGCGGTCGAACGCGACGAGCCATGGACAAGACGGCGAGAGGCTCTCGGGAGACGCCCCTTGCGGGCAGCCACTGCGATGGCGCCCGGGGGGAGCGGGAAGCGATGGCGGCATTGGCGGGAGCCTCGACGGGCTCGCACCGCTCGTGCGCGCATTCGCTTCCGTATCGCGCGTGCCGGGGCATCGGGCCCGGATCGGCACGCCGTCACCCGCATCGGGCGGGGTTGAGAGCATCCGGCGATCTCGCCATGGCTCCTTTCACGCGTTCAGGTCTTGAATGACTGCAGGCCGGCCCCATGCCGCCCCGCATGTTTGTCTGCCCCGTCCCACCGAAGGCGCGCGCGGTTCGCGAGCCGATGCCCGGCAGGGCGAGACGATCTCGTGGTCAAAATCTGACATTTGCGGGACGCAAATGTCAGATTGAATTGACCACGACGCCAAAGAGTGCGTGGTTCGGATTCACGAGACGGACGGGAACCGTCCGTCTCGATCGAACCACCGGGCGCATCCCATGATGCGGCCCGGCAGGTCGGAACTCAGCGGCGCAGGCCGAGGCGCTCGATCAGCGACTTGTAGCGCGCCTCTTCCTTGCCCTTGAGATAGTCGAGGAGGCTGCGGCGCTGGCTGACCATCTTCAGAAGGCCCCGGCGGGAATGGTTGTCCTTGCCATGGGTCTTGAAGTGCCCGGTCAGGTTCGCGATGCGCTCGGAGAGGATCGCAACCTGCACCTCCGGCGAACCGGTATCGCCGGCGCCGGTGCCATATTCCTTGATGAGCGCCTGCTTGCGCTCTGCCGTGATCGACATCGGCTTATCCTTCATTTGGAGTGTCGGCCCGGCCGGGATGTCGTCCAGCCGGGTCAAAAACGCCTAAATCCGCGCCCGAGACGTCTCGGGCACGGACCAGCGCGGTCCTTATGCCTGAAGGGCCGCCCGAACGCCAACGAAATCGTACACAGGCGCCCGGACGCTCGGTCATGCCCGCGCCGGATCGTCGGGGCGGCGGTTGCGGATCGTGATCGCGATGGCCGCGCCCGCCAGCAGGGCGGCGACCCCGAAGGTCGCAGCCAGACCGCTGCCGAGCGCGGCCGGCGCGGCCCGTGCCATGTCGGCGGTCTTGACCGCCAGCGCGAATACCGCCCCCATCGCGGCCGCGCCGGTGATCAGGCCGAGATTGCGCGACAGGCCGAGGAGGCCGGAGACCAGGCCGCGCCGGTCGGACGGGATCTCGGCCAGGACCGCCGTGTTGTTGGCCGCCTGGAACAGCTGATAGCCGGGCGTCAGAACCGCGATCCCCGCGACATAGCCGGCCGCGCCGAACCACAGCGGCAGGCTCGCCAGGCCGGCCGACCCGGCCGCGACCAGCACGAGCCCGGCGAGCATCACCGCCGGAGCCCCGCGGCGGTCGACCAGGCGGCCGGCGAGGATGCCGGTCGCCATCGAGACGACGGGGCCGATCGACATGATCAGCCCGACGCGTGCCGCATCGAGGCCGAGCGCGCCCGCCAGGAAGAACGGGCCGACCACCAGCGTCGCCATCATGATGGTCGCCACCAGGGCATTCGCCGCGAGGCTGGCGGCGAGGGTCGGATCGCGGAGCAGGGCGGGGGCGATCAGCGGCACGGCAGCCTTCCGCTCCGCCCGCACGAAGCCCGCGCCGCCGATCACCGCAAGCGCCGAGAGGGCGAAGCCGCCCGGCCCGAAGAGGTCGCGGCCCAGCGTCATGGCGGCCGCAAGGGCGGCGAGCGTGACGCTCAGAAGCGCCGTCGCCACAATGCCGGCCGCCGCCGGCGCGACCGATGCGGTGCGGCGCTCCGCAGTCCAGGTCCTGACGCCGACGCCGAAGGCCAAGAGCGCGAGCGGAACCGGGGCAACGAACACGGCGCGCCAGCCGAACGGACCGATCAGCAGGCCGCCGAGCGACGGGCCGAGGGCCGTGCCGACCGCCGACAGGGTGCCGACGAGGCCCATCGCGGTTCCGATCCGGTCTTGCGGGACGCTGTCGCGCACCAGCGCCAGGGACAGCGCCATCAGGATGGCGGCGCCGGCGCCCTGGACGGCGCGGGCGGCGATCAGCAGGCCGAGCGTCGGTGCGGCGGCCGCGGCCAGGGAGGCGGCCGCGAACAGGGCGAGGCCGGCCAGCAGCACCCGCCCGCGCCCGAACCGGTCGCCGAGCCGCCCGGCGCCGACGATCAGGGCCGTCATGGCGATCAGATAGGCGATCACCACCCATTGCACGGTCGCGAAGGGAGCCGCGAAGGCCTGCGCCAAAGTCGGCAACGCCACATTGGCGATGCTGGTGCCGAGCGAAGCGAGCAGCGCCGCCATCACGAGGCCGATCAGGGGCAGGGCGGTGGCATGTGGCGGACGGATCGCCGCAGGTTCGGGGTGGTCGATGGGACGGGCGGACGACATGGACAGTCTCCTCGGGCACGTTGGCAGGCACCCGAGGTAGGCCGCCGCGCAGGATGGCAGAAGGCGCAACGATTGCAGTCAATCCGTGCGTTTGACGCCATCTGTCGGTCGGCCCGTCATGCTATGGTTCCGTCATGACGCTGCCCGACCTGAACCTGCTGGTGACCCTGGACGTGCTGCTGACCGAAGGCAGCGTGGCCGGCGCGGCGCGGCGGTTGCGCCTCAGCCCGTCGGCGATGAGCCGGCAACTGGCGCGGCTCAGGACGGCGACCGGCGATCCGCTGCTCGTCCGGGCCGGCCGCGGGCTCGTCCCGACCCCGCGCGCGCTCGACTTGCGCGAACGGGCCGGATTGCTGGTGGAGGCGGCGACGGCGCTGCTGCGCCCCGAATCCGCGCCCGATCTCGCCCGGCTCGAACGGCGCTTCACGATGCGCAACCGGGAAGGCTTCGTGGAGACCTTCGGGCCGGCGCTTCTCGCGCGGATCGAGCGCGAGGCGCCCGGCGTGCAGCTCTGCTTCCTGCCCAAGCCCGACAAGGACAGCGCGCCGCTGCGCGACGGCGGCGTCGACCTGGAAACCGGGGTGGTGGCGGCCGCGACCGGACCCGAACTGCGCGCGCAGGCGCTGTTTCGCGACCGCTTCGTCGGCGTGGTGCGGTCCGGTCATCCGCTGGCGGCGGCGCCGGTCACGGCCGAGCGCTTTGCGTCCGCCCGCCATGTCGCGATCTCGCGGCGCGGCCGGGAGCATGGGCCGGTCGACGCGGCCTTGGCGGCGCTGGGGCTCGAACGGCGGATCATGACGGTGGTCGCCACCTTTTCGGAAGCGCTGGCGCTGGCGCGCGCCACCGATCTCGTCGCGACTGTGCCGGAGCGCTATACCGGCCGCCTGCGCGACGGCATGGCGAGCTTCCCGCTGCCGGTGCCGATCGCCAATCTGACCATCTCGCTGCTCTGGCACCCGCGCATGGAGGCGGACCCGGCGCATCGCTGGCTGCGCGGCGTGGTGCGCGAGATCTGCGGCGGGGTGCCGGCCGGCGGGTGAGCGCCGGGCCGCCGTCAAGCGCGACGCGCCGGCTGCCCGGGCCCTGGCAGGGCCGCGCGAACTATCGGTAGCAGCTGAGGAATTCGCGGAATACCCAGCCGACGGCCGGTCCCGATCCCTCGGGCCGGATCAGGGTCCAGCGGCGACCGCGGGAATCCAGGCTCACGTCGAGGATTTCGACGTCGATGCCGTTGCGGATCGTACCGACCACCGCGCCGTTCGGCGCGGCGCGCAGGTTGAGCGGCGTGCCGGTCGGGTCGGTGACCTTGCAGATCTCGGCCCGGGCCGGCGCGATGCCGGTGGCGACGGCGAGGCCGAGCAGGGCAGCCTTGGCACAGCGGGCGGGGCTCGACATCGGCAGATCTCCTCGTTTCAGCCTTCGAGGTTGAACACCCGCACCGGGCGGAGTTCGGCGCCCTCGATTTCGCCGATGGCGACCAGATCGCCACCGCAGGTGACCGCGACCGCACCGGCCTCGGTCGGCGCGTCGCGGCCGCGCAGGATGACGCCCTGGCCACGGCGCAGCCGGGCGGCGCCGTCGCGATTGACCACCACTTCGGGGATTTCCGCAAGAGCCGTGTCGACGGCCAGCAGCTCGCCGCGCGGCGCGGCCGGCTCGCCGGTCTCGGCCAGTTCGTCGAGCCGGTCCATCGACACCATGTCCTCCTCGCCGAACGGGCCGACCAGCAGGCGGCGCAGTCCGACGACATGGCCGCGGGTGCCGAGCCGGCGGCCCATGTCGCGGGCAAGCGCGCGGACATAGGTGCCCTTGCCGCATTCGCAGTCGAACACGGCGGTGTCGGCGTCCGGCATGTCGACCAGGTCGAGCCGGTGCACAAGGATCGGGCGCGCCTCCAGGATCACCTCCTCGCCGTCGCGGGCGAGGTCGTAGGCGCGCTCGCCGGCGATCTTGATGGCCGAGAAGGCCGGCGGCACCTGCATGATCTCGCCAGTGAACTCGTCGAGGATGTCGAGCACATCGTCGCGGCTCGGACGCAGGTCCGAGCGGGCGACCACCACGCCCTCGGTATCGTCGGTATCGGTCTCGATGCCCCAGCGCACGACGAAGCGATAGACCTTGCGCCCGTCCATGACGAAGGAGACGGTCTTGGTCGCCTCGCCGAGCGCGACCGGCAGGAGGCCCGAGGCGAGCGGATCGAGCGTGCCGGCATGGCCGGCCTTGTTGGCGTGCATGATGCGTTTGACGCGCGCCACCGCCTGGGTCGAGGTCATCCCGACCGGCTTGTCGAGCACCAGCCAGCCATTCACGTCGTCGAACTTCTTCCTGCGGGCCACGGTGGTCCGGTCCTTCTGGATGAGCGGCCGCCCGCTCGGGACGAGCGCGACGGCGGGGATGTCGGGATTGACGGGGGAGACGGCACGGCGCGGGATCAGTCCTCGCGGTCGCCGCCCTCGAGGTCCTGGCGCACTTCGGGCGTGCGCAGCAGCGCATTGATCTTGTCGTCGTCGTCGTAGCGGGTGTCGAGCCGGAAGCGGATTTCGGGCGCGAAGCGCAGGTCGACGCGGCGCGCGATCTGGCCGCGCAGCCATTTCCGGCTCCGCTCCAGCCCGGCCAGCACGCGATCGGTATCGCGGCCGCCGAGCGGCATGACCAGCACGGTCGCCTGCTTCAGGTCCGGCGACATGCGCACCTCCGGCACGGTGATGATGACGCCGTCGAGATCCGGATCCGCGATCGCGCCGCGCGACAGGATGTCGGACAGGGCGTGGCGCACGATCTCGCCGACGCGAAGCTGGCGCTGGGACGGACCGGCGGGGTTGGGGTTATGCGGGGGCATTGGCGTGTTTCCGGACGAATTGCGTAAGGGCGCTCCACTCCTCGGATGTCCCGACCGCTCTGGACGGGATCTGCAAGAACAGGAGCGGGTCGACGAAGAGGACGATATAGTCACTCGAATCCTCAACCTTGGAAATGGCCGCCCAAGTGGTCGACCATTCGGTCAGGGTATTTCGAGTAGTGATCGAGTCTTCCGTAAGGATGACGGTCTCATTGAGACGGTCGGGGCGAATGCGCTGCCTGATCTTCTTGATTGAGTCGAAGCGTGTATAAATCTCGAGGAAAGCGAAAAAGAACACGAATGCGAAATAGATCGCCGGGAGGTCTTGGACCCCCAGAAAGATGAAGAGTTTGCTCGGCACAGAACCAAATCCACGTCCCGATACCAGGAGCGTGATGGCCAATCCGATGCACATGAAAAAGGTTGCGACGCCGGAATTGAAGAGAACGGGGAACCAGAATCGGCCCCGGCTTGTGGCAACGATATTTCTGATATCAGCGACATTGACTTGAAATGTCAGCTGATAGACGGGCGCGGCGGACATGGTAACCTCCAGCCACGATACCAGGGAGCGGCCTGGCATTGTGGTATCGACGGGCCTGCGACGGCGCCGAACCTCCGGGTTCGGCGCCGCCTATGGGCCTCAGAGCGAGCGGGCCACCGTTTCGACGCGGTAGCACTCGATGACATCGCCGGCGCGCATGTCCTGGTAGGCCTCGAAGGCCATGCCGCATTCCTGGCCGGACTGCACTTCCTTCGCGTCGTCCTTGAAGCGCTTGAGCTGGGACAGCTTGCCTTCGTGGATGACGACGTTGTCGCGGATGAGGCGCACATTGGCGCCGCGTTCCACGGTGCCGTCGGTGACCAGACAGCCGGCGACCTTGCCGACCTTGGAGACCGCGAAGATCTCCAGGATGCGGGCATTGCCCAGCATGGTCTCGCGCAGCAGCGGCGGCAGCATGCCCGACATCGCGGTCTTCACGTCGTCCACGAGGTCGTAGATGACGTTGTAGTACCGGATCTCGATGCCCTCGCGTTCGGACGACTCGCGCGCCTCCTTCGAGGCACGGACGTTGAAGCCGATGATCGCCGCGTGCGAGGTCGCCGCCAGCGAGATGTCGGATTCGGTGATGCCGCCGACGCCGCCATGGATGACGCGGGCGCGCACCTCGTCGTTGCCGAGCTTCTCCAGCGCGCCGGTGATCGCCTCGAGCGAGCCCTGCACGTCGGTCTTGACGACGAGCACGAACTCCTTGCGGCCGGTCTCCTTGAGCTGGGTCATCATGTCGGCGAGCGAACCGCGCTGGGCGGTGCCGCGTGCCATGCTCTTCTCGCGCTTCAGGCGCTGGCGGTAGTCGGTGATCTCGCGGGCCCGGGCTTCGCTGTCGACCACGGCGAAGCGGTCGCCCGCCTCCGGGGTGTCCTGGAAGCCGAGCACCTCGACCGGGGTCGACGGCGTCGCCGCCTTGATGGTGCCGCCCTGATCGTCGAGCAGCGCGCGCACCTTGCCCCAGGCCGGACCGGCGACCAGGATGTCGCCGACCTTGAGGGTGCCGCGCTGGACCAGCACGGTGGCGACCGGGCCGCGACCCTTGTCGAGCTTGGCTTCGATCACGGTGCCTTCGGCCGAGCGGTCCGGATTGGCCCGGAGTTCGAGCACTTCGGACTGCAGCAGGATCGCGTCGAGCAGCTTGTCGAGATTGATCCGCTTGGTCGCCGAGACCTCGACTTCGAGCACGTCGCCGCCCATCGATTCCACCACGATCTCGTGGCGGAGCAGGTCGGTACGGACCCGTTCGGGGTTGGCGTCGGCCTTGTCGATCTTGTTGACGGCCACGATGATCGGCACGCCCGCGGCGCGGGTGTGGTTGATCGCCTCGACCGTCGTCGGCATGACGCCGTCATCCGCCGCCACCACCAGGACGACGATGTCGGTCGCCTTGGCGCCGCGCGACCGCATGGCCGTGAAGGCCTCGTGACCGGGCGTGTCGATGAAGGTGATCTTCTGACCGCGGCTCTCGACCTGATAGGCGCCGATATGCTGCGTGATGCCGCCGGCTTCGCCCGCCGCGACCTTGGTCGAGCGGATGGCGTCGAGCAGCGAGGTCTTGCCGTGGTCGACATGGCCCATGATGGTCACCACCGGCGGCCGCGGCAGAAGGTTCTCCTCCTCCTCGGCGACGGTGGTGAAGAGGCCCTCCTCAACGTCGGATTCGGCGACCCGCTTGACCGAGTGGCCCATCTCCTCCGCGATCAGCTGCGCCATGTCGGCGTCGATCACGTCGTTGATCTTGAGCATCTGCCCCTGCTTCATCAGGAGCTTGATCACGTCGACGCCGCGCTCGGCCATGCGGTTGGCCAGTTCCTGGATGGTGATCGTCTCGGGGATGACCACCTCGCGCAGGACCTTCTCGCGCGGCTCGTTCGACATCATGCGGCGCTGCTGGCGCTGCACGCGGCGGCGGAAGGCGGCGACCGAACGGCCGCGATCCTCCTCTTCCTCGTCCTTCTGGGCCGTGGTGACGGTCAGCTTGCCGCGCGGCTTTTCGGCCGCCTTGTCGCGGGTCGGCTTCGGCGCCGGCACGGCGACCTTCTTGGCCGCCGGCGAGATGGTCCGCGGGGGACCGCGACGGGCGCTGTCCTCCTCCTCCTCCTCGGTCCGCGCGCCGACCGGCTTGCCGGCGACCGGAGCCAGCGGCTTGACGGCGGCCGGCGCGGCGGGCGCACCCGGACGCGGGCCGCCCGGATGGGCCGGACGCACCGTCGAGGCCTCGGCCGGCGGACGCAGTTCGCCGTCCAGGCGGCGCTGGGCCTCCTGTTCGGCGCGGCGGCGCGCCTCGTCCTCGAACTTCTTGCGGGTATCCTCCTCGGCCTTGCGGCGCTCGGCCTCCTCCCGCTCGCGGGCGAGACGGATCTCCTCCGCGGCGCGGCGAATCGCCTCTTCCTCGGCGCGCTTGCGCTCCTCGGCCTCGCGGGCGCGGGCCTCGACCAGCGCGTTGGCACGCGCGGCGCGCTCATCGGCGGAGAGGGCCTGCAGGACGACGCCGGTGCGGCCGGGCGAC
>NZ_JAHHZF010000009.1:73877-307175 GCF_018729455.1 Prosthecodimorpha staleyi | reverse complement strand
CTCTCCGCTGACGCTCCGGCCGGGGATCCGTTCGGAGATTGGGGGCTCTCCGGCGGCATCCCGCGCCCCTTTCCCCCCCCCCAACCGCAATCCCGGACAAGGCCCGCAGGGCCGCCGATCCGGGACCTACTCGCCTCACGGCCGCGTCAAGATCACATGAGAAAACAAAATCTTGCGGCAGGTTGCGAGGAGAGTAGCCCCGGCTCTCCGCTGACGCTCCGGCCGGGGATGCGTTCGGAGATCGGGGGAAACCGCAGGGCGGAGCCGACGCCCTCAGTCCAGGCGGCGGCGCAGGCCGACATCCCGGGCGTGGGCGCGGCGGACCATGGCGCGGTAGTAGGGATCGAGTTTCAACGCGGCCTCGCGCGCGGCGGCCATGCCGGGGGCGGCCTCGGCCATGATGGCGCGGGCTTCCCGGCGCAATGCGACCTCGTCGACCGTCGTCACACGGCCGTCGCGCACCACCCAGCGCCCGCCGACCATGACGTGGCGCACCGAGGACCCGGTCTCGCAATAGACGAGCTGGCGCTCGATGTCGTTGAGCGGCGTGAAGGCGAAGGTATCGAGATCGACGACGGCAATGTCGGCGAGCGCGCCGGGCGCGAGCCGGCCGATCCGGCCTTCGAGCCCGAGCGCGCGGGCGCCGCCGTGCCACATCGTGTCCAGGATCTCCGGCGCGGCCGGCCAGGTCGCCGGATCAGCATCGGCGAGCGTGTGGACCAACCCCATGCCCTTGATCGCCCCCCAGAGATTGGCGCTGTCGTCCGCGATCAGCTCGTCGGTGCCGAGGCAGACCTGGATGCCGGCGTTGCGCCAGGCCCGGAATGGCGCGATGCCGCTGCCGAGGCGGAGGTTGCAGACCGGATTGTGGGCGACCGTGACGCCGGTTTCGGCCAGGATGCGCATGTCGTCGTCGTCGACCCAGATGGCATGGATCACCACGGTGTCGGGCGACAGGGCGCCGTTGTCATGGGCGTAGCGGACCAGCGAGCGGCCGTATTTCTCCTCGCCCAGCACGCGCTGCAGCTTGGTCTCCAGGATGTGGATGTTGAACGGCAGGTGCCGCTCGCGGCTGAGCCGCGACAGCGCCTCCAGATAGGGCACCGTCACCCGCTGCGGCGCCGAGCAGGACAGGGCGGCGGACAGGCGACCATCGGCAGCGCCGTCCCAGGTGTCGATCAGGTGACGGTAGAGCTCGATCAATTCCTCTCCGCTCTGGCGCGGCGCGGCGTCCATGGCCGCGCGCATCTCGGCCGGCAGCAGGTCCGCGAGGAACGGGAACTTGTCGTATTCGACCACATTCGGCTGGTCGATGGCGACGCGGGCGCGCATGCCGGAGTCCCGGTAGGCGGCCATGATGCCGTCGACGCTGTCGCGGGTGGCGATCGGCACGTGGAAAGCGTCGTCCATCACCGAGGTGATGCCGAGCTTCAGCATTTCGAGCGCGCCGAGCAGGGTGCGGACATGGGCGAGCCGGCCGGAATCGGCGCCCTCGGCCAGCGGCGGCACCTCGTAGAGCATGAACAGTTCGAGCGGCAGCCCGTCGAGCATGCCCTTCATGAAGTTGCCGGGCGAATGGAAATGCGCGTTGATCAGCCCCGGCAGGACCAGATGGCCGGCCGCCTCCAGAACCGCGCATCCGGCCGGCGCCACGAGGTCCGACCCGATCGCCGCGATCCGGTCGCCCGAGACCATCAGATCGGCCCGTTCGCGCCGGCGCCCCTGCCCGGTTTCAACCAGGACCTCCCCGCCGCGGATCAGGATATCGGACGGGGCGGCAGCGCGGCCGCCCGCATTTTGTGCGGTGGGGGACATGGTTCGGACCGGGATTGGAGGCGCTGCCGGGGCGAAAACCGCCCGTATGCGCAGGACGAAGGAAAAGCCGGGCGAACTTGCCGAGGATGACGCTTCGGATCAAGGCATTCCGCGCGCCGTCGATGCCCTACATTTGGGCATTCACCGGACTTGCCAAAATTATGTTATAACGTAACATTTCTCATCTTGAGCATTCGTGCGACCCGCTCGGCCAGCGCCGTCTTGGCATGGCGCTTGCAAATTTCGGGTCAGCGCAGAGCGTCAGGCTCTTTCGGGTTGGCGTGCCCATCGTCGGGATCCCGTGCAGGGATCGTGGGGTGCTGCGCGCGCCTTGCGATCCGCCGGCTCAACGGTGGTTCGAGCCAGGACGGGGTCCAGTTCGGTTCCAAAGAACCGGAGGGGACCATGTGCGATCGTGATGGCACTTTCTATCGGAATTTCTCCCGCCGCGGCTTCCTGAAGTCGACCGCCGCGGGCGCTGCGACCGTTGCGCTGCCCGCGTCTCTCGCCTCCATGCTGATGCCGCAGCCCGCCTTTGCCGCCACCACCGTCAAGGCGACGCACGGGTCCGGCTTCTGCAACATGGGCATCTTCCTCGCCAAAGAGCGCGGACTGACCAAAGCCGACGGCGTCGACCTCGAATTCGTCGTCACCCCGTCGAATACCGAGATCACCACCATGTTCGGCGCGGGTCTCGTCGACATCTCGATGATCCCCTATTCGAACTTCATGACGCTCTACGATGCCGGCGCGCCGGTGAAGATCGTCGCCGGTGGCGGCGTGCAGGGCTGCATCATCGTCGCCAAGGAGGGCATCAAGTCCGCGGCCGACCTGAAGGGCAAGACCTTCGGCACCTTCCAGGCCGACACGCTCGAAGTCCTGCCCTACGACTACCTGAAGAAGGCCGGCCTCTCCTTCAAGGACGTCCAGATCAAGTATCTCGACACCTCGCCGGAACTGGCCCAGGCCTTCATCGCCGGCGCCATCGACGCGATCTGCCACATCGAGCCCTACGCCACCCAGTGCGTCATCGGCCGCAAGGGCGCGACCGTGCTGTCCGACGGCACCGACCTCTACGGCAAGGGCTATTCGGACTGCGTGCTCGCCGTCCGCACGCCGCTGATCGAGAAGAACCCCGCCGCCGTCAAGGCGGTCATCAAGGCGCTGATGGTTGCCCAGTCCCAGGCCGAGTCCGACAAGACCGCGGCCCTCAAGGACACGGTCGGCAAATACTACAAGACCTCCATGGAAGCGGCCATGGACGCCTCCACCAAGCAGCCGATCGTGGTCGACCAGCGCAACCAGACCCAGTTCATCATCGATCGCGGCCTCTCCATGCAGGAACTCGGCTACGTCAAGAAGTCCCCGGACAAGGGCGCCTTCGACTGGTCGCTGCTCGAAGCCGTCATCGCCGAGAACAAGCCGCTCTATGACGGCCTCAAGCTGAAGTCGGCCTGATCCGGGCGCCGCCTTCCACAGGCGGCCCCTCGCATCCTCGCGTGACCGGGCGGATCGGCCCGGTCACGCCACTCTCCCCGCAATACGTTGCGCTGCAGCGCCCTGCGGCCGGTCTTCCTCCGGCAGGGCGCCGCATCAAGGCGCGCGCGCCCCGCATCCCTCTCGGTTCGAAAACGCGACGAGTAGCCATGGCCATGAGCGCACAATCGGTTCCATCCGGCGGCCCTCTCGGAGGCTCGCTCGGCGGCGGCAAGCTTCCCGTTCGGAGCTTTCCGTCTCCTGCTGCGAAGAGGCGCCTCGCGTCATTGTTCTGGGGACTGGTCTCGGTCGGCCTGTTCGCCGCGATCTGGGAACTGCTCTGGTATGTGGAGGTCGCCAATCCGCTGCTGCTGCCGCCGCCGCACATGTTCCTGCAGGACATTCCCGGCACGCTGAAATTCTTCGACCGCTCCAACAAGGTCGGCCACATGGCGACCGGCGGCGGGGCGACTGCCCTGATGGCCACCGCCGGCTGGACCATGTTCCGCGTCTTCACCGGCCTGGCGCTCGGCCTGGTGCTCGGCACCGCCGTCGGCGCGCTGATCCATTACATCAAGATCTTCCGCAATCTGGCTCTGGGCACAGTGCTTCTGCTGGCGCCGATCTCCCCGGTCGCCTGGCTGCCGGTCGCCATCTTCGTATTCGGCATCGGCGACGTGCCGGCCATCTTCCTGGTCTTCATCACGGTCTTCTTCGCGATCGTGCTGTCGACCGGCGCCCAGATCGCCAGCGTGCCGAAGAACTATCTGCACGTCGCCCGCATCATGGGGGCGACCGAGCGGCAGACCTTCTGGCGGGTGATCCTGCCCGCCATCCTGCCGAGCCTGTTCATGACCGTGCGCCTCAACCTGCTCGGCGCCTGGATGGTCGTGCTGGTCGCCGAGACCGTCGGCGTCGGCTCCGGGCTCGGCCAGATCACCAACATGGCGAGGGCGACCTTCAACGCCAAGCTCGTCTTCTTCAACATGGCGATCATCGGAGCGCTGGGTTTCCTCAGCGACTGGGCCCTGCGCGAGTTCCAGCGCAAGACGCTCTGGTGGGTCGCCCCCGGCGAGGGAGCCTCCCGATGAACCGCCCCATCTCCTCCCGCCCCTCCGTGTCGATCAAGGCCGTCGACAAGATCTGGACGCCCGAGGGCCGGACCCCGGTCGAGGCCCTGCGCGGCCTGGAATTCGATGTGGCGCCCGGCGAGTTCGTCGTCCTGCTCGGACCGTCGGGCTGCGGCAAGTCCACGCTGCTCTACATGATCGCCGGCCTGGAAGGGGTCAGCGGCGGCTCGATCGTCTGCGACGGCCTGCCGGTCACCGAGCCCTCGGCCGAGCGCGGCCTGATCTTCCAGGAGGCCTCGCTGTTCCCCTGGCTGACCATCGCCGACAATGTCGCCTTCGGGCTCTCGATCCAGGGCGTGCTGCCGGTGCGCCGGCGCGAGATCGCCATCGAGATGCTGAAGCGCGTCGGCCTCGGCGACATGCTCGACAAGAAGCCGGACGAACTGTCCGGCGGCATGCGCCAGCGCGCCGCCTGCGCCCGGGCGCTGGCCATGAAGCCGAAGGTCCTGATGATGGACGAGCCCTTCGCGGCGCTCGACGTGCAGACCCGCTCGCGCATGCAGGACTTCCTGCTGCAGATCTGGCGCGACAGCGGCGCCTCGATCCTGCTCGTCACCCATTCGATCGACGAGGCCATCGCGCTCGCCGACCGGGTGGTGGTGTTCACCGCCCGCCCCGGCCGCGTGAAGACCATCGTGCCGATCGACCTGCCCCGCCCGCGGCCGACCCGCGACCCGCGCTACCACGAGTATCGCGACATGTTCACCGAGCTTCTCGCTGCCGAGGTCGATCGGGCCTTCGCCGAACAGGAAGCGGCCTGAGGCCATCCGATGGGTACGCCATTCAGGATAGGCGCGGTCGGCACCGGCCCCGCCGACGGGGATCCCGCGTCCGCGCGGCTTCAGGCCGAGGCCGGCATCCGGCAGGCGGCGGCGGCCGGCGCCGGGCTCGTCCTGCTGCCCGAGCTCTTCGCCTGGCCCTATACGGCCGCGGAGGACCCGGCCCGCTTTCCGCTCGCCGGCGAGACGCCCGACGGACCGACGGCCCGCTGGGCCTCGGATCTCGCCCGCGATCTCGGCATCGCCATCCTGTATGGCGCGCCGGTGGCCGGGGCTGACGATGCCCGCCCCTTCAACGCCGCCCTGCTGGCGCGGCCCGACGGCAGCATCGAGATCGCGGCGACCAAGATCCATCTGCCGCCGCTGGGCGACGGCGAAGCCTTCGGCGAGACCGATCATTTCACGCCCGGCGCCGCCATGGTGAGGGTGCTGGAGATCGGCCCGATCCGGGTCACCCCGCTGATCTGCTACGACCGTCGCTTCCCGGAATGCTGGCGTGCCGCCGCGGCCGCGGGTGCAGACTGCGTCGCCGTGCTGGTCGCCGGCCCGGCGCCGGCCGATCCGCCCCCGCTCTATCTCGGCGAACTCGCGACCCATGCCCGCGCCAACGCCGTCTATGCGCTGGCCGCCGCGCGCTTCGGCGCCGAGACCGTGACCGGCCGGGCCGTGCTGCATGACGGCGCGACGGCCGCGATCTCGCCGAACGGCGACGTGCTGGCCGTCGCCGACGGGCCGCCGTCCCCGTTGGGCTCGCCCCCGGCGGACGGCCGGCCGGGCCCCATCGTCCTCGTCGACATCGATCCCGCCGCGCTCGCCGCCGCCCGGGCCGCGAACCCGACTGCGGCGCGCCTGCGCCTTCCGCTCAAGAACACCGCCCAAGGAGACAAGCCATGGCAGAACTGATCGTCCAGGCCCGCACGCTGATCACCGGCGCCAAGGACCGTCACAATCCGGTCGTCATCGACAAGGGCGCGGTGCTGTCGCGCGACGGCATCGTGGTGGCGACCGGCACCCTCGACGAGATGATCGCACTGGCGCCGACCGCGCCGGTCAAGAGCTATCCCAAGCACGCCATGCTGCCGGGCTTCGTCAACGCCCACCACCATGTCGGCATCACGCCGCTGCAGCACGGCTCGCCGGACCACCCGCTGGAACTGTGGTTCGCCAGCCGCATCCCGGCACGCCGCCTCGATCTCTATCTCGACACGCTCTATTCGGCCTTCGAGATGATCGCCTCCGGCATCACCACCGTGCAGCACATCCAGGGCTGGATGCAGGGCGGCTACGATGCGATCCACGGCGCCGCCACCAAGGTGCTGAACGGCTACCGCAATATCGGCATGCGCGCTTCCTACTGCTATGCCGTGCGCGAGCAGAACCGCCTCGTCTACGAGGCCGACGAGGATTTCTGCGCCCGCCTGCCGAAGGACCTCGCCGACCGGCTGCTGCCCTATCTGAAGTCCCAGGCCATGCCGTTCTCGGACTTCATGCGCCTGTTCGACCAGTTGCATGCCGAGAACCAGGGCCAGCGCCTGACCCGCATCCAGCTCGCACCGGCCAACCTACACTGGGTCTCCGACGACGGCCTGCTCGCCCTGCAGGAGAAATCCCGCTCCGCCAACGTGCCGATGCACATGCATCTGCTCGAGACGGCGCTGCAAAAGGAATATGCCTATCGGCGCACCGGCAAGACCGCCATGCGCCATCTCTACGATCTCGGCCTGCTCGGCCCGCACATGACGCTCGGCCACGGCGTCTGGCTGAATGCCGAGGATATCGATATCGCCGCCGATACCGGCACCTGCATCTGCCACAACTGCTCGTCCAACTTCCGCCTGCGCTCGGGCCTCGCCCCGCTCAATGTCTGGGAGAAGAAGGGCATCAATGTCGGCATGGGCCTCGACGAGGCCGGCATCAACGAAGACCGCGACATGCTGCAGGAATTGAAGCTGGCGCTGCGCGTCCACCGCACGCCCGGCATGGACGACGACGTGCCGACGCCGACGCAGATCTTCCGCATGGCCAGCGAGGGCGGCGCCAAGACGACCGCCTTCGGCAGCGAGATCGGCCGGCTCGATCCGGGCCGCCATTTCGACGCCGTGCTGATCGACGTCGATGCCGCCTTCTATCCCTACCAGGATGCCGACATCCCGCTGCTTGACGCCCTGGTGCAGCGCGCCCACGCTCGCCACGTCTCGGCCGTCTATGTCGACGGCGAGGTGGTCTATGCCGACGGCCGCTTCACCAAGATCGACCGCGACGCCGTGCTCAAGGAGATCCACGACATCCTGGCGCAGCCGCGCAATGAGGACGAGATCGCCCGTCGCCAGCTCGGCTTCGACGTGTTCCCGCATGTGAAGAAGTTCTACGAAGGCTATATCCGCGACGAGCCGCGCAAGCCCTTCTACGAGGCCTCCTCGTCGGTCTGATCCGAGGGCCGGAAAGGCACCGGGCGAAGTCCTGTCTCTGGGACTTCGCCCGGCATTGAGGCTTGAGGCCCCTGCCCGTCAGGCGGCGCTCTTCTGCGCCAGGGCGTCGTAGAAGGCCGTCTCGAAGGCCATGTAGCCGGTGAACGAGGCGGCATCGGCAAAGGGCAGGATCTGCGTCGCCCAGAAGCCGCCGAAGCCGTTCTCGCGGTCGATCCAGTAGAACAGGTTGGCGAGCCCGGCCCAGCCGAGCGCACCGGCCGGACGGCCGGTCGGGGCGGCCTCGTCGTTGACCATGAAGGTGAAGGCCCAGGACTTCGACAGTCCGGGGAAGAACTCGGCATCGTTCGACAGCGACGGGATCACGCCCGGCAGCATGCAGATCTTCTTGTCGCCGAGCTGGTTCTGCGCCGCCATCCGGACGGTCTCGGCCTTGAGCACGCGGCCATGCGGGCCGTCGCCGTCATTCAGCCACATGCGGATGAAGCGCATGTAGTCCTCGACGGTGCTGTGCAGGCCGTGGCCGCCCATATGCACCTCCGGCGCCGCCGGCAGTTCGAAGTCGAGCGCGGTCAGCGAACCGTCAGCGCCGCGCGCATGCATGCCGGCGAGCCGGCTGCGCATGCTCTCGGTCATCTCGAAGGCCGTATCGTTCATGCCGAGTGGCTCAAAGATGCGGCGCTTGAACACCTCGCCGAGACGCTGCCCGGTGATGCCCTCGACCACCTGGCCGCACCAGTCGATATTGGTGCCGTATTCCCAGCGATCGCCCGGATCGAACAGGAGCGGCGTCTTGAGCGAGGCCATCGACGAGGTCACTACGCTCGGCTGCCCCTTTTCGACGGCCAGCCGGTTGTAGGTCTCGTTAAAGAAGTCGTAGCCGAAGCCGGCCGTGTGCAGCATCAGCATGCGGGTGGTGATCTCCCGCTTCGGCGCCCGCAGCTGCGGCTCGCCGGCAGCATCGAAGCCCTCGATCACCTGCAGTTCGCCGATCGCCGGCGCATAGGTCTTGGCCGGGGCGTCGAGATCGAGCCGCCCTTCCTCGACCAGTTGCAGAACCGCCGTCCCGGTCACCGCCTTGGTGGTCGAGAAGATCGCGAACACCGTGTCGGTGGTCATCGGCTGGTCGCGGTCGATCCGCCGCTTGCCGGCGGCACCGCGATAGATCGTCTGCGTCCGGTCGGTCGCCATGGCGACGACGCCGGGCACATGCGGCGCGGTCTCGACCACGCCCTTCAGGATCGCGTCCGCCGACGCGGAAAACCCGTTCTGCATCGCTTCCTCCCCAATTCACGTTCTGTTTGTCGTGGTGCAGCGGGCGACCGATCGCCGCCCGCTCCGTCCGCATGCCGCCCAGGCGAGCAGATCCTACTGGATCGCGAAGCCCGGATAGCCCGCCGCCGCAACCTCGTCGCACTTTCGCCGATAGGTGCCGACCCCGCCGGTATAGGACAGCACGCGGCGCGGCTTGCCGGGGACGTTCGAGCCAAGATACCAGGAATTGGTCTTGGCGATCAGCGTCGCCCCGGCGGTCTCGTCATGGTGGCGCACCCACGCGTCCTCGGCTTCTGCCGTCGGCTCCATCACCGTCTTGCCCTGCTGGCGCAGGTGGGCGATGCAGGCGCTGATCCACTCTGTCTGCTGCTGCAGGCAGGTGGTCATATTGCAGAGCGCGGCCGAGGGAGCGAGCGGCACGGCGGTCGTGAACAGGTTCGGATAGCCGTGGATCTGCAGCCCCATCGTGGTGCGGATGTCGCGGCCCCAATCCGCCTTCAGCGAACGCCCGCCCTTGCCGCGGATGTCGATCCGGGTCAGGGCGCCGGTGCCGGCATCGAAGCCGGTCGCCAGGATGATCACGTCGAGCGGGTAGACGGTCCCGTCGGCGAGGCGCAGGCCCTCGGGCACCACCGCCACGATCGGGTTGTCCTTGACGCTGACCGCCGTGACGTTCGGCCGGTGGTAGACCTCCAGATAGTTGCGCTCGAGCGGCACGCGATGGGTCCCGAAGCCGTAGTCGCTCGGGATCAGGAGATCGCACAGCCGCGGGTCCTTCAGCCGCGCCCGCATCTTCTCGCGCACGAACTCGGAGATCTCCTGGCTGACCGCCTCGTCGAAGAACATCTCGCCGAACGAGGCGAGCCAGAGCTTCAACGAGCCGTCCGCGTAGATGTCCTCCAGCACGGCGCGACGCTCGGCCGGCGTCAGCTCCGCCCAGCTGTGCTGGAAGTCGTATTCGAAGCCCGTGAAGGTGTGCGGAAGCGTGCTCCGCAAGTCCTCGAAGCGATCCTTGTAGGCCTGAACCTCCTCGGGTCCGTAGGCCGGGCTCTTCATCGGCAGGGTATATTGCGGCGTCCGGATGAAGACATCGAGATGGCCGACCGTGTCGGCGATGGTCTGGATCACCTGGATGCCGGTCGCGCCGATGCCGACCACGCCGACCCGCTTGCCGGCGAGGTCGATCGGCTCGCGCGGCCAGCGGCTGGTGTGGAAGATGCGGCCCTTGAAGCTGTCCTGGCCGGGGAAGACCTCGGTCAGCGGCGCCGACAGCATGCCGCAGCAGGTGATCAGATACTGGGTGTCGATGACCTCGCCGGCCGCGGTCTTCACCGTCCAGCGGCGCGTTGCCTCGTCATAGTGGGCGGCCTCGATGGTGGTCTCGAACTGGATGTCCTTGCGCAGGTCGAGCCGGTCGGCGACGTAGTTGAGCCAGCGCTCGATCTCCGGCTGGGCCGGGAACTTCTCGCTCCAGGACCAGTCCTTGAAAAGCTCTTCCGAGAAATAATACTGGTAGATGTAGGCTTCCGAGTCGAACTTGGCGCCCGGATAGCGGTTCCAGTACCAGGTTCCGCCGACCCCTGCGGCGTTGTCGTAGGCGCGCACGGTGAGACCTTGGTTGCGCAGCATGTGAAGCTGGTAGAGACCGGCGACGCCGGCTCCGATGATCATCGCATCGAGCCGGGTCGCATCGTCGGTTGCCTGACCGGCATGATTGTTCGTGACCGAAGCGGCCATATCGTCCTCCCATGGTCCGTCCCTGGGGGCGCCTGTCCCAAGCGCATCCCCGAGCGTGCGCCCTCCCGGCAGCACAGCCCATCCTTGTCGGATGTCCAAAGGCTCGCCTGAAACCGCCGAGCCGGTCTTGAAGGCTTCCTGCAAAATTTGGAACGGATCCGACTGTCGGTGCGATTGCCGGCGCATTGGCTCGACAAAAGGCGATGTCTATGCGTTGATGAACGGATGAGCCAAATTGTGCACCGCACAAATCATGCGGCATGGCAACGTAAGTAAACCTGACGCTTCTCGGACCCTTGCGCGATGAGCAGCACCATCAACTACATGTCACTGCCGACTTACGTTCCTGGCCGGCTTGTCCTCGACAGCTCGTCTTGGGCATGCTCAGATTTCCGGCTCCGCATCTTCGACTACGCACCGCTGGACGTCGACATTCCGCCGCTCGACGACTATCTCGTGGTCATCTACCGCCAGGGCGAAACAGCCATGAACCGGCGGGTCACAGGGCCGTGGCGGCAGGACCGGGTCGGGCGCGGCGTGGTCAGTCTGCTGACCCGCGCCGAGAATTCGCACTGGCATTGGGGGGACAGGGTCGAGGTGACCCATTTCTACATCTCGCCGGCCAGCATGATCCGCACCGCCAACGAGGTCTTCGATCAGCCGGCCGAGCGCCTGGAATTGCGCGACGTCTTGCGCGCCGACGATGGCGCCCTGGAGACGATCGCCCGTCAGGCGGCTCACGAAGTGGCGGCGGGCGAGGCCGGCGGACGCCTCTTCGTTGATGCCCTGGCGCTGCAGGCCAACATCCACATTCTGCGCAACTATGCCTCGGTCACCTTCCGCCGCCCGCCTGCGCATGGACCGCTGTCCCGCAGCCACGCGCAGCGGATCGCCGAATTCCTGCGCGACAATCTTGGCCGGAACGTCTCGCTCGCCGAACTGGCCGCCGTCACCGGCTTTGCGCCGGATGCCTTTGCGCGGAAGTTCCGCGCCTATTTCGGCATGCCTCCGCACAGCTACGTGACGCAGATGCGCGTCGAGGCCGCGGCCGCTCATCTGCGGCGCGGGGCCTTGTCGATCAAGGAAATCGCGCTCCTGACCGGCTTCGCCGACCAGAGCCATCTGACCCGGATCTTCCGCAAGGAGATGGGCACCACGCCGGCCGACTACCGCAGAGACCAGCGCAGCGCCGTCGCGCTCGCGCCGGTTCGGCCCGATGCGTGAGGGTCGCCCGGCGCCACCGCACGGCACCGCGGCGCGGCCGGAACGGACCGCAGCCGGCCGCCCATTCCCTTCGCGCCCGCGCTACCCTTCGGCCAACCGTCGTGCCAGCGCCGGGGCGAGGCCCGTGCTCGGCTTGCCGGCCGGCCGCCGATAGTTGCCGACCGTCGGCTTGGCCGGATCGAGTGCGACCAGCGCCTCCGCCTGCTTGACCGCCGCCACCATGGCGTCGACGCAGGGCACCGGCACGCGGCCGCGCACCCGGGCGGCCAGCCCGGCCAGCGGCGCCCCGCCGAGCACGATCACGTCGGCCCCGTCCTCAACGATTGCCCGGCCGGCCAGGGCGACAAGATGGTCCTCCATCTCGGCCTGGACGCTGTCGATCGACGTGAAGGCGCGGTCCGCGCAACGCACGCCGGCCGAGCGGCCCTGCAGCCCGTTGGCCTCGATGCATTCCCGGTACCAGGGCTCCATGGCCGTCGTGAAGGTGACGACCGCGAAGCGGCGGCCGAGCATCAGCGCCGTGACCATCGCCGCCTCGGCATAGCCGACGACCGGGATGTCGAGCAGTTCGCGCGCCGCGCCGAGGCCCGGATCGCCGAAGGCGGCGACGATGACGGCATCGAAGCCGGCGGCCCGCTCGGCCAACGTTTCCAGGAGGACCGCGCCGCCGATCTGGGCCTCGATCCGGCTGGAGATATACGGCACGCCGCGCGGCGCGGTGGCGCCGACCAGTTCGGTGCCGGGGGCGGCGGCGGCGCGGCCGACCGCGAGCAGGCGCTCGGTGACGCTCTCGCTGGTGTTGGGGTTGGCGACCAGGATCCTCATGCGCGCCTCCGCGGTGCCGCGGGCCGGCCGGCGGTCCAAAGCCCGGCGCCATCGAGGATGGCCTCGATCCGCTCCGCAAAGCCGATCAGGCGGAAATCCCAGCCGCGCGCGGCCGCGATCTGCAATCCGAACGGCAGGCCCTGCGCGTCGCGGCCGGCAGGCAGCGAGATCGCCGGCACCTGGGCATGATTGAAGAAGGGCGTGAAGACCGCATGGGCGCGCGGGGCGACGGCGATGCCGCCGATCGTCTCCGGCCCGAGCCGGTCGTTCGGCCAGGCGCAACAGGGCACCGTTGGGGCGAGCAGGAAATCGACATCCAGGAAGAAGCGCGCCACCGACCGGCGCACCTCCTGCGACAAGAGGAAGGCCCGCGAGACGGTCGGCCCGTCCATGGCCAGCCCCTGCTCGATCTGCCGGCCGACATCGGGATCGAACAGCGACGGGTCGCGCCGCCAGGCCTCGCCGTGGATCGCCGCCAGACCGGCGAACTGGATCGGCATCAGCGACAGTTCGGTCAGTCCGTCCGGCCAGACCGGATCGCGCCGCTCCACAGTCATCCCGGCGGCCTGTAGGGCGGCCACGGCCCTCTCCAGCCCCTCGGCCACCGCGGCGTCGACAGGCACGTCGAGCCCGAGTTTCGGCGACCAGGCGATGCGCGGGGCGGAGGGGCCGTCCCGGCCGTCGAAGAGCGCGATCAGGCTTTCGGCATCGCGCGGGTCGGGGCCGGCCAGGACCGTCATGACCAGGCGGATGTCGGCGACCGCATTGGCGATCGGCGAGATGCAGGAGAGCCCGCCGAACGGGCTCGCGAAGCCCGGACCGCGCGGCACCGCGCCGTAGGAGGGTTTGTAGCCGACCGCACCGACATGGGCCGGCGGGCGCCGGCTCGACCCGCCGCCGTCGGTGCCGAGCGCGACCGGGACGAGCCCCGCCGCCACGGCCGAGGCCGGTCCGCCGGAGGATCCGCCGGGGGTCAGGCGCGGGTCCAGCGGGTGGCGGGTCGTGCCGTAGACCTTGTTGGTCGTCATGCCCTTGCAGGCGAATTCGGACGAATTGGCCATGCCCATCACGACCGCCCCGGCGGCGCGCATGCGGGCGACGCCGATCGCGTCGGCGGGCGGGCGGAAGTCGGCGAAGAGCCGCGAGCCCTGCGTCACGCGCCGGCCACCGACCCAGAGATTGTCCTTGACCAGGATCGGCACGCCGGCGAGCGGCAGGCTCTCCCCGGCCGCCAGCCGTCGGTCGACTTCGGCCGCCGCAACCCGGCCCTCGTCGGGATCGAAATCGACCACCGCGACCAGATCCGCCGCCGCCTCGATCCGGCGCGCCGCATCGGCCGCGACCTCGGCCGCCGAGATCTGCCCCGCCCCGACCGCCGCGGCGATCGCCACCGCGCCGGTTTCCTCATCGATCGTCATGCCGTTTCCCTCGTTGAATTTACCCGGCCGCTGCTGCAACACGAACGGATGCCATGGATGGCGCCATGCCGGCCGCGGCCGGCTGCCCGAAATTGCGGCATGCGTGCCGCGCCCCTACCCGCTACCACCGTGCCCGAACGTGATCCCCGCGGAGCCTTCCGGACATGACCCTGCGCATCGGCATGCTGACGCCGTCGTCCAACACCGTCCTGGAGCCGGTCACGGCCGCGATGGTCCGCGAGCTTGCCGACGTGACGGCGCATTTCGCCCGCTTCAAGGTCACCGAGATCGCACTCGACCGGGCCGCGCTCGGCCAGTTCGACGACCAGCCGATGCTGGCGGCGGCCGAACTGCTCGGCCATGCCCATGTCGATGTGGTGACCTGGAACGGTACCAGCGCCAGCTGGCTCGGCCTCGACCGCGACCGCGCGCTGGCCGACCGGCTCGCCGCCGCGGCCGGCGCCCCGGCCAGCACCTGTGTGCTCGCCCTGTTTGACCTGTTTTCCCGCGCAAACATCCGTTCGATCGGCCTGGTCACCCCCTATACGGCCGATGTCCAGGCCCGCATCGCCGAGGTCTACGGCCGCGAGGGCGTACGCGTCGTCGCCGAAAGCCATCTCGGCATCCGCGACAACTTCACCTTCGGCACGGTCGATGCGGCGACGCTCGACGGACAAGTGGCGACTGTGGCGGCGGCGAAGCCCGACGCGATCGTGATCCTGTGCACCAACGTCGCCGGCGCGCCGCATGCCGCGCGCTGGGAGGACGAGCATGGCGTCGCCGTCGTCGACAGTTGCGTCGTCACCCTCGACGGCGCCTTGCGCGCCGCCGGACGTTCGGGCTTCCAGGCGCCGCGCTGGGGCCGCCTGTTCGCCTGAGGGACCGCGCCCGAGCGCGCTCACGGCCGGACCTCCGCCGGCATCAATGGCGGCCGCCAGACGAAGCCCACCTCAGCCTCCAGCCGGGCCGCGAAGGCGAGAAGCCGCGCCTCCTCGCCCGGCCGGCCGATCAGCTGCAGACCGAAGGGCAGGTCGTCGAAGGGCGCCGGCAGGGTGACGACCGGAAAGCCGACCAGCGAGACCACGAAAGTGACCGTCAGATAGTCGAGGATGTCGGCGAGCGGGCGGCCGTCGATTTCCAGAACCTCGCCATCGGCATGGGGCCAGGGCATGACCGAGGCCGCCGGGGCGACCAGCACGTCGCGGGTCTGGAAGAAGGCGATGAAGCGGCGCCAGAGCCGCGCCCGCGCCGCTTCCGCCTCAAGGTAGGCGCGCGCGGTCAGGCCGCGCCCGGCGCCGAGATTCCAGCGCACCGGATCGGTCAGAAGGTCCTCGCGCCCGTCGACCAGATCGGCCAGACCACGCTCGATCTGGGCGGCACGCAGGGTTCGGAACGCTGCGGGCGCCTCCGCGCAGTCCGGATGCGCGCGCTCGACCGGGCCGGCGACGGCGGCGAGACGGGCGACTGCCTCCTCGAAACGGTGCCGGACCGCGTCGGCGATCGGCGCGACGCCGAAATCGGCCGTGGCGGCGACGCGCACCGGCCCGAGCACCGCCCCCGAGGCCGGGTCGGGCGTGGCGAGCGGCGGCCAGGCGGTCAAGGACAGCGGATCGGCCGGATCGGGTCCCGCCATCGCGGCGAGCATCAGGGCCGCATCGGCGACGGTGCGGGCCATGACGCCGTGGCTGGCAAGCCCGGTCCAGGCGAGGTCCCGGCCCGGCTCGGCGATCCGGCCCGGCGTCGGGCGGACCGAGACGATGCCGCAGAAGCCGGCCGGGGTGCGCACCGATCCGCCGAAATCCGTACCCTGGGCGAGCGGCACCAGCCCGGCCGCCACCGCCGCGGCCGACCCGCCCGAGGAGCCGCCGGAGGTCAGGCGCGGGTCGTAGGGATTGGCGGTCGGCCCCTGGATGCGGTTGGTGCAGACCGCGCCGAAACCGAATTCCGGCGTGTTGGTCTTGCCGACGATGACCGCCCCGGCCGCCTTCAGGCGCGCCACCGCCGGGTCGTCGGCTGCGGGAACGTTGTCGGCGAAGAGCAGCGAGCCGCGCGTGGTCCGAAGACCCGCGGTATCGGTCACGTCCTTGACGGCGACCGGCAGCCCGTGCAGCGGGCCGACCGGCCGGTCGGCCGCATCGAGCCGGCACGCGGTGGCGATCGCGCCCTCGCGATCGACGGTGATGAAGGCCTTCAGCGTCGGCTCGAGCCGGGCGATCCGGTCCAGCGCGGCCGTCACGACCTCTTCGGCCGAAACCTCACGCGCGGCGAGGTGGCGGGCGAGCGTGACGGCATCGGCGGGCGTCCCGGCGGCTTCCGTCCCGGTCTGTCGGCTTTTCATGCAGTGCCCCCGCGTTCCTGCCTTTTTGTTGGGCTGCGATCGTCCCGCAGACTGACATCACAGACCTCAATTCTCTGATTCATAGAGACTTTCACCAATTTGGCATGCCCATTGCTGAAGTCCAGTCATGCAAGACGGATGCCGGACGGGTGCGATGGTGCAGGGCGAAGGCATGGGTGGACGGTCCCTGGTGGTCGATGCGGTGACGCATCGATATGGGACCAGCGTGGCGGTCGAGAACATCAATCTCGACATCCGCGCCGGCGAACTGGTGGCCCTGCTCGGCCCTTCCGGCTGCGGCAAGACCACGCTGCTGCGGATCATCGCCGGCTTCGTCCGGCAGACCGAGGGCCGCATCATCCTGGCCGACGACATCGTCGACGACCTGCCGCCGAACCGGCGCCAGATCGGCATCGTGTTCCAGAACTATGCCCTGTTCCCGCATATGACGGTGGCCGAGAATGTCGCCTACGGGCCGGCCGCGCAGGGCGTCGGCAAGGCCGCGCGCGAGGCAGAGGCGAAGCGGGTGCTGGACCTCGTCCGGCTCGGCCATCTCGCCGACCGGTTGCCGCGGCAACTGTCCGGCGGCCAGCAGCAGCGCGTCGCCCTCGCCCGGGCGCTGGCCATCAAGCCGCGCATCCTGCTGCTCGACGAGCCCTTCGCGGCGCTCGACAAGAACCTGCGCCTCGACATGCAGATCGAGATCAAGCGCCTGCAGCGGCTCTCCGGCGTAACGACCGTCATGGTCACCCACGACCAGGAGGAGGCCCTGTCGATGGCCGACCGGGTCGCTGTGCTGAGCCAGGGCCGGTTGGAGCAATTCGGCTCGCCGCTCGACATCTACGACCGGCCGCAGACCCTGTTCGTCAACACCTTCGTCGGCACCGCGAACCGGATGCCCGGCGTGGTCATGGGCTCCTCCGGCGACGGACTGGCCGTCCGGCTCGATGCCGGCGCCGACATCGTCGCGCAGGCGCCCGCCGGCGGCCTCGGCCCGGCCGCGCGCGCCACGCTCTGCATCCGGCCCGAGCATCTCGAACTGTGCGACGATCCCGCAGGTTTCGCCGCGGTCGTCGAGATGGGCCTGCCGCTCGGGCCGACCGTCGTGCACGAGGTGCGCACCGCCGATGGCCTCGGCATCAAGGTCGCCGAACCGCGCCGCGCCGGTACCGCGCTCCGCACCCCTGGAACCCCGGTCCGCGTCCGCGTGGCGGCGCCGGGCCTCGCCTCCGCCTATCCCCTCCTGCCTTCGTGAGGATTGCCATGTCGTTGGATCGCCGCCATCTCCTGAAGACCGCACTCGCCCTCGGCGCCATGCAGGCCTTCCCGGGTCTGACCTGGGCGCAGGCGCGCCCGCTGGTCTTCGCCACCTTCACGGGCAGCTGGGAGGAAGCCCACAAGGCCGTCCTGGTCCCGGCCTTCCGCAAGGCGACTGCGGATGCCCAGATCGTGCTCGACCCGATGCTGTCGGTCGACCAGATCGCCAAGGTCAATGCCGCCCGCGCCAACCCGCCGATCGACGTGATGCTGCACGATCCGGGTCCCGCGCTGGTCGCCATCGGGCAGGATCTGGTCGAGCCCTATCCGGTCGCCAAGAGCGCCTACTACAAGGACCTGATCTCGGAAGCGCAGGTCGATACCGGCCCGGCGCCGTTCTTCCAGGTGGTCGGCCTGACCTATAACCCGGAGGTCATCAAGACCCCGCCGACCTCCTGGGCGGATCTCTGGAAGCCGGAATTCAAGGGCCGCGTCGGCATCACCAACATGAACTCGACGCTCGGCACCGGCTTCATGGTCGAGATCGCCAAGATGCACGGCGGCTCGGAAGCCAATATCGACCCGGCCTTCGCGGCGATCGAGAAGCTGAAGCCGAACCTCGCCGCGGTGGCGACCAATCCGGGCGCGCTGGCGACGCTGTTCCAGCAGGGCCAGATCGACATCTCGCCCGGCAACTTCAACGCCATCCAGATCCTCAAGGCCAAGGGCGTGCCGGTCGAGTTCGTGGCCCCCAAGGAAGGCGCGATCGCGTTCAAGACGACCATCCACATCGTCAAGAACTCGCCCAACAAAGAACTCGCCTTCAAGCTGATCGAGGCGGCCCTGTCGCCCGAGGTCCAGGCCAAGCTGATGGACAGCCCCTATCTGATCGTGCCGACCAACACCAAGGTCAAGATGGGCGGCGAGATCGCCAAGGTACTGGCCAAGGACACCGACGACTTGAAGAAGAAGTTTGTGTTCCAGGACTGGAAGAAGATCAACGAGCAGCGCTCGGCCTGGATCGAGAAGTTCAATCGCGAGATCAAGATCTGACGGCCTGATCGAGATCGCAGCCTGGGTGTCCGAGAGGTGCCGTAACGATCAACGCCTTCTGTCATTGCCGGGCTTGTCCCGGCAATCCAGCGGAGGCGTCAGGACGCACGGGGTCGAAAGCCGGGATGCCCGGGACAAGCCCGGGCATGACAGAAGCAGGGGCGTTGGCGCAGCGATGCGGCGGCGTCCGTCATCCGGAACGCCCGCCCGACCGCTCTGCCATTGCCGGGCTCGTCCCGGCAATCCAGCGGGGCCTCGCGGACCGCGGTGAGTGGTGCGAATGGAGTGCCTTGCTGGTCCGCTCGTGACCGTCTGAAGTCCGGCCGTCCCTACGTCAGGATCCCACCATGTCGTCTGCCAGTCCGACCGCCTATGACATGAAGCTGGCCTTGCCGCTGACCGGCTTTCTGGCGGCCTTCTTCGCCGCACCGCTGGCGCTGCTGTTCCTGCTCAGCCTGCAGGTCGACCCGAAGGGCGGCGGCTACGGGCTCTCGCAATATACCAACTTCCTCGGTGACCTGTTCAGCCTCGGCGTGCTCGGCTCGACGCTCCTGCTCGGGCTGGAGGTCACCGCGCTGTGCCTGCTGCTCGGCTATCCGGTCGCCTGGATTTACACCCGCTCGGGGCCGAAGGTGCGCAGCCTGATCATCCTGATCGTGCTCCTGCCGCTGCTGACCTCGGTGGTCGTGCGCACCTTCGCCTGGATCGTCATCCTCGGCCGCCAGGGCATCGTCAATTCGACGCTGCTCTCGCTCGGCCTCGCCGAGACGCCGCTGAAACTGCTCTACACCCAGGGCGGCCTGATCGTGGCGCTGGCCCAGGTGCAGATGCCGTTGACCATCCTGCCGCTGATCACCGCCATCGGCCGGATCGATCCCAATCTCGGCGACGCCTCCGCCTCGCTCGGCGCCGGCCAGTGGCGCACCTTCGTCAAGATCATGCTGCCTTTGTCGCTGCCCGGCATCATCGCCGGCGCCATGCTGACCTATGCGGCCTCGATCACCGCCTTCATCACGCAGAGCCTGGTCGGCGGCGGGCAGATGCTGTTCATGCCGATGTATCTCTACCAGCAGGCCTCGACGCTCCAGAACTGGCCCTTTGCGGCGGCGATCTCGATCATCTTCCTGGTCGCGGTGCTCGGCGTCGTCACCCTCTTCAACCTGCTCGGCCGCCTGTCGCGCGGCTACGCCAACGCGTGAGGCCGCCCATGCGGGTCGATTGGGAAGCCCTGTCCTTCCGTTTGGCGATGGGCCTCGTCGCGTTCGTCGCCCTGGTGCTGCTGGTCGCACCGACCGCGGTGGTGATCATCGTCTCCTTCACCAGCGGCTTCTCGCTGCGCTTCCCGCCGCCCGGCTATTCGCTGCGCTGGTACGGGGAACTGCTCGACGCCTGGCAACTGCATTTCGCCGCCATGAACAGCCTGAAGGTCGCCGCCTGGACGACCGGCCTGTCGGTGGTGCTCGGCACCATGGCGGCGCTCGCCATCGCGCGTTCGCCGAAATGGTCGGCGAAGCTGCTCGACAGCTTCTTCATGTCGCCTTTGGTGCTGCCGGCGCTGGCCTTCGGGCTCGCCGGGCTGATGTTCTTTTCCGCCCTCGGCTTGCCGGTCTCGCCGATGACGCTGATCATCGGCCATACCGTGGTCTGCGTGCCCTATCTGGTGCGCAATACGGTCGCGGCGCTGTCGCAGCTCGATCCGAGCCTGCTCGAATGCTCGGCCAGCCTCGGCGCCGACCGGCTCTATACCTTCCGCAGGATCACGCTGCCGCTGATCCTGCCCGGCATCCTGGCCGGCGGCTTCATCGCCTTCATGTCGTCCTTCGACAACGTCCCGGTCTCGCTGTTCCTGCGCGATGCCGCCACCGACATGCTGCCGATCCGTATGTGGCAGGATCTGGAAGGCAAGCTCGACGTGACCATCGCGGCGCTGTCGGGCGTGCTGATCGTGTTCACCGTCGCGCTGATCATGGTGATGGAACGGCTGACCGGCCTGTCGCGCCGGCTCGCCTGACGGGACGGACCGCCCACCGCATGAAGGCCTCCCGCCCGCCTTGCCGGTCGGCCCGCCTTCGTGACAGATGGCGCGCGACGGCCGGCGCGGGTCACACACCGCGGAACAGCTGGATGCCCCAGGGCGTGAACTTGAACGGAAGATGATAGTGCTGCGCCACGTCGCCGATCACGAAGCGGAACGGCACCAGGTCGAGAAAGGCCGTCTCGCGGGCCGAGTAGCCGGCCGCCTTGAGCCAGTCGCCGAGATGGAACAGAACCTCGTGTGGCCCGGCGACGATCCCCTCGCCGCGCACGCTCGGATGGTCGAGCTGGCCATTGGCACCGAGCCGGCCGGCGGCGATCAGGCGGCGCTCGGGCTCCAGCGCGTGGAGTTCGACGAACAGCCCCTCCGCCGCGATGCCCCGCGCGATGTCCACGCCGTGAATCGATACGCCGCCCGCCATGCCGCTCTTCCCTCTGCCGTTCTGGAGACGGCGCTATGGTAGCGACGCCGGACCGGAATGCCAGCGCGCCGGCATCCGCGGATGCCGCACCCGCCGATGCCCGCCCGGCCGTTCCGTCCTGGACCGCTTCGTGCGGGACCGTTCCGCCGACGTCCGATCCCCCCCTGGGACCGGCCCTGGCCGCCATGATGGCCGTGCAGGCGGTAATCTCGATGGCGGTCTTCGCGCCCGGCGTGGTCGCGCCGCGCATCGGGCTCGATCCGTCGACGCTCGGGCTGTTCTCGACCGTCGTCTTCGCCGTCGCGGCGCTGGCCGCGCCGAAGAGCGGCGTCCTGGTCGCGCGGCTCGGACCGATGGGCGTGGTGGCGGCCTGCTGCCTCGCCACCGCGCTCGCCATGCTGGCGGCCGCGGCCGGATCGCTGGCCGGCCTCATCGCGGCCGGGGCGCTGATCGGCTTCGCCTTCGGGCCGGAGACGCCGGCCAGCACCACGCTGCTCGGCCGGCTGACGAAGCCGGCCCGGCGCTCCTTCGTCTTCTCGGTACGCCAGACCGGCAACCAGATCGGCGCAGCGATCGGTTCGGTCGCCCTGCCAGCCCTGGTGGCGGTCGTCGACCCGCGGCTCGGCTACGGGCTGGTCGCGGTCCTGGCCGGCGCCGTCGCGATCCTCTGCTGGCGCATGGCACCGCGCTACGATCGCACCGTCGCGGCGGCCGGGGCATCCGCCCGGATGCCGCTCGCGGCGCTCTTTCGCTCACGGCCGCTCGCCACGCTGGCCCTGGCCTCGGCCGCCTTCGGGGCGATGCAACTGGGGCTCAACACCTTTTTCGTCAGTCATGCCGTCACCGGCCTCGGCCACCCGCATGTCGCCGCCGGCTTCGCGCTCGGCGTCGCCCAGATCGCCGGGTTGGCCGGGCGGCTCGGATGGGGTGCAGCGGTCGGCTGGATCGGCACGCCGCGCGGGGTCATCGCCGGGCTCGGCATCGGCATGACGGTCGCCGCCGCCACGCTGGCGCTGGCCGGCCCGGCCCTGCCCTTCTGGGCCCTGGTGCTGCTCGCGGCCATGTTCGGCACCACGGCGAGCGGTTGGAACGGCCTTTTCGTTGCCGAGATGGCCCGCCTCGCCCCGGACGGCCGGGTCGCGGAGACGACCGGCGCGGTCCTGACCGTGACCTATCTCGGGCTCCTTGTCGGACCCGGCCTGGTGGCCGCGACCGCCGCAGTCGGCGGTCTCGGCCTGAGCTTCCTGGTGCTGGCCGGCATCTCGGCGCTGGGCACCGCGGCGCTGATCGCGGGAGGCCGCCCATGAGCGATGTCGTCGACACGCCGCCGCGCCGCGCCGCGACCCGCCCGCGTCAGCCGCCGGCCTCGCTGTCCGATCAGGCGGTGGTGCGCCTGCGCGAGATGATCGTGCTCCTGGAAATCGCGCCCGGCGCGATCCTGAGCGAACCGCACCTGACCGCGATCCTCGGCGCCTCCCGCACGCCGGTGCGCGAGGCCCTGAAACTGCTCGCCGCCGAGGGGCTGGTTCTGCTCCGCCGCAATCGTGCAGCCATCGTGGCTCCACTCGACGAGGCGGAGTTGCATCACCTGTTCGAGGTCGAGGTGGCGCTCGAAAGCCACGCCGCCCTGCTGGCCGCCACGCGCATGAGCCAAGCCGCGCTCGACCAGCTCGCCCGCCTGCAGGTCCAGTTGGAAGACCGCCACCAGGCCGGCGACTGGGCCGGCTATATCCGCATCAACCAGCGCATCCACTCCGCGGTGGTCGCCGGTGCCGACAATCCGGCCCTGGCGGAGACCCATGCGCGCATCCTCGGCCGCCTGGCCCGGGCGCGCAATGTCGGGCTGTCGGCGGCCGGCCGCATGGAGGAATCAATCGCCGAACATCGGGCGATTCTGGCTGCCCTGCAGGCGCGCGATGCCGAGCGCGCCCGCACGCTTTTCGCCGCTCACGTCGAGCGGACCGGCGAACTGGTCGCCCGTCACTGCGCCGAACACAGCCCCGGCACCGCCCGCCGCCGACGCACGACGCGGTGATGGCGGCACGCCCCGGTCACTTCAGCCAGGCCTGCAGGCGGTCGGCGGCCTCGACGATGTCGGCCTCGGTGCCCGCGAAGGAGAATCGGATGAAGCCGTGGCCGCGCGCGGCGTCGAAATCCGGCCCCGGAGTCGCTGCGACGCCGGCCTCGACCAGCATCCGGCGGGCGAATTCGAGGCTGTCGTTGGAGAAGCGCTTGACCGAGGCATAGACGTAGAAGGCGCCATCGACCGGCAGCAACTCGTCGAATCCGATCCGCGGCAGCCGGTCGATGAGGACCGCACGGTTGGCCGCATAGACCGCCCGGGTGGCGTCGAGTTCCACAGCGGAGGCCGGGTCGAAGGCGGCGACGGCGGCGCGCTGCGAGATCTCGTTGTTGGAAAGGTAGAGGTTCTGCGCCAGCCGGTCGACCGGGCGGACCAGCATTTCGGGCAGCACCATCCAGCCGATGCGCCAGCCGGTCATGCAGTAATATTTCGAGAAGCTGTTGACGACGATCGCCCTGGGCGAGAATTCGAGCGCGCTGCGCTGCTCGCCGGCGAAGACGAGGCCGTGATAGATCTCGTCCGAGATGAACCACAGGCCGAGTTCGTCGGCGACCTCGACCAGCGCCTTCAGCGCCTCAGGCGAATACATGGTGCCGGTCGGGTTGGCCGGACTGGCGATCAGGATGCCGTGCAGCGGCTTCAGGGCATGGGCGCGTCGGATCATGTCGGGCGTCAGCGCCCATCGGGTGTCCGCGCCGGCCTCGATCTCGACGGCTTCGATGCCGAGCGCGCCGAGCAGGTTGCGATAGGCCGGATAGCCGGGCGTCGGCATGGCGACGCGCTGGCCGACATCGAATGCGGCCAGAAAGGCGAGACTGAAGGCGCCGGAGGACCCGGCCGTTACGGCAATTCGGTCGGGCGAGACGTCCAGCCCGTAGGCCTTGGCGTAGTGGCCGGCGATCGCCTCGCGCAGCGGACGGATTCCCATCGCCTCCGTGTAGCCGAGCCGGCCCGAGGCGATGGCCGCCTGGGCCGCCGCCACGACCGGCTTCGGCGCCGGGGCACCGGGCTGGCCGACCTCCATGCGCACCACCCGGTGGCCCTGGCGCTCGCGCTCGACGGCCGCCGCCAGCACCTCCATGGCGATGAAAGGCTCGACGCGGCTGCGATTTGATGGCTGGAACGGCATGGCAGTCTCCGGTGTCGGGCCCTTGCGCGCGACGCTCTATCAGGTCGCGGCCCTGAGGCAAGACCCGCTGCCGCGGCCCCGACCGTCATTGGGAGCGGTCGGCGCCGGAGCACGGCGGCGGCAGCCCCGGACGCCACCGCCCCTCAAGCAGATGTGAGACCGGCATTGCGAGCCCGGCTTCGCGGAATGGCGCCGATATCCTATAAGGCTCGTCACGCCTGGGCTGCGGTCCGGCCGAACCGGAGTTCGCGATCGATGAAGCTGCGCCTCGCCGTCCTTGCCCTCCTCGCCGCCCTCGTGCTGCCCTTCGCGGGTCTGGCATCCCGGCCGGCCGCTGCCGCCGATGCATTGACCGCCCAGCAGAAGACGGCCGTCGAGTCGATCATCCGCAACTACCTGCTCGAACATCCGGAACTGCTCGAAGAGGTGATGACGGCGCTCGAGAAGAAGCGCGCCGACGAGGCCGCGCTTGCCCGGAACCAGATCATTTCCGAGAAGGCGGGCATTCTGTTCAATTCGGCGCGGCAGGTCGTGCTCGGCAATCCGAAGGGCGACGTAACCGTTGTGGAATTCTTCGACTACCGCTGCGGCTACTGCAAGCGCGCGCATTCCGACATGGCGGCTCTCCTCAAGGAGGACGGCAAGATCCGCTTCGTGCTGAAGGAATTCCCGGTGCTCGGTCCGGCGTCCAAGGACGCTGCCCGGGTGGCGGTGGCGGTCAGCCGGATCGCACCCGAAAAGTATGCAGACTTCCACCAGAAGCTCCTGCTCGGCCGCGGTGAAGCCAACCTGGCGCGCGCGACCGAGGTCGCGGTTTCGATCGGCATCGACAAGGGGCGCCTGGAGGCCGAGATGGGCAGCCCGGAGATCGAGGCGACGCTGGATGAAAGCTACGCCCTTGCCAACGGGCTGGGTCTGACCGGAACGCCCTCCTACGTGATCGGCAACACCGTCGTACCCGGCGCCGTCGGCTACGACCAGTTGAAGCAACTCGTGTCCCAGGCCCGTTGCGGCACGACGACCTGCTGAGACCCGGTCCGACGCCTCATCCCGCGCCACGTTCGCCAGCCGGCCCGATGGGGGCTTTTCCTGGCCGGTCCGAGCCCCTATAAAGCGCGCCTGCAGCCGGCCCCCGAGCGGGATCGACTCGGGGCGGTTTTGGCCGCTCCGGCGATCGCGAAGCGGGGCCGCAACCCGGGCGGCGGGAGCCTTGCGAGGCTCTACCGGATCCTCCGGGCGGATCGGCCGCCGGCACGGCCCAGGATGGACATGTCGATCCCAGTCTTCGCCGAGTGTCGTTTCCCCGTCGCCGACCGGCCAGCCCTGGCCGGTTTCCGGCGCCTGCGGAAACGATGCCGCCGAGGTCGCCTCCCCTGATCCGGCGCGGCGCCCGCTCCGGAGCGGACGCGCCGGCCCTCAAAGGCTCGAGTAACGTAATGGCCACCACGAAGAAACCGTTCGACACCGATCTGATCCGCGATCTCGCGATGCTGATCGCCGAGACGGACCTGACCGAAATCGAAGTCGCCCATGGCGACCTGAAGATCCGCGTCGCCCGCAACGTGACCATCACCGCGCCGGTGCACATGGCGCCGGCCCCGAGCTATGCGGCCGCGGCCGCACCGTCCTCCCCGCCGCCGGTGCCGCCCTCGGCACCCGGAACGGCCGCGCCGGTCTCCGACTTCGCCGGCCACCCGGGCTTGGTCAAGTCGCCCATGGTGGGGACTGCCTATCGCGCCGCCGAACCCGGCAGTGCGCCGTTCGTCGACATCGGGTCGAAGGTGCGCGAGGGACAGACCCTGCTGATCATCGAGGCCATGAAGACCATGAACCAGATCCCGGCCCCGCGCGCCGGGACGGTCACCGCCATCCTGTTCGACGACGCCGCGCCGGTGGAGTATGGCGAGCCCCTGGTCGTGATCGAGTGAGCCAAGGACCCGCGCGGATGTTCAACAAGATCCTGATCGCCAACCGCGGCGAGATCGCCCTGCGCGTTCTGCGCGCCTGCAAGGAACTCGGCATCAAGACCGTGGCGGTCCACTCGACCGCCGATGCCGACGCCATGCATGTCCGCCTCGCCGACGAGAGCGTCTGCATCGGCCCGCCGCCCGCACGCGACAGCTACCTGAACATCCCGCAACTGGTCGCCGCCTGCGAGATCACCGGCGCCGACGCGGTCCATCCGGGCTACGGCTTCCTGTCCGAGAATGCCCGCTTCGCCGAGATCGTCGAGGCGCATGGCGTCAAGTTCATCGGCCCGACGGCGGAGCATATCCGCATCATGGGCGACAAGATCGAGGCCAAGCGCACCGCCGAGAAGCTGGGCATCCCGGTCGTGCCGGGCTCCAACGGCGGCGTGTCGAGCGAGCAGGACGCGCTCCGGGTCGCGGCGGAAATCGGCTATCCGGTGCTGATCAAGGCGGCCGCCGGCGGCGGCGGGCGCGGCATGAAGGTGGCGAAGACCGAGGACGACCTCGTCGAGGCCTATTCGACCGCCCGCACCGAGGCACGCAACGCCTTCGGCGACGATTCGGTCTATATCGAAAAGTATCTCGGCCGGCCGCGCCATATCGAAATCCAGGTGATGGGCGACGGCAAGGGCAACGCGATCCATCTCGGCGAACGCGACTGCTCGCTGCAGCGCCGCCACCAGAAGATCTGGGAAGAGGCCGGCTCGCCCGCCCTCAATGCCGAGGAGCGCGACCGCATCGGCGGCGTCGTCGCCAAGGCGATCGCCGATCTCGGCTATGCCGGCGCCGGCACAATCGAATTCCTCTACGAGGACGGCGAGTTCTACTTCATCGAGATGAACACCCGCCTGCAGGTCGAGCATCCGGTGACCGAGGCGATCACCGGCATCGACCTCGTCAACGAACAGATCCGGGTCGCCTCCGGAGCGACGCTGTCGGTGCGCCAGGAGGACGTGAAGTTCAACGGCCACGCCATCGAGTGCCGGATCAATGCCGAGAACCCGGCCACCTTCACGCCGTCGCCGGGCCGGATCACCTACTACCATCCGCCCGGCGGGCTCGGTGTGCGGGTCGATTCGGGCGTCTATCAGGGCTATTCGATCCCGCCCTACTACGACAGCCTGATCGGCAAGCTGATCGTGCACGGCCGCAATCGCGTCGAGTGCATGATGCGGCTGAGGCGCTGCCTGGACGAGTTCGTCGTCGACGGCATCGAGACGACGATCCCGCTGTTCCGCAAGCTGGTGGAGAACCAGGACATCGCCAACGGCCAGTATGACATCCACTGGCTGGAGCGCTTCCTGGCCTCCAAGCCGTTCGCCGACGGAGCCTGACGCGCCGATGGCCGGCCGAAGTGGCTCCAGCGTCGACATCACCCCAGACATCCTGCTGCGCGCCTATGCGGTCGGCATCTTCCCGATGGCCGAATCGGCCGACGACCCGGGCCTGTTCTGGGTCGAGCCGGAACGGCGCGGTATCATCCCGCTCGACGGCTTCCATGTCGGCCGCCGCCTCGCCCGCACCGTCAAGGCCGACAAGTTCGAGATCCGCTGCGACAGTGCCTTCGAGGCCGTGATGGAGGGCTGCGCCGCGCCCGCCCCCGGCCGGCGCAAGACCTGGATCAACGACCGCATCCGCGAGCTCTACACCGCCCTGCACCATTTGGGCCGTGCCCATTCGGTCGAATCCTGGATGGGCGAGGAACTGGTCGGCGGCCTCTACGGCGTCTCCCTCGGCGGCGCCTTCTTCGGCGAGAGCATGTTCTCGCGCGAAACCGACGCCTCCAAGGTCGCGCTGGTCCACCTGGTCGCCCGTCTGAAGGCCGGCGGCTACACCCTGCTCGACACCCAGTTCGTCACCGAACACCTGTCCGGCTTCGGCGCCATCGAGGTCTCGCGCCGCGAATACCAGCGCCTGCTCGAACGCGCCATCGTGCTCGAGGCCGATTTCGCCGCCCTCCCGAAGACCGGAGTGACAGGGGCTGAAGCGCTCGTTCGCCTGTGAGGCTAGGTCTGCCACGCGAGAGGGTGACACCCTAGATTGTTGTTCGGTTTCGGATTATGGTTTGACGGGAGCAATTACACGACTCCTGGATGACGTCATGCATCTTACCGGAACATCCCTGCGTTCGAGCCGATTGAAGGCGCTGGAGCCCATCGTCCAGACTTGGGCCGATTGCGTCGTCGCCTATTCAACTTTTCACAACGGCGACGATGCCGCCTACTACTACGGTGAGCGTCCGAACGTATCGGTTCTGTGCAGCGCCGCATGGGTGGCCGGCGCTGTGGGGATTGAAGAATACGCAGCGGAAAAGGGATTCGGCCCGAAAGCGCGACCGGGGCGAGCCGACCTGTACATCAAAGGGCGCGATTTCTATTTCGCCATTGAGGCGAAGCATCGCTGGGACGATATCTTCTCGGAAGGGTCCAATACCACCATCCAGGATGCGATTGTCAGTGCGAAGGAAGACGCTCGAGACGTCCATGACGGGACCCGGGTTGCAGTTGTTTTTCTGGCTCCGTCATGCAAGAGTGATAGTCTCTTTGAATTCAAGAAAAATCCGAAGATAATTATCGACCGATACGTCGAGAGCATCCAAAGTACATACGGTGATGCCGGGCTGATAGGGTGGAGTTTTCCACAATCGACGCGATTCATCGAAGGAAGCGACGGCAACTTCTGGCCCGGCGTGGCGGTTCTGGCATATGCCGTCAACCGTGACTCGTAGATTTTCGACTATCTACTGCTTGACCGCGGTCGCCGGGACGTCGCTGGAGGTGGCTTTGCAGGCGGTCAGCCAGATGTCGTAGACGGGGTGCTCGACGGCGTGCAGGCCAGGGCTGTCGGCGAACATCCAGCCGGTGAAGATACGGCGGATCTTGTTGTCGAGCGTGATCTCGTCGACTTCGACGAAGGTGGTGGTCAAGGGCGCGATGGTCTGCGGGCGCGAATAGCAGACGCGCGGGGTCACCTGCAGGGCGCCGAACTGGACCGTCTCGTTGATTGCCACGTCGAAGGCGATGATCCGGCCGGTGATCTTGTCGAGCCCGGAGAAGTTGGCGATCGGCTGCGAGATCTTGGTGCCGTCGTCGGGCGACGGCGGCGGCTGGCGGCGCCCCTGGCTCTGCGCGAAGGCGGCTCCGCCCAGCGCAATCGTTCCGGCCGCGAGCGCGGCCACCAGGATATGCGCCCGAAGAGTCCGTCCGCCCGTCATGCCGCGTCCGCTTGTCCCTGCCCTGCCCTGCCGGAAATGCCCCGCCGGACGTGCCATTTTCAGAAGTCTCGACCCGGCGGCTGACCGCCCGGAAGCGGCTTGCCTCGGCCCGTCCGGCCGCGCCGTCACCCGCTGAAGGCTTCCGACGGCGTCGGCCACATAGCACGCGTCTAGCGGGGCGAAAAGGCGAGATTCAGGCGGCGGGGGATGATGGCACCGCCGACCTCCCGCCCGGCCGGCGTCGGCATCGAAAGGATGCCGTCAGCGCGTCCTTAACCTTGACGCCCGATTCACCCTGCCCCTTGAGCAGGCCTTAAGCGTGAACGGCCCCAATGGCCCTCGAAAGCGGGTGGCGACGGGAGGGTCGGGTGCACGCAAGGCTCTTTCATCCGGGGTTCGGCGTCATGCCGGTGCGATTCTGCCTTTCCGTCCTTTTGGCCGCCGCCTTGGCCGGCTGCTCGGACGAGACCGGATTCGCCGGCGCCGCAGCCGCCGCCACCGCGGACGGCACCGGCCCGGCAACCACCCCGCTTGCCGACAAACCTCTTGCCGCCGCGCAGACAGCGACCACCCCCACCGGAATCGTCCCAGCCGGCGCCGCCCCCACCGGTCGCCGCTTCCCCGTCGAGGGGACATGGATCTGGGCCGATGGTGGTCGCTGGCTGCCGGCGCGCAATGTCGGCTGCGGCGAGGGCCAGGCGAAGCTGGCGCTGAAGCCGAACGCCGTCGAGGTCAAGGCCGGCCGCTGGCATCATGCCGCCTTCACGGTGATCGAGTGGCACCCGGCCGCCGCAGGCCAACTGCGGCTGCGGTTGGAGGAGAAAACCAGCCTCGGCCGGCGCCGTCTCCTGGTCACGCTCAATCTGGCCGAGCCGGGCTTCGTCCGTTTCGTCGGCGCGACCGACGAGCGTGGCCGGCCGCTTGCCGGCTATCGCGAACGCGACGGTCGGGAAATCGGTCCCGAGGAGGATCGGGCAACACTGGCCAAGGCCTTCACGCTGATCCGCTGTGCCGGATCGAGTCCCGCCCCCGACGCGACCGCGCTGCTGCGCGGTACGACGCCGGGCGAACGTCTCCGGGTGATCCGATGAGTGCGAAGCCTCCCCGCCTGCGCCCGGGCGTCAACATCCTGCCGCGCGCGGCCCGCACGGCGGCGGTCGATCGGGATCAGGACCTGCTCTCCTTCGACGACTACACGGCTTTCGCCACATGGGTCGATCCGATCGGGCGCGTCCGCCGCGCGCCGGTCGAACCGGATGGCGACGGGACCTGTCGCCGGCGCCTAGTGCCGGATGCGACGCTCGACGCCATCGAGCGGCCGCGCAGCACGGTGCATTGATCGGAAGCCGGCGGTGGAAGGAGCCTCTTCCGCACCGCTCGCTTGACCGGCTTTGCCTGCGGCGATCTTCGCAAGCGAGCGGGGCCGCGGCTTTGATGGTCGAAGATGGCCGCCGACGCTCGGCAAGCGCGACAAGATCGTCCCATTGCAAAAGGCCGGGCTGATCCGGCCCGGCCTCTTCGACACGCTCGATGTTCAACGGTCGAAGCCGGCCGGCATCGCCCGGGAAGCGCCCCTTCTCCCCTCTCAGAAGCCTCGATTTCGCCGAGGGACAGGGAAGGCCGCGCGCCGCCGGTCAGGCTGCCGCCGTCACTTCGGCTGCCAGGCCTGATAGTCGGCCGAGGCGCTCGCGCGCCGGGCAGTCCCGAGGATCGAGCCCTTCGGGCGGTAGGCACCCGGCGTGCCCGTGAGATTCGGCTGATGCGGCAGTTCCCATTCGCGCACGCGGTGGCCGTCGCGGCTCGGGATCACGTCGGTGCGGTGATGCATCCAGCCGAACCAGCCCGGCGGGATGGTGGTCGGTTCGGCATAGCCGGCATAGATCACCCAGCGCCGCTGGACGCCGAGGGTCGGATCGATCGCCCCGCCCTTGGTCCGGTAATAGGCGTTGCCGAACTCGTCGTGACCGACCAGTTCGCCGTTGCGGCGGGTATGCACCATCGTGCCGATGGTGTGCCCGTTCCACCAGGTGAAGAGTTTCAGCAGGAAATCGATCATCGCGCGCGCATCCCGGAAACCGGATGCCGGGGCGGCGGGCTGTCCCGCTGCGGTCCCGGTGCCGGCATGGGTGTCGGTGCGCCGCCCGCAAGCCGCGGCGGAACACCAGGAACGGGGCGTTTATGGCGCCTCGGCGCCGGCCTGTCCAGTCGCACGATCGTCGGAGCGCCTGCGTATCGCCGCGAAGGCGGTGCGAGGGGTAGACGCCGCCGTGCCCTGCCCGTCGGCGGGCCGGTAGGGATCGGCCAGATGCGGATCGGGCGGAACCGGATGGGGCCGATACGGAACCTCCACGGGCGGCCGACGGCGCTCCGAAGGGGTGCCAAGCACCAGCGTGTCGTCGTCCTCCGGCAGGCCGCGCAGGGCGTTCCAGCGCGTCTTCTGGGCGGCGAGCAGACGGAGCGTGCCCTCCAGATGTAAGACGCCGCCGGTTTCGTCGAGATCGAAGCGGCGGTCGTCCGCCAGGATGGACAGGATCCGGGTGACCAGCGTGTTCGGCGCGAAGGGCTTGGCGATCACCGACTGGATGCCGCACAGGATGGCATGCCGGATCAGGCGCAAGGTCGGATGGGCGGTGACCAGGATGACCGGCACCAGCGCCAGCGCCCCGGCCTTGGCTTGGCGCATGGTGCGCACCAGTTTGAGCCCGCTGGTCGGCTTCATGCGCCAATCGACGATCGCGAGATGCGGCGGTTCGACCGCCATGGCGGCGAGCGCGTCCTCGGCGCTGTCGAAGCAGCGCACGCGCGCAACACGGCAGCCATGCAGAATCGATCGGAGGATCGCCTGCATCGGACGCGAATCGTCGACGACGACCACATCGAGCGATTCGAGAGCGAGCCCGAAGGCCCGATGATGCCGCATGGGCTACCTCGCCATCGTCGCATCCGCCGCGGGTTCGCGAGCGCTGCAAACGATTTGGCCCGCGATCCGAGGGACCCGGCCGACCTGTCGCGATCCTGCCACGGTCGGCTTAAGTGTCGGTTGCCGCGTCCGCGCGAGTTTCGATCGAATTGTCGCAATCGCCCCCCCGGACCCGGCCGGTCTTCGCCGGCAAGGACCCGGCCCGATTGGCGAATTCGCCGCTCCTCCCCGTTATCCACACCGTCCGACCCAACATATAGCCGGCTGAAGGGAGCGACGCCCCCAAGTCTTGACCTCCCAAACAGACTCGGACTAGCTTCGAAGCCATCGGATCGCGGCCCCTCCGGCCGTGAAAGATCCGGCATAAGTTCCTGAAAATGTACTGAAATCGGATCGGGTCGCGGATCTTCCGGATCGGCGCCCAGCCGATTTTTGCGCGTGTTTCAGGGGGCTGCGTAATCGGCCGGGCATTAACACTATATTTAGTGGCCAGGCCGAGCCTGAGACACTACATAGAGACGCGGCGCGGCGATTCGAAGCCAGAGTCGGACCAATCCGACCGGCCGCGTCCATCGGGGCGGAAGAAGAAGAACGATAGGGCCTGCGGCGTAACGGCCGACGGGCGGGGACAGGATGGCGACCCGACAGGGCGCCTCCATCATGCTAGGATCGGGCTCGTGAGGTCCGATCACCATTGGGGGTCGACACGATGCGCATCGAGCGGCGCTTCACGACGGCGGGTCTATCGCCGTATGCAGCGATCGAATTCCGAACCACGACGAGCGAGATCCGCAACCCTGACGGTTCGGTCGTCTTCAAGCTCGACGGCATCGCGGTGCCGGCGCAGTGGAGCCAGGTGGCGGCGGACATTCTCGCCCAGAAGTATTTCCGCAAGGCCGGTGTGCCGACCCGCCTGAAGCGCGTCGAGGAGGAGACCGTTCCCTCCTGGCTGTGGCGCTCGGTGGCCGACGAGGCCGCGCTCGCCCCCCTGCCCGCGTCCGAGCGGACCGGCTCGGAGATCGACGCCCGCCAGGTCTTCGACCGCCTCGCCGGCACCTGGACCTATTGGGGCTGGAAGGGCGGCTATTTCGACGCCGAGGCCGACGCCCGCACCTTCCATGACGAGCTCTGCTACATGCTGGCGATGCAGCTCGTCGCCCCCAACAGCCCGCAATGGTTCAATACCGGCCTGCACTGGGCCTATGGCATCGACGGCCCGAGCCAGGGCCATTTCTACGTCGACTATCGGACCGGCAAGCTGACCCGCTCGGAGACCGCCTACGAGCATCCCCAGCCGCATGCCTGCTTCATCCAGTCCGTCGACGACGACCTCGTCAACGAGAACGGCATCATGGATCTGTGGGTGCGCGAGGCGCGCCTGTTCAAATACGGTTCCGGTACCGGCTCCAACTTCTCCAAGCTGCGCGGCGAGGGCGAACGGCTCTCCGGCGGCGGCCGCTCGTCCGGCCTGATGAGCTTCCTGAAGATCGGCGACCGTGCCGCCGGCGCGATCAAGTCGGGCGGCACCACCCGCCGCGCCGCCAAGATGGTCGTGGTCGACATCGACCATCCCGACATCGAGGACTATATCAACTGGAAGGTGAAGGAGGAGCAGAAGGTCGCCGCGCTGGTGACCGGCTCCAAGATCGTCTCCCGGCACCTCGGCGCGATCATGAAGGCCTGCGTCAACTGCGACGGCTCGGGCGAGGATTGCTACGACCCGCTGAAGAACCCGGCGCTGAAGCGCGAGATCCGCGCCGCCAAGAAGAGCCTTGTCCCTGAGAACTACATCAAGCGCGTGATCCAGTTCGCGCGCCAGGGCTACAAGGACATCGAATTCCCGACCTACGACACGGACTGGGATTCGGAAGCCTATCTGACCGTCTCGGGCCAGAACTCGAACAATTCGGTGCGTGTCACCGACGAGTTCCTGCGCGCCGTCGAGCAGGACGGCAAGTGGGACCTGAAGTTCCGCCAGACCGGCAAGGTCAAGAAGACGCTGCGCGCCCGCGACCTTTGGGAGACCGTTGGTCATGCCGCCTGGGCCTCGGCCGATCCGGGCATCCAGTTCCATACGACCATCAACGACTGGCACACCTGCCCGGCCTCCGGCGAGATCGTCGCCTCGAATCCGTGCTCGGAATACATGTTCCTCGACGACACGGCCTGCAACCTGGCCTCGATCAACCTGCTGCCCTATCGGCGCCAGGACGGCAGCTTCGATGTCGAGGCCTATGTCCATACCTGCCGGCTGTGGACCGTGGTTCTCGAAGTCTCCGTGCTGATGGCGCAGTTCCCGTCCCGGGCGATCGCGGAGCTTTCCTACAAGTTCCGCACCCTCGGCCTCGGCTACGCCAATATCGGCGGCCTCCTGATGTCGTCGGGCATCGCCTATGACAGCCCGGAAGGCCGCGCCATCTGCGGCGCGCTCTCCGCGGTGATGACCGGCACGGCCTATGCGACCTCGGCCGAAATGGCCAAGGAACTCGGCCCCTTCCCGGGCCATGCCGAGAATGCCGACCACATGCTGCGCGTGATGCGCAACCATGCCCGGGCGGCGCGCGGCGAACATGACGGCTACGAGAAGCTGAACACCCCGCCGGTTCCGCTCGACAATGGCGCCTGCCCCGACAAGGCGTTGCTCACGGCGGCCGTGAAGGCCTGGGACGACGCCCTGGCGCTCGGCACGAAGTTCGGCTACCGCAACGCCCAGGTCACCGTGATCGCGCCGACCGGCACGATCGGCCTGGTCATGGACTGCGACACCACCGGCATCGAGCCGGACTTCGCGCTGGTCAAGTTCAAGAAGCTGGCCGGCGGCGGCTACTTCAAGATCATCAACCAGTCGGTGCCGCAGGCCCTGCGCAGCCTCGGCTATCGCGAGAGCGAGATCGCCGAGATCGAGGCCTATGCGGTCGGCCACGGCTCGCTCGCCCAGGCGCCGGGCGTCAACCCGTCGTCGCTCAAGGCGCGCGGCTTCACCGACGAGGCGATCGCCAAGATCCAGGGCGGCCTGAAGTCGGCCTTCGACATCAAGTTCGCCTTCAACAAGTGGACGCTCGGCGAGGAGTTCTGCACCAAGGTGCTCGGCTTCACGGCGGCCGATCTCGACAGCCCGTCTTTCGACATGCTGACCGCGCTCGGCTATTCCAAGGCCGAGATCGAGGCCGCCAACATCCATATCTGCGGCGCCATGACGGTCGAGGGTGCGCCGCACCTGAAGGCCGAGCATCTGGCGGTGTTCGACTGCGCCAATCCGTGCGGCCGCACGGGCAAGCGCTTCCTGTCGGTGGAAAGCCACATCCGCATGATGGCCGCGGCGCAGCCCTTCATCTCCGGGGCGATCTCCAAGACCATCAACATGCCCAACGACGCCACCGTCGAGGACGCCAAGAACGCCTACACGCTGTCCTGGCGTCTGGCGCTCAAGGCCAACGCGCTCTACCGCGACGGCTCCAAGCTGTCGCAGCCGCTGAATTCGCAGCTGCTCGCCGATGACGAGGACGAGGCGGAGGATGCGGCCGAGGCGATGATCGCGGCCCCGGCTCCGGCACGGGCCGCGATGGCGGCGGAACGGATCGTGGAGCGCATCGTCGAGCGGGCGATCCGCGAGCGCGAGAAGTTGCCGAACCGGCGCAAGGGCTATACCCAGAAGGCGATCGTCGGCGGCCACAAGGTCTATCTCAGGACCGGCGAGTATGACGACGGCCGCATCGGCGAGATCTTCATCGACATGCACAAGGAAGGTGCCGCCTTCCGCTCGCTGATGAACAATTTCGCCATCGCGATCTCGCTCGGCCTGCAATATGGCGTGCCGCTGGAGGAATATGTCGACGCCTTCACCTTCACCCGGTTCGAACCGGCCGGCATGGTGCAGGGCAACGAGGCGATCAAGAATGCGACCTCGATCCTCGACTATGTCTTCCGCGAGCTGGCGGTGTCCTACCTGGCGCGGCACGATCTGGCCCATGTCCGGCCCGAGGATATCGGCGCGACGGCGATGGGGTCCGGCGTGGTCGAAGGCGTCGCCAAGCCGACCCCAGGCCCGGAGGCCGTGGTCTCCCGCGGTCTGGTGCGCGGCAAGGTGCAGGAACGGCTGAAGGTGGTCGACAGCGGCCCGCGCAACGCCACCAATGTCGCCCCGGCCTCGTCCGGCCCGGCCGTGGTCACCGCCTTCGCCAATGTCTTCGGCGCCACCGCGCTGAAGGCCGGCGCCGCCACCGAGACGCGCAGCGTCCCGGCCGGCCGCACCGAGGCCGAGGAGCGCCCGCAGCCCGCCATCGGCGCCCGCATCGCGGAAGCCCGCATGAAGGGCTACGAGGGTGAAGCCTGCAGCGAATGCGGCAACTTCACCATGGTCCGCAACGGCACCTGCCTGAAATGCGACACCTGCGGCGGCACCAGCGGCTGCAGCTGATCTCGCCCCAAAACCCGACGATGGCGCCTCGGACGAAAGTCCGGGGCGTTTTCTATTGCGCCAGGTCGCCCGACATTCCCCAGTGCGCGGGCTTGAATGCCGCGTCATATGTCGTATATTTTGCGACAGATGACACAGGGTGCTGTGATGGCGACGGCTTCGGTTTCGGCCAAACGTGATGATCTTCAACGCGTGAGCGATCTGCTTGGCGGCACCGCCGTGCTTTCGAAGCGGGTGTCCACCGCGCTGGAGGTGCACGAGTTGATCTTGGAGGGACTGCCGGCCTCGGCACTCGATCATCTGGTCGACCAGTTGCGGATCCTCGGCCGCACGGAGTCCCTGGAGAAGGCCGTCGGCATGAGCATCCGGACGCACCAGCGCCGCCGGGCGGATCTGTCCAAACCGCTCGGACGGGAGCAGAGCGGCCGAGCCTGGAAGTTCGCCGAAATCCTGACGCGTGCCACCGACGTGTTCGGCTCCCAGGAGGAGGCCGAGCATTGGCTGGAACGTCCGGCCCTGGCCTTCGACGGATACCGACCTCTCGACCTTCTCAGTACGCCCGCCGGAGCGGAGATGGTCGACGACCACCTGGTCCGCCTCGAATACGGGGTCTACACGTGACATCCGTTCCGGCGGTGCTCGGCGGCGAGGTCATCATTTGGCGCCTCGACCTCGAACGCCATGCGCCAACATGGAACACGGGTGAAGGCGCCTATCGCGTCGGCGGGCGCTGGAACAGCCGCGGCACAAGGGCCGTCTACAGTTCGCTCGACGCCTCGACGGCGATCCTGGAAGTCGCAGTCCACAAGGGGTTCAAGACCCTCGATACGGTCGCCCACATCCTGACGGCCGCCCGAATTCTCGACCCCCGACAAATCCACATCGTCGAGCCGACCGGCCTGCCCAACCCGCACTGGCTTCGGCCGGGCATTCCGAGCGCCGGCCAGCAGGCCTTCGGCAATGACCTGATCGCCCGGCACAAACTCGTTGCCCTGCCGAGCGCGGTCTGCCCGTTCAGTTGGAACGTGGTCTTCGATCCCGAACGGGCGGCTGGGACCTACGAAATCCTGTTCCAGGAACGCTTCGCCCTCGACACCCGCCTGCATCCGCCGGCGTGAGAACAATCTGCCTCCGCCCTCACCCCCGCAGCACGAAGCGCGAGCCCGGGACCGTCGTCCGGTCGACGGCGTCGAGGTCCCAGGCGATGCCGAGGCCGGGGGCTTCCGAGGGGTAAGCGCGGCCGGCTTCGATGCGCATCGGGCTGGTGGTCAGGCTGTCGAGCTGGGGGATGTATTCGACCCAGCGCGCATTGGGCACGGCGCAGCACAGCGCGACATGCAGTTCCATCAGGAAATGGGGCGAGACCGGCAGATTGAAGGTCTCGGCCGCGTGGGCGACCTTGAGCCAGGGCGTGATGCCGCCGATGCGCGCCACGTCGACCTGGACGATCGAGCAGGCGCCGGCCTGCATGTATTCGCGGAAATGCAGCGGGCTGTAGAGGCTCTCGCCGACCGCGACCGGAATGGTCGTCGAGCGCGCCAGGCGGACATGGCCGGCGAGATCGTCGGCCGGCAGCGGCTCCTCGAACCAGGCGATGTCGACGGCCTCGTAGTGGCGCGCGCGGCGGACGGCCTCGTCGACCGTGAAAGCCTGGTTGGCGTCCGTCATGATCTCGAAGGCCGGGCCGACCGCATCGCGCACGGCGGAGAGACGGGCGACGTCCTCGCTGACATGCGGCCGGCCAATCTTGATCTTGGCGCCGCCGAAGCCGTCGGCCTTCGCCTTCAGCGCATCCTCGACCAGGGCGGCGGGTTCGAGATGCAGCCAGCCGCCCTCGGTCGTGTAGAGCGGCAGGCTCGCCTGCGCGCCGCCGGCCAGCCGGTGCAGCGGCTCGCCGAATTTGCGCGCCTTCAGATCCCACAGCGCGGTGTCGAGCGCCGCCATGGCCAGCGCCGTGATCGCGCCCACCGTGGTGGCGTGGGTGACGAACAGCATGTCGCGCCACAGCCGCTCGATCTCCAGCGCCTCGCGGCCGATCAGCAGCGGCCCGAGCGTCTTCTCGATCAGCTTCATCACCGAGGGGCCGCCGGTGCCGATCGTATAGGAGTAGCCGATGCCCGTGACGCCGTCGGCGTCGGTGATTCGGACGATCGGCGTCTCCTGGCTGACGAAGCTCTGGATCGCGTCGGTGCGCTTCACCTTGGGCGCGATATCGACCATTCCGGCTTCGATCCGGACGATGCGGGCCATGATGTTCCTCCCGGGTTTCCCGGTCTTGATTGTGAAGCCTGGGCGCGGTCGGCTCGGAGCCCGTCCTGATCGAATCGCCACGATCGACATGACGGGAACCGGCTCAAGCCCTTGGCGCCGAGCAATTTCCGTGTCGCTCGGATGCCTGCAACCGCGCAGGACAGGCTGCAGGGCTCCGGACTTGCCCGTCATCTTCTTCGATTCGATCGACGAGTGCACGCCGAGGCGGACGCAGCCGGCGCAGGCCCGGTCGGCGACGCCATGCGGACCGGGACGGCCGTCGCAGCGCCCCCGCCCCATGGCGGCCTCCGCCTCGCCGAGGCCGTCCGACATGGCGCTGCTCGGCGGCAGCGGACCGTCAGATCGTCACCCCGGCCTGCAAGTCGGCGTGTGTCGCGTCGAGGGCCTCGCCGACCACCGCGATGATGCGCGCGATGTCGTCCGCGGTCGCCACCAGCGGCGGGGCCGTGGTCAGGGTATCGCCGAGCGCGCGCAGGATTACGCCGCGAGCCTGGCAGTGGCGCTCGGCCATCAGGCCGACCATGCCGGGCGACGGGAACGGGGCCTTGGTGGCCTTGTCCGACACCAGTTCCCACCCGCCCAGAAAGCCGATCCCGCGCGCCTCGCCGACGAGCGGGTGGCCGGCGAGGCTCTGGACGCCCGCCTGCAGGACCGGCGCCAGCCGTTGCACGTTGCCGACGATATCAAATTCCTCGTAGAGATCGAGCGCCTCCAACGCCACCGCGGCCGCGACCGGGTGGCCCGAATAGGTGAAGCCGTGGCCGAAGACGCCGAGCTTGCCGGACTGCGCATAGCAGGCGTCCCAGATCTTCGCATTCATCATGACGGCCGAGATCGGCACATAGCCGGACGACAATCCCTTGGCGATCGCGATCATGTCCGGCTCCAGCCCGTAGACCTGGCAGCCGAACATCGCGCCGAGCCGGCCGAAGCCGCAGATCACCTCGTCGGCGACGAACAGGATGTCGTATTTCTTCAGGAGCGGCTGGATCAGGTCGAAATAACCCCGGGGCGGGACGATGACGCCGCCCGAGCCGATGACCGGCTCGGCGAAGAAGGCCGCGATCGTCTCCGGGCCCTCCCTGAGGATCAGGGCCTCCAGGTTGGCGGCGAGGCGGGCCGCGTAGTCGGCTTCCGATTCGCCGGGCAGCCCGTAGCGCCAATGGCTCGGACAGTCCGCATGCAGGAAGCGCGGCAGCGGCAAGTCGAAGTCGGCGTGGTTGCGGGCGAGGCCCGTCAGGCTGCCGGACGCCACCGTGATGCCGTGATAGCCGCCGATGCGGCCGATGATCTTCTTCTTCTCGGGGCGGCCGCGGGCGTTGTTGTAGTACCAGGCGAGCTTGATCGCGGTGTCGTTCGCCTCGGAGCCCGAATTGGCGAAGAATACCTTGGACATCGGCACCGGCGCGATGCCGAGCAGCCGTTCGGCGAGCTCGATCGCCTTCGGGTGGCTCTTGTGGCGGAACAGGTGGTAGCTCGGCAGTTCCATGAGTTGCCGGTATGCCGCATCGGCGAGCCGCTTCTGCGCGAAGCCGAGCGAGACCGACCAGAGGCCGGACACGCCCTCGATATAGGCCTTGCCGTCCTCGTCATAGACCATGACCCCGTCGCCGCGGGTGATCAGCAGAGGACCTTCGCGGTCGTGCCGCTGCAGGTCTGTCATCGGGTGGATGACACCGGCGCGATCGCGCGCACTGTCGGAGTTGGCCGGCGATGGCGTCTGGTCTTCGAACACGGGGCCTCTCCTGGGTGAACGGTCAGAGGGCTGCGCGGAGCGCGGCGGTGGCGGCATGGTCGACGCTGCCGTCCGGAGCGATCACCGCCTTGTAGACATCGCGCGCGCGGTCGCGGGAAATCCATTTTTCCTGCACATCCTTGGCGATGCGCTCGGGATCGCGCGTCGCCGGGTCGCCGTAGCCGCCGCCGGCCGTCGAATAGGAGACGACCGTCTGGTCGCGGCGCACCAGCACCTGCTCGGACGTGCCGAGCGGCGTGATCGTGCCGTCGTCGGCGGCGAGCCACTGCCGGGCCGGCTGGGCGTCGAAGCCGCCGCGCGTGCCCTTTGCGGCATTGACGGTACCGTCCGAGCAGTAGCCAAGCTCGAAATCGCAATCGATCGGTCGGTATTCGACCAGGATGCCGGGCGCGCCGCGATGCATGCCGGCGCCCTCACTGTCGGCGACCAGACGACGCGTCCCGATCATCATCGGATGCAGCATCTCGTCGACCTCGACGCTGTCGTAGAAGGGCATGCCGGCATTGCCCATCGAGAACAGCGACAGCCAGCCGTCCTGCGTCGGCGTCCCGGCGCCGCCGGCGGCGGCGAGGATCACTTCGTTGACGAAGGCATGGCCGTTGCGCGGATCGACACCCGAGATGACGCCCGCCGCCGGCGGGATGGCGGCGCCGCCTTCCGCCATTCCGATGGTCGGATCGATGGCGGCGAGCGCGCATTGCACCGCATTCGTCACCCGGTCGCCCAGATTGGTGGTGGCGACCGAGGTCGAGGTCGGATGGCGCGGGATGCCGACGACGCAGCCTTCGCGCAGGTGCACGACGATACGGCGCAGGCTGCCGGCATTGGGCTGCATCGGCGTCGGCAGGCTGTTGAAAACGCCGACCAGCGCCGCCGTGCGCGCGCAGGCATGGGAGAGATTGACGCCCACCGGCAGGCTGTCGATGTTGTCGGTCATGTCGACCGTGATCAGCGCCGCCTCGGGATCGACAGTGACATCCGCGGTGGCCGGGATGCCCTCGGCCGGGGTCCGCGGCAGCGGATCGTGCATCGAGGTCGCCCGCGCGCGCCCGGCCCTGATGCCGCGGATGCAGGCGATCATCTGCTGTTCGCACAGGTCGAACCAGTCCTGGGCATGCCGCGTCAGCGCGTCCCAGCCGAGTTCTCGCCCCATACGGACGATCTCCTGCTCGCCGATCCGGGCCGCCCCGACGGTCGCCAGATAGTCGCCGCGCCACTGGTTGGGCACCCGGATGCGCATCATGCAGATGTTGATGATGTCCTGGATGTCCTTGTAGCCCGTCTGCACCTTCACGGCCGGGAAGATCAGCGCGCCCTCCTCGTAGACGTCGCGCGCATTGCCCATGTAGGTGGTCGGCAGCGAGTTGCCGCAATCGGCCTGATGCGCCTTGGCGAGCACCGTGAAACGGTGCCGGCCGTCGTCGTCGAAGACCGGGACCAGGATGGTATGGTCGGCCGCATGGCTGTTGCCGTGATAGGGCGAATTGTGCAGGAACGCGTCGCCCGGCTTCGGGTCGGGGTGCATATCGAGCATCGCCCGCGCCATCAGATCCGCGCCGCCGATCACGTGGATCGGATAGCTGTCGGCGGCGGTCAGCAATTCGCAATCGGCCGTGACCAGCGCGCAGGAGAAATCGCGCGCGGTGTTGATGACACCCGAACGCGCGGTCCGCAGCAGGGTATTGGCCATCTTGCGGGTCACGCCTTCGAAGCGCTTCTGCGTGATGGCGAGGCGGACGCCGTCGGGCTTGGGGCGGGTCTCGATGGCGGTCATGCGGCAGTCTCCTCGGCGTCTCGAAGGGCAGGAAGGGGCCGGGCGTCCCGGACCGTGCGGGCGCTCACAGGGTGATCAGCAGATGGCCGGCCGGCCGCTTCACCGCCGTGGCGCCCGGATCGACCACGACGGTCGTAAAGCTCGATTCGATCACCGCCGGGCCCTTGACGGGCACGTCCGGGGCGAGGTCGTCCCAGCGCCACGCTGGCGCCTCGACCGATCCCGTCTGGCGGAACGTCATGGTCCGATGCTCGACCCCGGGGCCGCGCCCGGCCCGCGGCGCGAGATGCGCCCGGCTTTCCTCGGCCACCCGGCAGCGGGCGACGGCGCGCCAGTTCATGATCTCGACATCGTCGCCATCGTCGCGGAAGCTGAACAGGTCCTGATGGCGGGCATGGAAGGCCGCGACCAGCCGGGCGACCGCGTCGGGGGCGGCCATGTCGGCCGCCGTGATCGGAACCTCGATCTCCCAGACCTGGCTCGGGTAGCGGCCTTCGATGGCGAGTTCGACCCGCCTGGCGAAGGCGTCGGGCCCGGCCGCGGCGAAGAAGGCCTCAGCCTGCGCGGTCAGGTCGGCCAGGATCCTCGCCGCGCGGGCAGCATCGAAGCGACGGGTCGGCATGAAGGCGGTGACCGAGAAGTCGCGGGTCAGTTCCGACATCATCGCCCCGGCCGCGCTCAGCGCGGCGGCGACGTCCGGGACGATCACGGTATCGCAGCGCAGCCGCCGGGCGATCAGCACCGCGTTGATGCCGGCGGCCCCGCCGCCGCCGATGATGACGGCGCCGGTCGGGTCGATGCCCTGCTTCACGGTGATGTCCTCGATGGCGTTGACCATCTGCTCGGTCGCCAGATCGATGACAGCGAGCGCGGCATCCTCCAGACCGAGGCTCAGAGGATCGGCCACGTCCCGCTTCAGCGCCGCCCGCGCCGTGTCGAGGGCGAGCCCCATGCGCCCGCCGAGGAAGAAGGACGGATCGATATAGCCGAGCACGACCGCCGCGTCGGTCACGGTCGGCTTGGTGCCGCCACGCCCGTAGCAGACCGGCCCGGGCGTCGAGCCCGCGCTTTCCGGCCCGACATGGAGCAGGCCGGCGGCATCGACCCGGGCGATCGACCCGCCGCCGGCACCGATGCTCTTCACGTCGACCGACGGGAAGCCGGTCAGGTGGCCGCGATAGATCGGGCCGAGCCAGGTGTCGCGCGTCCAGGGGATGATGCCGTCCTTGACCAGGCTGACATCGTAGGTGGTGCCACCCGCGTCGGTGACGATGGCCGCGTTCCAACCCTCCTCGGCCGCGAAATAGCGCCCGGCGACCGGAGCCATCGACGGCCCGGAGTTGAGCGCCAGGATCGGGCGTTCGGCGAGGTCGTCGACATCGACCAGACCGCCTTGCGAGGTCACGGCGAAGATCCGGCCCTTGAGGCCGGCCGCGGTCAGCCGCGTCTTCAGGGCATGCATGTAGCCCTGCATGATCGGCTTCAGCGAGGCATCGATCGCGGTCGCGGACGTGCGGCGATACTCGCGCACCGTCGGGTTTAATTGATGCGCCAGTGTGTAGGGCACACCCGGCATGTGCGCGTCGAGCAGCGCGCCGACCGCCAGTTCATGCGCAGGATTGACGATCGACCAGATCAGCGACACCGCAACGGCCTCGATGCCGGCCGCCTTCATGGCTTCGATCGTGGCGACGACCTCGGCCTCGTCGAAGGGGACCAGTTCGCGCCCGTCGGCCCAGATGCGGCCCGGCACCTCGAAGGTGCGCGAGCGGGGGATATAGGGATCCGGATAGGGAACCTGATAGTTGAACGGGTCGGTGCGGCCGCCCTCGCGGATCACCAGGATGTCGGGATGGCCCTCCGAGACCAGGAGCGCCGTGGCGGCGGTCCGTCCGGTCACGACCGCATTGATGGCGCGGGTGGTCGAGTGGAACAGGAGGTCGGTCTCCGACAGGATCGCGGCGACGCTGGTCCCCATCTCGTCGGCCGCGACCGCCACGGCGTCGAGGATGCCGTCGACCGGGTCCGGATAGGTCGTCGAGGCCTTGTGCAGGGATAGCACGCCGTCGCGGTCCACGACCAAGTCCGTGAAGGTACCGCCCACGTCGATCGAAAGCCGCATCCGTGTTCCCCTTGCGTGACCGGCATTGCGCCGGTGGCTCCATCATGAACTTGCGGCCCATGCAAGCAAGTTGCAGGCCAGCATCCGAGGCCGAAAGAGCATGGCCGACGGACCGGCCGAGGCCGTTGATCAAGACACATGTGCTGCTTTGCAAGCCCTTTGCCTGCAAGTTGGGCATCGGAGGCCGACTCGTCGCTGCTGTGCCCCGAACTTCGGCGCCGTCGCTGATTGCGTGGTTTGCAAGTTCGTTTCATCGACAGGACGGCACGTCCGTTGCACGGGACGGGCGCCGACGAACCGGAGACCGCCCCCATGCCCAAGACCACGCTCGTTCCCGCCAGCCTCTCCTTCCAGCCCCGCCCGTCCTATCCCTATTCGCCCGGAACGGCGGCCGCCGGCTTCGTCTTCACGGCCGGACAGGTCGCCTGGACGTCGACGGGCGAGCTCGTCGGCCTCGGCGATGTGCCGGCTCAGACGCGTCAGGTGCTCACCAACATCCGGGCGATCCTGGCGGAGGCCGGCGCGACCATGGACGACGTGCTGAAATGCAACGTCTACCTCGCCGACATCCGCCATTTCGCGGCCATGAACGCCGTCTTCGCAGAGTTCTTCCCCAAGGATCCGCCGGCACGCACCACCGTCCAGGCGGCGCTGGCCGAGCCCGAGATGCTGGTCGAGATCGAAGCGATCGCCTATGTGAAACCATGACCGAAAGTGCGCCGCTGGCGCGGATTCGCGTCCGACAACAGACTGCTCGTTGCACGGACTTGACGATCGAGCCCGAACGGTATCGTTAGGCCGCCATGACCGACGAAGCCTCCTCCGCCGCCGTGCTGCCCGCCGCAGCCGAAACCACCCCGGCCCCGGCCAAGACCGGCACTGCGCTGCCGGCGGTGGGCCCGCGGCTGCGCCTGCAGCGCCGGATCCGCCGGCTGCGGCTGAAGGACCTCGCGGTGAAGGCCGGTTGCTCGGAGAGCCTGCTGTCGCGCATCGAGAACGGCCTTGTGACGCCGTCGCTGACCACCCTGCACCGGCTCAGTCAGGCGCTCGGCATCAATGTGTCGACCCTGCTCGAGCCGGTCGAGGAGAAGATCTGCACGGTCTACGGCCCCAACGACCGGCCGCGCCTGTTGCGCGGCGACGAGGCCGAGGGCGACGGCTCGACCGCCGACAGCATCATTCCGGTCGACGAGAAACGCCGCCTGGAAGGGTTGATGATCACCCTGCCGGCGGGCGGGCCGCTGTGCGGTCCGTTCCGCCATGCCGGCGAGGAGGTCGGCTATGTCGTCAACGGTGCCGTCGAACTGACCGTGGAAGGCGAGATCTTCATCGTCCCGGCCGGTTCGACCTTCTTCTTCGAGTCGGACCGTCCGCACAGCTACCGGGCGTCCGGTCCGACCAGCGCCCTGGTCGTCTGGATCAACACGCCGCCGACCTTCTGAGCAGCCGATAGCCCTCGCGCTCACCCCGGCATCGCGTCGTCGTCGGTACCGGCCTGTTCGACCATGCGCAGGAAGCGGCGGGTCCGCTCGTGTATCGGGGCGTCGATGACCTGTTCGGGCGGACCCTGCTCGATGATCCGGCCTTCGTCCATGAAGATGACCCGATCGGCCACGTCGCGGGCGAACCGGATCTCGTGCGTGACCACGATCATGGTCATGCCGGCGGCCGCGAGGCGCCGCATCACGTTCAGGACCTCGCCGACCAGCTCGGGGTCGAGCGCCGAGGTCGGTTCGTCGAAGAGCATCAGCCGCGGCTTGATGGCGAGCGCGCGCGCGATCGCGACCCGCTGCTGCTGCCCGCCCGAGAGCCGGTGCGGGAGATGCTGCGTGTGCGCGTCCAGGCCGACGCTGGACAGCAGTTCCTGCGCCAGCGACTCGGCCTCCGCTTGCGGGACGCCGTGGACCCGGACGGGTGCTTCGACCACGTTCTCCAGGGCGGTCAGATGGCCGAACAGATTGAACGACTGGAACACCATGCCGATGCGGGCCGAGGCCTTCGCGGCGGCGAGGCTGCGGACGGGGCGCGGGCGGCCCGTCGCGTAGTCGTAGCCGACGGTCTTGCCGTCGATCCGGATCTCGCCCCAGTCCAGGACCTCGAGATGGTTGATCATGCGCAGAAAGGTGCTCTTGCCCGAGCCTGACGGCCCGAGGATGACGACGCATTCGCCGCGATTGACCGTCAGGTCGATGCCGGTCAGCACCTCGCGGCCGCCATAGGCCTTCTGCACATTCTTGGCGACCACGAAGGGGGCACCGATCGGCGCCTCGACATCTGCTGCCGCGGCGATGCGGGCGAGCCAGGCTTCGTCGAGTTGACGGCGCGCGACCGGCGCGGGCCGGGCCGGCGCAGGGTCTTCGGGGGTGCGCACCGGTTCGGCGTCGGCGGGGGCCGGATTCCAGCCGCCGATCAGGCCGCCGGTCAATCGGGCCATCAGGTTGGCGCCCTTGCGCTGGGTCCGGTCGGTCTCCAGGTCGTAGCGCGCCTCCAGCCAGGCCTGGAACAGCGAGATGGCACTGGTCATCACCAGATAGATCGCCCCGGCGGCGATGAAGACGGGGAAGAACCGAAAGTTCTGTCCGACGATCTGCTGGGCCCTGAAGGTCAATTCGTTGACGAAGACGATCGAAGCGATCGAGGTCAGCTTGAGCATGCCGATCGTGTCGTTGGACACGCCGGGCAGGATGGCCCGCATCGCCTGCGGCAGGATGATCCGCCGCAGCGTCAGGAACTTGCCCATGCCCAGACTGTCGGCCGCGATGGACTGGTTGCGGTTGACCGACAGGATGCCGCCGCGAATGATCTCGGCGCTGAAGGCGGCCTCGTTCAGCGCGAAGCCGATGATCGCCGTGGTGATCGGATCGAGCCTGATGCCCAGTTCGGGCAGTGCGTCGAACAGGAAGACCAGCTGCAGGAGCTGCGGCGTGCCGCGCACGACCCAGATGTAGAACCATGCCGACGCACGGACGGCCGCGAGGCTCGAAAGCCGCATCAGCGCGAGCCCGAGCCCGAGCAGCAGGCCGACCGACATCGCGCAGACCGTGATCTTGACCGCGATCCACGCGCCTTCCCACAGGAAGCCGGAGACGAAATAGCCCCAGACCTCGATTACGAAGGGCGGGGGGCCCTTCTTGGTGATGCTCCCGCCGGACGCCAGGTTGTCGAGTGTCGAGGTGTTCTGTGTGCCGGCGTCCGGGCCGCAGGCGGACAGCAGCAGCGTGAGGATAAAAGCCAGCGAAAACAGGCCAGTAAACCGTCGGAGCCAGATCTGCATTCGCCACACCCGGCCGCTGCGGCCGCCATCTGTTTCGCCCCGGAGCGCGGATCGCCAGAGCCGGCTCCGCGGTCATGCCCTTCGCTTCGGCGGACGGCGGGCGTGGCACAAGGCCTCGCCCGCAGACGCCGGGTCAGTCCTTCTTGATTTCGGCCGCGACCTGCAGGTCCGGATCGATCTTGTATTTCTGGAAGATCGCCTTCTGACCGCCGCTCGCCTGGACGGCCACGAGGCCCTCGTAGATCGCCTTGAGCAGCTCGTCGTTGCCGTTCTTGACCGCCGCCCCGATGGTGAAGCCGGTCAGGATCTTGAAGGCGCGGGCATAGGTCTGCGGGTTGTCGATGGCGAGGGATTCGACGATCGCGAGGTCGGTCATCATGATGTCCGCGCGGCCGGTCTGGACGAGCCGGATGCCGGCGGCGAGGTCCGGATAGGTCATCACGGTGACGCCGGGCTTGCCGGCCGCCTTGCACTTCTCGTCTTCCTTCTTGAGGGCGGCTTCCTCGACCGTGCCGAGGCCGGCCGCCGCGGTGGTGCCGCAGGTCTGATCCAGCCCGCCGATCTTCTTGGGATTGCCGGCCTGGGTCAGGGCGCCCGTGCCGGCCTGCATGTAGAGCACGTAGTCGACCTGCTTGGCGCGCTCGGCCGTGTAGTAGAGATTGTTCCAGAATACGTCGATCTGGCCGGAAATGGTCGCCGGCAGCAGGCCGGACCAGCCACCGAGGAAGATCTCGTACTTGATGCCCTGACAGTCGAACACCGCCCGGGCCAGATCGGTATCGGCGCCGATGATCTTGTTGAAGTCCGCGCCATCACGCATGGTGTAGGGCGGGGTCTGCGGATCGGCGCCGAACTTGATCGTCTTTCCGACGAGGCTCGGATACTTTGTGGCCAACTTTGCCGGCTCGCAGGCCGGGGCTTGGGCCAGCGCCTCGCCGGCCACGCCGAGCGCGAGAGCGAATGCGACTGCGGAAGTCCATCCTTTGGCCGTCATGTCGGTATCCTTCGAGTTCGCGGACGAAGAGGTGCCTCCCGGAGACTGCGGTCCGGGACACATCCCGCTTGCGGGTCGCACCGGGCAGGAGCCGGGATCCGTTCGCACAACCAAGTGCGCACCGTTCAAGTCTCTTGCGCCGAGGTAAATTAGCAAGCCGCGTGCCAAGGCCACCGGACCGGAACGCCTGTTCACGCAGGGACACGGTGCGACGTTCGCGGCAAAGCGCCGCTGGTTTCTGCGGCACTTGCCCGAAAGTTGCTCAATCCCGGATCTTCCATGGCGCGCCAGGGCCTTTTGCGGCGCTGCGCCGGGATGCGGGAACCACCCGCCTGGGCTGCCGAAAATCAGGCCGTTCCGTGCCCGATTTCAATGCAAGTCACTTCTTTACCACGCAACTCTGGTTCGTTAGATTTGAATCCAGTGACGCCCTTGCGTCCCGCGAGGACGGGGAGACCCATGCAGCTTGCCAGGGCAGACCTCCTGAAGGCCTACAGGACCATGGCGCTGATCCGCGTCTTCGAGGAGCGGGTCCAGCGGGAGATGTCGTCGGGCGACATCCCCGGTTCGACCCACCTCTATGCCGGGCAGGAGGCCTCCGCGGTCGGCATCTCGATGCACCTGACCGATATCGACCGCGTCGCCTCGACCCATCGCGGACATGGCCACTCGATCGCGAAGGGATGCGATGTCGACGGCATGATGGCCGAGATCTTCGCCCGCGCGACCGGCATCTGCCACGGCAAGGGCGGCTCGATGCACATCGCCGATCTCGACAAGGGCATGCTCGGTGCCAACGGCATCGTCGGCGGCGCCCCTCCCCTCGCCTGCGGGGCGGCCCTGACCGCCAAGCTGACCGGCTCCGGCGCCGTGGCGGTCGCCTATACGGGCGACGGTGGCTTCAATCAGGGCACGACCGCGGAATCCCTCAATCTCGCCCGGGTCTGGGACCTTCCGGTGATCTTCGCCATCGAAGACAACGGCTTCGCGGAGGCGACCGCGTCGAGTTGGGCCGTCGCGGGCGACATCGTCGTCCGGGCCGCCGGCTACGGCATCCCGGCCGAACGGGTCGACGGCACCGATGTCTTCGCGGTCCACGAGGCGGCCGGACGCGCGGTGGCGCGCGGCCGCGCCGGCGAGGGACCGACGGTCCTGCACATCACCGTGCCGCGCTATCTCGGCCATTTCAGCGGCGACGCCGACACCTATAGGACCCCGGCCGAAAAGCAGTCGATGCGATCCGAGCGCGACTGCCTGAAGGTCTTCCGCGCCAAGGTCGTGCCGGCCGGCCTGATCGACGAGGCCGAACTCGACGCCATCGATGCCGAGGCGGCGGCCTCGGTCGAGGGCGCCGTCGTGGCGGCCCGCGCCGCACCCCGACCGGATCCCGCCACCGTCGCGACCGACGTCTACGTCTCCTATCCCTGAAGCCCGCCGACACGCGACGGAGACCCAGCAATGCCGAGGAAGTCCTTCCGACAGGCGCTGAACGAGGCGATGCGGCTGGAGATGCGGCGCGATCCGCGGGTCTTCGTCATGGGCGAGGATGTCGCCGGCGGGAAAGGAGCGTCAGGCGAGCAGGATGCCTGGGGCGGTGCCTTCGGGGTCACCAAGGGGCTGCTCGCCGAATTCGGCCCCGAGCGGGTGCGCGACACGCCGATCACCGAAAGCGCCTTCGTGGGCGCCGCCGCCGGCGCTGCGATGACGGGCCTGCGGCCGGTGGTCGAGATCATGTTCGTCGATTTCATGGGCGTCTGCTTCGACCAGATCTTCAACCAGGCCGCCAAGTTCCGCTACATGTTCGGCGGCAAGGCCGTCACCCCCATGGTGCTGCGCGCCACCTTCGGGGCCGGCACGCGCTCGGCCAGCCAGCACAGCCAGGCGCTCTACCCGCTTTTCACCCACATTCCGGGCCTGAAGGTCGTGGTGCCATCCTCGCCCTATGACGCCAAGGGCCTGCTCATCCAGGCGATCCGCGACGACGACCCGGTCATCTTCCTCGAACACAAGGCGATGTATGACGACATGGGCGAGGTGCCGGACGGCGCCTATGTGGTGCCCTTCGGCGAGGCCGGCGTGCTGCGCGACGGCGGCGATGTCACCATCGTGGCCTATGGCCGCATGGTCGGCCGCGCCATGGAGGCGGCGGCCCGGCTCGCCCGCGACGGCATCGAGGCGACGGTGGTCGACCCGCGCACGACCTCGCCCATCGACATCGACACGATCGTCGAGACGCTCGAAGAGACCGGCCGGCTCGTCATCGTCGACGAGGCCTATCCGCGCTGCGGGATGGCCTCCGACATCGCCGGCATCGTCGCCGAGGAGGCTTTCGGCCTGCTGAAGGCGCCGATCCAGAAGGTCACGCCGCCGCATGCCCCGGTGCCCTATGCGCCGGAGCTCGAGGCCGCCTACATCCCGAGCGTCGAGAAGATCGAGGCGGCGGTCCGCAAGGCCGTCGGGTGGACCCGATGAGCGCCGCCGTGACGCCGGTCCGCATGCCGCGCTACGGCATGACCATGACGGAGGGGGCCGTGGCCCGCTGGCTGGTGGCGCCGGGCGAGGCGGTCGCCGCGGGTCAGGATCTGGCGGAGATCGAGACGACCAAGATCACCAATGTGGAGACGGCCGCCGCCGCGGGCGTATTGCGCCGCGCCGTCGTCGAGGCGGGACGGATCGTGCCCGTCGGCACGCTGATCGGCGTGATCGCGGACGCCGGCGTCCCGGACGCCGAGATCGACGCGGTCGTGGCGGCGCAGGCCGAATGGGTCGTCGAGGCAGCCGACACGGATGCAGGCCCGGTCGACGAGGTCGTCACGGTCGGCGCCCTGTCGATCGCCCTGCGCCGCACGCCGGGGGCGGGGCCCTCCGACGCCGTACCGGTGGTGCTGATCCATGGCTTCGGCGGCGACCGCGACAACTGGATGTTCGTCGAAAGCCAACTCGCCGCGGAGCGCCCGGTCCTGGCGCTCGATCTGCCTGGCCACGGCGCCTCCGGCACCGAGATCGGCGACGGCACGCTGAAGACGCTGGCCGGGGCGGTAACGGGCCTGATTGACGCCCTCAACCTGCCGCGCGCGCATCTCGTCGGCCATTCGCTCGGCGGCGCCGTCGCGCTCGCTGCTGCGGCCGCACGGCCGGAGGCGGTCGCCTCGCTGTCGCTTCTGGCGCCGGTCGGCTTCGGACCCGAGATCGACGGCGGCTACATCGCCGGCTTCCTGGCGGCCGAGCGGCGCAAGGATTTGAAGGACATCCTCGGACGGCTCTTCGCCAATGCCGACGCGGTCGAGCGCCGGATGATCGACGACGTGCTGCGCATGAAGCGCCGCGACGGCGTCCCCGAGGCGCTCGCGGCGATCGCCGCCGCCGTGTTTCCCGACGGGCGGCAGGCCGTGGACCTGCGCGCCGAAGCCGCGTCGCTGGCCTGTCCGGTCGCCGTCATCTGGGGCGAGGCGGATCGGATCGTCCCGATCGCCCACGCCGCCGGTCTGCCGGCAGGAGTTGCGACGAGCCGGATCGCCGGTGCCGGCCACATGCCGCAGCTCGAAGCGCCCGCGGAGGTCGTCCGCGCACTGCGGGACTGTTTTGCGCGCGCGGGGGTCTGAGCGATGACCCCGTCGACTGCCGCCCGCGGCATCCCCGGCCTGGCCGGGCTTGACCATGTCGGCCTGACCGTCCCCGACCTGGAAGCGGCCGTGGTCTTCTTCGTCGAGGTGATCGGCGCCGACTTCGTCTATGCGGGCGACGCCATCGGCGGGCGGCCCGAGGACGAGGCCTTCATGGCCGAGGCGCTCGACGTCGACCCGAAGGCGACCTGCCGCTATTCCTTCCTGCGCTGCCGGAACGGTCTCAACCTCGAGCTCTTCGAATACACCGCCCCCGACCAGGTCCGCACGCGGCCGCGCAACAGCGATTGGGGCGGCCACCACATCGCCCTCTATGTCGACGACATCCATGCCGCCGTCGCCCATCTGAAGGCCCATGGCGTCCGCATCCTCGGCGAACCGATGGCGATCACGACGGGCAACTCGGCCGGCGCGTCCTGGGTCTATTTCCTCGCGCCATGGGGCCTGCAGATGGAGCTCTGCTCGGCGCCGCGCGGCAAGGCCTACGAGGCCGACGCGCCGGTCCGCCTCTGGCACCCGAAGCGGCCGGCGGAGTGAGGCCGCCATGGTGGAAACGACCGATGTCCTGATCGTCGGCGCCGGGCTGTCCGGGGCCGTGGTCGCCCGCCGCCTCGCCGAGGCCGGGATCGCCGTGACGTGCCTGGAACAGGGCGGGCGCCACGACCGCGAGGACTATCGCGGCCGCCACGACGACGTCGAGGTGGCGGGGCTCGGCCCCTGGCATGCCCATCCCAACCGCCGGGGACGGCGGGAGGACACGCCCGTCGACGACACCGACGCGGAGATGAAGCCGCAGCTCTTCCACGGCGTCGGCGGCTCGACCATCCTGTACGGCGCCCACTGGATGCGCTTCCTGCCGTCCGATTTTCGGGTGCGGTCGCTCGACGGCGTCGCCGACGACTGGCCGATCGACTATTTCGAGCTCGATCCCTTCTATGATCGCATCGACCGCGACTTCGGCGCCTCGGGCCTCGTCGGCGACCCGGCCTATCCGCCGCGTGCGGACTACCCGCTACCTCAGCTGCCCGTCGGCGCCTGGGGCACGAAGGTCGCCGCGGCCCATCAGCGCCTCGGCTGGCACTGGTGGCCCGGCTCCAATTCGATCGCATCGCGCCCCTATGACGGGCGACGGCCCTGCGTGCAGCGCTCGACCTGCGGCTACGGCTGCAACGAGGGCGCCAAGGCCTCCGTGGACCTGACCCACTGGCCGCGCGCGGAAGCGCTCGGCGCGCGTGTGCTCGATCATGCCCGTGTCGCCGAGATCACGCTCGACGCAGCCGGCCGGGCAGACGGCGTCGTCTATGTGCGCCACGGCGAGCGCCGCCGGATCCGCGCGGCGCTCGTGATCCTCGCCGCCAACGCGCTCGGCAGCGCGCGCCTGCTCCTGCTGTCGCGCTCCGGCCGCAACCCGGACGGCCTGGCGGCCCGCTCCGGCCAGGTCGGCCGGCGGCTGATGATGCACCCGTTCGGGCGGGTCGTCGGCTTCTTCGACGAACCGATGCAGAGCTGGCAGGGCCACTGGGGCCAGAGCCTCTATTCGATGGAATTCGCCGAATCCGATCCGTCCCGCGGCTTCGTGCGCGGCGCGAAATGGAATCTCGGCCCGTCCGGCGGCCCGCTCTCGGCGGCGCTGTTTCCCTGGCGCGACGGCCGGCGCTGGGGCGATGCCGTCCACGACCATGTCGCCGCCTGGCTCGGCCGGACGGCGATCTGGGGGCTGTCCTGCGAGGACCTGCCCGATCCGGAAAACCGCGTCGAACTCCATCCGACCCTGACCGATTCCGACGGGCTGCCGGCGCCGCGGCTGGTCTATCGCGTCTCGGAGGACTGCCACAGGATGCTGGCCTTCAACACCGCCAAGGCGGAGCAATCGCTGCGCGAGGCGGGCGCCTACCGGACCGAGGCGACCGGCCTGATCCCGGATCTCGGCTGGCACCTGCTCGGAACCGCCCGCATGGGCGACGACCCGGAGACCTCGGTGGTCGACCGCTGGAACCGCGTCCACGACGTGCCCAACCTGATGATCGTCGACGGCAGCACCTTCGTGACCGGCTCCTCGGTCAATCCCGCGCTGACCACCGCGGCCCTCGCGCTGCGGGCGGCCGAAAGGCTGGTCGCCGGGCGCCGCGACATTCGGAGTGCGGCATGAGCGACCCGCGCCGGACGCAGCTGTTCGATCTGCTCGTGCCGGGCCGCGGGCCAAGCCCGGCCTACTCGGCGGCCGATCCCGCAGGGGCCCTGATCGCCCGCGTCCTCAAGATCCGTCCGGATCTCGCCGGCGTGCCGGACCGGATCCTGGCCGCCCTGCCGGAGGCCTTCGGGCCGGACGATGTCGAGGCCTGCGCGGCCGCCGACCGTCCGGGCTTCGAAGCCCTGCTCGAACTCGTCTTCGGCGCCTATTTCCTCAGCCCCGCCGTCCGCCACGCTATCGGCTATGACGGCCAGCAGGCTCTCACCCTGCCGCGCGACGGGTTCGGGGCCGAGGAGCAGGCCGTCGCCATGATGGCGGCGCCGCCGCGCTGGCGCGATCCGCGCGTTCCGGTCGATCCGGAGGCATCCGAGTGTCCAACTGCGAGTCCGCAATGACGTCCGATCCGGTCAGCCAGGTTTCCAACCGCTCCACGCGCCGCGATGCCCATGGCCCGGCGGTGCGCGCCGTGCTCAACCGGGAGGCGGGCGCCGGCAGCGAGGGCGCAACCGCCCCGCAGACCGGCGCCCGGATCGTCGGCCGTCGTGCCGAGGCCGTTCAGCCGTGACGCCGCGGGGGTCAGCCGATCTGCCAGCCGCCGTCCACGGTGATCGACTGGCCGGTGACGTAGCGCGACAGGTCGGAGGCCAGGTACACGTAGGTTCCGGCGAGATGATCGAGCGGACCGAGATGGCCGACCGGAATCCGGCCCTCGAGCGCGCCCCTGACTTCCGCTTCCGGCACGCCGCGGATGGCGGCACGGTCGCGGAACAGCTGCCGGATCATCTCGGTGTCCATTTGCCCGGGGCAGACCGCGTTGACCAGAATCCCGGCCGGCGCGAGTTCCGCCGCCAGGCTCTGCATCACGCCGATCATGCCGAATTTCGAGGCCGAGTAGGCCGAGTTCTCGCGCCCGCCGCGCAGTCCGAACAGCGACGAGGTGAATACGATCCGGCCGCCCTTGCCGTGCGCCAGCAGGCGCCGGGCCGCGACCTTGGCGGTCACGAAAGCGCCGGTCAGGTTCACGTCGAGCACCCGGCGGAACTCGTCGACCCCGGTTTCGACCCCGTGCTTCAGGACCAGGATGCCGGCATTGGGCACCGCGATCGCAAGCGGGCCGAGGTCCGCCTCGATCCGCGCGACCGCCATCTCGGTCGCCGCTTCGTCGGTCACGTCGAGGGCGACCGGCAGGACCCGGCCCGGCAGCCCCGCCGCCGCGGCCTCCAGCACGTCGGCGCGCACGTCCGCGATCGCCACGGCGGCGCCCTCGGCCAGGAAGGCGCGCGCGACCGCGAGCCCGATCCCCTGCGCGCCGCCGGTGACCAGCGCCACCTTGTCCTGCAACAGTCCCGCCAAGTCGTCGCCCTCCGGTATCGGGCCTGCGGCCATCCGCAAGTCCTTTGCGCAAGACGCAAACGACATGCCACCGTCCTGCGACCCCCCGGAGGCTTGGCCATGACCGCCCCGCTCGCATTCGATGCCGCCATCGAGGCCGCCACCCCCGCGCTCCTCGCCTTCCTCGACCGGCTGGTCGCCGCCGACAGCAGCAACCCGCCCGGCGACACGCGTTCCGTCGCGGACCTCGTCGTCGATCGGTTGAGCGCGGCCGGCATTGCCCCCCGCACCGTCCGCAAGGTGCCGGAGAAACCCAACGTCATCGCCGTCGCCGAGGGCAGCGGGCCCGGCCGGCATCTCGTCTTCAACGTCCATCTCGACACCGTGCATCCGGGCGAGGTCGCCGACTGGTCGGTGCCGCTGCACGCTGCGACGCACCGGGACGGCCGGATCTTCGGCCTCGGCGTCGGCAACATGAAGGGCGCGGTGGCGGCCCAGACGCTCGCCTTCGAGCTGCTGGCGGCCCACCCGGACGCCTGGTCCGGTCGCATCACCTTCACGGCCGTCGCCGACGAGACGGTGTTCGGGCCGGATGGGGCCGGCTATCTCCTGGAGACCGAATCGGGACTGATCGGCGACGCCATGATCTGCGGCGAGGGACCCGGCGCGATGGCGCTCGCGCTCGCCGAGAAGGGTCTCCTGTGGCTGGCGCTCGACGCCACCGCGCCGTCTGCCCAGGGCATGCTGGCGCGCCCGCTCTCATCGGCGGTCACCCGCCTCGCCGCGGCGATCGCCGAGATCGACCGCTGGAACGACACGACGGCGGCACCGCCTGCCGAGATCGCCGCGGTCGCGGACCATCCCGAGCGGGACGGCCTTCGTCTCTCGGTCAACACCGGCACCATCGCGGGCGGCCGTTTCGTCAGCCAGTCGGCGACCCGGGCCACCGCGGAGATCGATTTCCGCATCCCGCCGGGCCTGACCATCGCCGACATCGAGGCCCGCGTCGACGCGGTGATCGGGCGGATCGAAGGCCTGTCGCGCCGGCGCCTGAAGGGCTGGGAGCCGAACTGGACCGCGGCCTCCAGCCCGATCGTCGCCGCCATGGCAGCCGCCCATGGCGCGGTGCGGGGCGAAGCGGCAGTCCCGGTCGTCCGCTTGCCCGCGAGCGATGCCAGCCGCTGGCGCCGGCTCGGCGTGCCGGCGGTCTGCTATGGTCCGCAGGCCGATCGCGTCTCCGGCGTCGACGACTGGGTTCATGCCCGGGACGTCGTCGATTGCGCCAAGATCTACGTGCGCGCTGCGCTCGCCTTCCTGTCCGAACCGACCTGACCCCGGCATTTGCCGAACACCGACCCTCGAGGCCCGAACATGCTTCTGCCGGATCCCTTTTCCTCCAAGTCCCGCCCGGCCGTGTTCGGCATTCGTGCCGCCATCTCGGCGGCGCATCCACTTGCGACCGCGGCCGCCCAGGCGATCATCGAGCAGGGCGGCAACGCGGCGGATGCCACCGTCGCCGCCCAGGCTGTGATCGGCGTGCTCATCCCCGAGGCCGGCGGCGTCGGCGGCGACGGCTTCTTCCTGGTCCGCACCGCGCCCGGGCAGGTCACCGCGATCAACGCCGCCGGTGCGGCGCCGTCTTCCGGCGTCCCAGAGGCGATCCGCGACGACGGCACGTCCGTCAACGTGCCGGGTCTCGTCGCCGGATGGGCGGAACTCGCCCGCCGCTTCGGCCGCCTGCCGCTCGCCCAGAGCCTCGCACCCGCGATCCGGATCGCACGCGACGGCATGCGCGTCCGGCCGCGTCTCGTCCATACCGTCGGCCAGCAGCGCGCGCGGCTGGTCCGCGGCGGCGCCGAAGCCTCCGTCTTCCTGACTGCCAAGGCGCATGATCTGGTTTGCCAGCCCGAACTTGCCGCCACGCTGTCAGGCATCGCCCGGGACGGCGCCGACTGGTTCTACGGCGGCCCGGTCGGTGCCGCGGTGGCGCAGGCGGTGGCGGCGCGCGGCGGGCTGATGACACCCGGTGACATGGCCGGCCACCAGACGACCGTCACGGCGCCGATCTCGGTCGCCTGGGCGGGGCGGACCGTGCATGTGCAGCCGCCGATGTCGCAGGGCATCCTGCTCGCCATGGCGCTGAACGGTTTCGAGAAGCTCGGCACCGTACCGCTCGACCGCGTGGAACACGCCGCCGTCGAACTGACCGAGGGCTCCTTCGCCTATCGCGACCGCTGCGCGGAGGGCGCGGCCCTGCTTGCCGTCGACCTGCCGGTCGACCTCGACCGGGCCTCCGGCCGCGGCGGGCCGCGCGGCTATCTGCATACGGCCGGGGTCGCGGTCGCGGATGCCGATGGGATGGTGATCTCGTCGCTCTTCTCGGTCTTCGACAATTTCGGGTCCGCCATCTACGTGCCCGAGGGCGGCTTCGTCCTCAACAACCGCGCCGGCAGCTTCACGGGGGCGCCGAACGAGGTTGCGCCCGGCAAGCTTCCGGTCCACACCCTGGCCCCGATGCTGATGGAGCATGACGGCGAGGCGGTCGCGATCTCGACGCCGGGTGCCGACGGCCAGGTGCAGACCCTGCTGCAGATCCTGGCCGCGACGGTGCTGCAGGGGATCGACCTGCCCAGCGCGATCGACCGCCAGCGCTGGCGGTCGGAGAACGGCAAGCTGCTCATCGAAGCCGGCCATCCCGCCTTCGACACCCTGAAGGCACTCGGGCATGCGGTCGTGGAGATGCCCTATGGCGACATCCGTGGCGGCGGGGTCGTCTGCGCGGGCCTCAAGGGAACCATGCCCTACGCGGTCTCGGACTTCCGGCGCGAGAACTGGAGCGGCGCCGTCTGAGGCGCCCGCGACATCGCGTGACGGCCGCGGCCGTCACGCCCCGCCGACGAGCCGGGCGATCCCGGCCGCGATCGGGATCGCCGGGCGGTAGCCGAGACGGTCGCGGGCGCGGGCGAGATCGAGCGGGCCGATCGCCCCGTCGCCGTTCTCGCCCTTGTCGGCGACCACGTCGAGCCGGAGCGCCGGCAGATGGGCGCACACCATCGCGCCGATCGCGGCCTCCGACAGATACTCGCCGCCCGTGATGTTGACGGGCACGCAGCCGCCCGCAGGCGTTCCGACCGCCGCGGCGACGGCCTCGACCACATCCTCGACCGCCACGAACTGCCGCATGTTGGAGCGCTCGTCCGTGACCACGACCGATCCGCCGGACCGTCCGGCCGCGATCAGGTCCGAGACGAGGTAGGGCGATGTCCGCCCCGGCCCGTAGATCGATGCGATCCGCAGCATCCAGGTGTCGATCCCGGCGCTGGCCGCATAGGCGGCGACGATGGCTTCGGCCGCGACCTTGCTGGCGCCATAGGGATCGGTCTTGCCGGTGGCCCAGTCCTCACGAACGGGCTCGCGATCCGGCCGGTCGCGGTAGACCGCGTTGGAGGAGAAATGCACCAGCCGCGGCACCGATGCCCGGCGCATGGCCTCCAGGACGGACAATGTGCCGGTGACGTTCACGTCGAACATCAGCGCCGGCTCGCCGCGCGCCAGCATCGGGCCGGAGATCGCGCCGGCATGGACGACGAGGTCGGGCCGGGCCTCGGCGAGCGCGGCGATCACGGCCGGCCGGTCGCGCAGGTCGAGCCCGGTCCAGCCTCCGGACGGGTCGGCGGAAAGATCGGTGCCGAGCACCTCGTGCCCGTCCTGCGCCAGCCGCCGGGCGAGGTGACGCCCGACGAAACCGGCCGCGCCGGTGAGCAATAGCCGCACGGTCGTCCCTCCCTCAGGCCGGATGCACCCGCATCCAGTGCTCGGCGATGTCCTTGCCGGTCGCCACCCAGACCTTGTCGCGGCTGCGGATGTGGTCGAGGAACCGGACCAGCCCGGTGATCCGCCCGGGCCGTCCGATCAGCCGGTCGTGCAGGGCGAGCGACATCATCTTCGGCCGGTCCGCGCCCTCTGCGTAGAGCGTCTCGAAGCAGTCGATCATGTAGCGGGCGAAATCGTCGCCGGTTGAGAAGCCGTGGTTCTGGTCGAACCGGTTGTCGTTGGTCTCGAAGGAATAGGGCACGACCAGATGCCTGCGGTCCGACACCGTGACCCAGTAGGGCAGTTCGTCGGCGAGCGAGTCGCGGTCGTAGAGAAGCCGGCCCGTCTCGACCAGGAGGCGCCGGGTGTTGGCGCCCGGCCGGCCCGTCATCCAGCCGACCGGTGCGACCCCGGCCACCTGCTCCAGCGTCTCGAAAGCGAGGCGGATATGCTCGCGCTCCTCGGCCTCGGGCATCACCTGGTAGTCGAGCCAGCGATAGTGGTGGCTGACGATCTCGTGCCCCTCCGCAGCATAGGCGCGCACGAGCCGCGGATTGCGCGCGGCCGCCCGGGCGACGGCGAGCAGGCAGACTTTCACGTCGAAACGCCGGAACAGGTCCAACAGCCGCCAGGCGCCGACGCGCGACCCGTAGGCAAAGACGGACTCCACCAGCGGGCTGCGCAGGCCGTCCAGCGAGGGCTGTCCGATGTCGTTGAGCACGCCTTCCGAAACGCCGTCCCCGTCCATCAGCGAGCGCTCGCCGCCGGCCTCGTAGTTCAGATTGATGTTGACCGCGATGCGCGCGCCGCCCGGCCATTGCGGGTCCGGCGGATTATCGGCGTAGCCGACATAGTCGCGGTCGTCGATCATGGGCGCGGGCTCCGGTCGGATATCGGTGCAAAGCCTAAGGACCCTTGCATCAGAAGCAAGCCGGTTTCAGAGGCGAAATGGTCACCGCTTGGGCGAGGCCGGTCGCTTTCCGACAGGACGGGGACGGACCGCCGCATCTCGGCGCCGGCGGCCAATCGCCATCAGTTCATGCAAGTTACTTGCATATCACGCAATTCGCGTTAGCCTGATCGGATCGGACATTTCGCAGCGAAGGAACGAGACCTCATGCCCATCCGCAACGGCGCCGCCTATCTCGCCGCCCTGAAGGACGGCCGCCGCATCCATCTCGAGGGCCGCCGCGTCGCCGACGTGACCGCCGACCCGGCTTATCGCGGCACGGTGGCTTCCTTCGCCCGGCTCTACGACTTCCAGGCCGCGCCCGAGAACCGCGACCTGATGACCTTCGAGACCCCGACCGGGCGGCGCGTCAACCGCGCCTGGCAGCTGCCCCTGTCGCCCGACGATCTGGTCCAACGTCGCCGCGCCATCGAGGCCTGGTCGGCGCTCAATTTCGGCTGGCTCGGCCGGTCGCCCGACCATCTGGCCACCGCCCTGTCCGGCCTGATGATGGGGCACGACGTGATGGCGCAGCACGATGCCCGGCGCGCGGTCGCGTTCCGCGACTACTTTGAGTACGCGCGCGACCGCGACCTCTTCGTCACCTACGTGATCCAGAACCCGCAGGCCGACAAGTCCAAGTCGGCGTCGTCCCAGGCGCGCGACCTTGTGCTCCATGCGGTCGACGAGGACGCCGACGGCATCACCGTCAGCGGCGCCAAGATGCTCGGCACCAGTTCGGTCATGGCGGACGAGATTTTCGTCGGCAACATCCAGCCGCTGAAGGCGGGCGAGGGCGCCTATGCGCTCAGCTTCGCCATGCCGATGGCCACGCCCGGCATCGTGCTCCTGTCGCGCCGCTCCTACGAGGCCGGCGTTACCACGTCCTGGGACTATCCGCTGTCGAGCCGGTTCGACGAGAACGACGCCGTCGTGGTCTTCGACCAGGTCAAGGTCCCGTGGGAGCGCGTCTTCGTCCATGGCGACGTCGACGCCGCGCGGACGCAATGGCATGGCACGCCGACGCATGTCTATCAGAACTACCAGTCGCAGATCCGCCTTGCGGTAAAGCTCCGCTTCCTGGTCGGGCTCGCCCGCCGGATCGCCGAAGTCAACGGGTCGGCCGGCATGCCGCAGATCGAGGGCACGCTGGCGCGGCTCGCGGCCGACGCGTCGATCGTGGAGGGCATGGTCGCCGGCATGGAAGCGGCGGGCCGTCGCTTCGGCCCCTACTGGGTCCCGTCCGCGCACCTTCTCTACGCGGCGCAGACCTACACGCAGGAGCTCTACCCGCGCTTCGTCAACACCATCCGGGATCTCGCCGGCGGCGGCGTCATCATGCTGCCCTCGTCGGTGCGCGACCTGGAAAACCCCGAGATCCGCGCCCTGATCGAGGCGACGCAGGTCTCCTCGGCGACGGATGCGGTCGGTCGCGTCGGCGTCATGAAGCTCGCCTGGGACGCGCTCGGATCCGAATTCGCGTCCCGGCACGTGCAGTACGAGATGTTCTATGCCGGGGCCCCCTACGTGAACCACGCCAACATGAACCGCACCTACGACTGGGCCGGCGCGACCGCCTTCGCCGACGCGGCCCTCGCCCTTTCGCCCCGCCCGGACTGGCCCGCGCGGGCTGCCGCCGAATAGGCGCCCGTCACAGGAAGACGTCGCCGCCATTCGGCGACAGCGTCTGCCCGACATAGAAGTCGCCGTCCGCGGATGCCAGCATCACGGCGGTCGGCGCGATCTCCTCCGGCCGGCCGAAGCGGCGCAACGGCAGGCCGCCGATCTTCCAGGCCTTCCATTCCGGCGACAGGGTGTCGTTGAGGCGGGTGTCGATCGGGCCCGGCGCGATGGCGTTGACCAGGACGCCGTGCGGCGCCGCCTCCTGCGCGAAGGCGCGCGTGAAGCCGACCACCCCGGCCTTCGCAGCGCTGTAGTGGGCGAGGCCGGGCGCGCCCTTGTAGGCGAGCTGCGACGTGACGTTGATGATCCGTCCCGCGCCGCGCGGCTTCATGGACCGGTAGGCGAGCTGCGACAGCAGGAAGGTCGCCTCCAGATGGACCCTCAGCATCCAGCGCAGCGAGGCCATCGAGATGTCCTCGACCAGCGCCTCCTCGCTCACTCCCGCATTGTTCATCAGGATGTCGACCCGTCCGAGCGCGGCCTCCGCCTTGGCGAAGAGGTCGCGGCAGGCCTCTTCGGAGCCGATGTCGATCCGCCATGCGAAGCCGCGTCGCCCGGCCGCCGCGATGGCGGCCAGGACCGCCTCGGCGCCTTCGTCGTCGTCGTCATGGCAGAAGGCGACGTCCGCGCCCTCGGCCGCGAAGGCGCGTGCCGTCGCGGCGCCGATGCCGCGGCTTGCGCCGGTGATCAGCGCCATGCGCCCTGCGAGACGGCCGCTCATGCCGCGGCCCTCCGGGCGGCCCGCTCCGCGGCGGTCGCCGCCGGGTCGAGCGTTCCGTCCGCCGCGCACACGACCGCATAGACGGACCGCGCCCGCGCCGGCGTCACCCAGCCCTCGGCGACATCTTCCGCCACCCGCTCGACCTCGCGCTCGAGCGGGTCGCCGCAGCCGCCGCCCGCCGCCGTAATCGAGATCAGGCTCTCGCCCGGCTGCAGCACCACCTGTCCGTAGGTCGGCAGGATTTCCTCGCTCCCGTCCGCCCTCACCCGCCACTGGCGCGACGGCCCGCCCGGCAGTCCGCCGCCGACGCCCTCGGCCGGATGCACCGTGCCGTCGCTGACATAACCGACCTCGACGGGGGCCGCGGTCGGACCGAAGCGTGTCAGCGTGCCCGGCGCGCCCCGGCGCCGTCCGTCGCCGCCGGTATCCGGCACGATGGCGCGATCGTGGATCACGATGGGGTGCTGGATTTCGGCGACCTCGATCGAATGCATCTGCGGCATGCCGGCATTGCCCATGGACAGAAGCGTCACCCAGCCGTCGGTATACGGGTTGCCGGGGCCGCCGCTGCCGGCGAACAGGATGCCGTTGCAGTAGGGCGCGCCGGTATCCGGTTCGAAGCCCGACAGCACGCCGGCCACGGGCGGGAACGGGGGCCCGCCATCGGCCATGCCGAAGCGCGGATCGATCTCGGCCACGGCGCGCTGGACCGCGCAGCTCAGCCGGTCCGAGAGGTTGGTCGTCGCCACCGAGACGCTGGTCGGGTGGCGCGGGATGCCGACGCAGCAGTTCTCGCGCAGCTTCACCTCGATGCGGCGCAGACTGCCGGCATTGGGCGGCACGGTATGGTCGATGCAGTTGAAGATGCCGACGATCGCGGCCGACAGCGCGCAGCCCTGCGACAGGTTCAGGCCGTTCGGCATGCGGTCCGGATTGTCGGTCAGGTCGATCGTCACGCGCCCTGCCCCGGCGTCGATGGTGACGTCGGCCTGCACCCGGATGCCGCCGGGCGGCGTCCCCGGAATAGCGTCGTGGGTGCCTGCCGCGACCGCGCGCCCGGACGCCAGGCGGCCGAGTGCCGAGACCATCCGGCGTTCCGAATAGTCGAACCAGGCCCGGGTGTGGTCCTCCAGCGCATCCCAGCCGCGCTCGGCACCGAGGTCCAGAAGCTCCTGCTCGCCGATCCGTGCGGCGCCCAGCGCCGCGAGATAGTCGCCGCGCCACTGCTCGGGCACGCGGATGCGCATCTCGCACATCCGGATGATGTCGTCGATGTCCCGGTAGTCGCGCTGCACCAGCACCGCCGGGAAGATCACGGCGCCCTCTTCGTAGACGTCGCGCGCGGTGCCGACATAGGTGGTCGGGATCGAGTTGCCGCAATCGGCCTGGTGGGCCTTGACGAGCGTGGTGAACCGATGCCGGCCCCGGTCGTCGAAGACCGGGATCATGATGGCGTGGTCGGCCGCATGGGTGTTGCCGTGATAGGGCGAATTGTGCAGCACGGCATCGCCGGGGCGCAGATCCGGATGGAACGCCTTCATGGTGGCGTGCATCAGGTCCGGTCCGCGCAGGACGTGGATCGGATAGCACTCCGCGCCGGTGACCAGTTCGCCGTCGGCGGTGAGGATCCCGCAGGAGAAGTCGCGCGCCGTGTTGAGCACGCCGGACCGCCCGGTCTTCAGGAGCGTATGCGCCATCTTGCGGGCGATCGCCTCGAAGCGGTTCTTCAGGATGGCGAGCGCGACCGGGTCGCGATGATGGCGGCGGACGAGCGGCGTGGTGGTCATGCTGCGGCCTCCCGGGGTCCGATTTCGCCGCTCGCTTGGCGGATGGTCGCCATCAGCCCGTGCGCCGTGACGCCGATCTCGGCGCCGGGCGGGACCACGATGGTGGTGTAGGCGGATTCCACGATCAGCGGCCCTGGCACCGCATGGCCGATATCGGCCGGCGTCAGCACCGGGACGGCGATCGCCCCGATCCCTGCGAAAACCGCGCGGCGGCGGCGGGATCCGGGGCGCGGCGGCTCGGCTTCGGCCCGCGGCAGGTCCCGCCCGGCACGCTGCACCGTGCGTGCCCGGAGCCCCCAGGAGACCACCTCGACGGCCGAGCGCGGGTCGCCGATGCCGTAGAGCCGGGCATGCGTCGCGTCGAAGGCGGCGCGGATGGCCGCCAGGTCGCCGGGCCCGGGCATGCCGGCGCCGAGTGGGATCTCGATCTCCCAGATCTGCCGTTCGTAGCGACCCTCCAGGAAATATTCGAGCCTCGGTTCGGCGCCGTCGCCCGCCGTCTCGGCGGCGAGCCGCGCCGACAGGTCTTCGCCGATCTGCGCGAGATCCGCGCCGGAGAGGCTGTCGAGCCGCGCGAAGCGCGTGACCCGGACCTCCCGCAGCATGTCGGACAGGAGGGCGCCGACCGCGCTCATGGCCGGCGCCATGGCGGGAAACAGCACCGCCCGGCAGCCGAGCCGCCGCCCCAGTTCGATCGCACCGAGGCCGGCCGCGCCGCCGCCGGCGACCAGGACGGCGCGCGCCGGATCGACGCCGCGCCGGATGGTGACCTCCTCGATCGCCTGGACCATCTGCTCGCCGGCGACCTCCAGGATTGCCGCGGCCGCGTCCTCGATCCCGATGTCGAGCGCGGCCGCCAAGGGTTCGATCGCGGCGCGTGCGAGCGCGGCGTCGAGCGGCATGCGCCCGCCCAGGAACCCGGCCGGATCGAGATAACCGAGGACCAGCGCGGCATCGGTCACCGTCGCGGCCGTGCCGCCCCGGCCGTAGCAGGCCGGACCCGGCACGGCGCCGGCGCTGGCCGGGCCGACCTGCAGCAATCCACCCTCGTCGACCCCGGCGATCGAGCCGCCGCCGGCACCGACGCTCGACACGTCGACCGAGGGAAATCCGGTGATGTGGCCGCGATAGCGCCCGCCGATCCAGAGTTCCTGGGTCGCCGGCAACCGGCCGTCGGCGACCAGGCTGACGTCGAAGGTGGTGCCGCCGGTGTCGATCACGACCGCGGTGGCGCTGCCGGCATCGGCCTCGGCGAAGGCACGGCCCGCGACGGGCGCCATGGCGGGGCCGGAATTCAGCGCATGGATCGGCGCCCGCGCCATCGCGGCGATCGGGACGACACCGCCCTGGGAGGTGACGGCCAGCGCGGTCCCGGTGAAGCCTTCCTGCCGCAGACGCGTTTCGAACGCGGCGAGATGCGCCGTCATCAACGGCTTCAGCACCGCGTCGAGGCAGGCCGAGGAGGCCCGCCGGTATTCGCGCAGACACGGATTGAGCTGGTGCGAGAGCGTGACGGGCAGGTCCGGGAAGCGTTCGGCCAGGAAGCGGCCGACCGCCAGTTCGTGCGCCGGATTGACGATCGACCAGAGCAGGCAGACCGCGACCGCCTCGATGCGCTCGCGCACCACCGCCTCCGCCAGCCGCTCCAGTCCGACGGGATCGAGCGGCGCCAGGATGCGGCCGGCGGCATCGATCCGCTCCGCGACCTGGAAGGTCAGGCGTCGCGGGACCAGCGGGGCCGGGAACGGCACGGTGTAGTCGAAGGGCTCGGTCCGGCCGCCTTCGCGCAGGAGCAGGATGTCGGGATGGCCGGCCGTGGTCACGAAGGCGGTCCGCGCGCCGCTGCCCGTCACGATGGCGTTGATCGCCTTGGTGCTGGTGTAGATGAAGACCTCCGCGGCGGCGAGGATGGCCCGGCGGCTGGTGCCGTCCGCGGCCGCGGCCGCATCGAGCGCGGCGAGGACGCCCGCGACGGGATCGTCCGGCGTCGAGGGCGCCTTGTGGATCGCGATCGACCCGTCCTCGCGCTCGAGCGCCACGTCCGAGAACGTGCCGCCAATGTCCACGGCGATCCGGTAGGTCATGCTCTCCCTCCGACTTGCATGCCATGCAACAAGCATGCATCGTGCCATCGGAGGGCGGCCGGAGCCGCGGCGCGCGGGGCCGCAACCGCTCGGCTTGCCAAGACCGGCGGCGCACAGAGCGAACGATCCTTCGGCAGTCCGCCACTTCCTTGGGCGACCCGTGCCGCGATCGCATTCCACCTCGCCGCGGCCATCTGCGACCCCCGCGGCCTTCAGAGCAGGGCGCCGAGCATGTCCTCGTTGCGGGTGATCTCTTCGGCGGTGCCGTGGTGCAGCACGGTGCCGTTGCTCATCACATAGATGCGGTCGGACACGTCGGCGGTCAGGGTGGCGTTCTGCTCGACCAGGAACACGGTGACGCCGGCCTCGCGCAGGCGGATCAGCGCCTTGCCGATCTCCTCGATGACGATCGGCGCGAGGCCGAGCGAGGGTTCGTCAAGGACGATCATCTCGGGCTCGGCCATCAGCCCCATGGAGACGGCGAGCATCTGCTGCTGGCCGCCCGACATGGTGCCGGCCGCCTGCCAGCGGCGCTCGGCCAGGATCGGGAACAGGTCGTAGACCCGGCGCATCCGGGCCGCCTTGTTGGCGCCGTCGAACGCATAGGCGCCCATCAGGAGGTTTTCCTCCACCGACATGCGCGCGAAGATTCCCCTTCCCTCGGGCACGATCGACAGGCCGAGGGTGATGCGCTCATGCGCCGGCACGGCGGCGAGATCGCGGCCGCGAAAGGCGATGCGCCCGGCGGCGGGCCTGATGAGGCCGCCGAGCGCCTTGACGGTCGAGGTCTTGCCGGCCCCGTTGGGACCGATCAGGCCGACGATCTCCCCCTTGCCGATGACGATGTCGAGGCCGTCGACCGCCAGGAAGGCGCCGTAGCGAATGGTCAAGCTGCTGATCTCAAGCATGCGCCCGCCCCAAATATTGATCGACGACACGCTTGTCGGCGAGGATTTCGGCCGGCGTCCCCTGCATCAGCTTCTCGCCCGCCAGCATGACGACGACGCTGTCGGCGAGTTCGCGGATCACCTTCATGGCATGCTCGATGACGAACAGGCCGGTGCGCCGGCGCAGGTCGCCGAGCACCTGCAGCATCGCCCGGACCTCGGTGGCGGAAAGCCCGCCGACCGGCTCGTCGAGCATGATCAGACGGGCTCGCTGGACGAGCCGCATCAGGATCTCCAGCCGCCGCTGCTCGAACAGCGTCAGCGACCCGGCCGCCACGTTCAGGCGGTGCCCGAGTTGCAGCCAGTCGAGCGTCGCGGCGATCTCGTCCGCATCCATCCGGTTCGGCGCGTCGACGGTGGCGGTGGCGATGTTGTCGGCGACGGTCAGCTCGCGAAACACCCGCACCGCCTGATAGGTGCGGGTGATGCCGGCGGCGGCCATCCGGTGCGGGCGGAACCTCGTGACCTCGGCGCCGGCAACGCGGACCCGGCCTTCCTGCGGCGCCAGATGGCCGGTAACGACGTTGACGAAGGTCGTCTTGCCGGAGCCGTTCGGCCCGATCATGCCCAGCGTCTCGCCCTCGAACTGGGTGACGCTGACCTTGCGCAGGGCGACCACGCCGCCGAAGCGCATGACGATGTCTTCGGCTTCGAACAGGGGAACGCGGCCGGTCATGCGGCCTCCTTGCGTCTGAGGCCCGGGGACTTCGTGCCGGCGGCGGCGCGGCCGCCGAGGCCGCCCAGGATGCCGCCCGGCAGCAGCACGATCACGCCGATGATGAGCAGGCCGTAGATCACGTCCTTCACCTTGTAATAGTCCTGCAGCAGGAAGGGCAGCGGCGCCAGCAGCACCGTGCCGACGACCGCGCCCCAGATCGTGCCGCGGCCGCCGAAGGCGACCATCAGCCAGATGTTGAGGCTGAGCAGCACGTCGAAGCTGCGCGGCGATACGAAGCCGACATAGGGCGCGTAGAAGGCGCCCCCGACGGCGGCAAAGAGCGAGCCGACGAAGAAGGCGGCGAGCTTCTGGCGGACCACGTCGATGCCGAGCATTTCGGCCAGTTCGTCGTCCTCTCGCACCGCCACCAGCCGGCGGCCGAAGGGCGCCTCGACGATCAGCACCAGCGCCACCATGGCGCCGACCGCCAGCGTCGCCAGGACGAGATCGAAGCCGACCCCCTGCAGCGGCCCGCCGAACCAGGCCGGCGGCGCGATCTGCGAGATGCCGGTGTCGCCGTTGGTCAGGTTGACGAAATAGACGAAGGCCAGCGTGATCACGGTCTGGATCACCAGCGAGCAGAGCGTGAAGTAGAAGCCCTTCAGCCGCAGCGCCGGCAGGCCGAGCCCGACGCCGACCAGGGCGGCGAACAGCGCGGCGATCGGCAGCGCCGTCCAGAACGAGAAGCCCGCCGCCATCAGGCCGACCGCCGCATAGGCGCTGATGCCCGCAATGCCGGCGAACATCAGCGGCATCAGGCCGGCATAACCGTAGAGCAGGCTCATGCCGGCGGTCCACACGACATGCAGGAGCGCGATCCCGCCGATGAAGGCGAAGTAGCGGTTGCCGGCCAGCAGCAGCGGCAGCGCATAGGCGGCGGCAGCGAAGACCACGAGGCCGCGGCCGTGTTTGCGGAGGGCGTCGGTCATCGTGCGAAGAGCCCCGAGGGTTTCATGAGCAGGATCAGCAGCATCGCGCCGAGATACGAGAAGGTGGCAACCGTCGGGCTGGCGAAGGCGCTGACGATCGCCTGGGTGAAGCCGAACACCATGCCGACCGCCACCGCCCCGACGACCGAGCCCGGCCCGCCGATGATCATGATCGCAAAGGCGGTGATCGACATCGACCAGGAGACGGAGAGGTCGAACGAATAGGCGAAGGCGTAGAGCACGCCGCCGGCCGCCACGACCAGGTTGCCGAGCACGAAGGAGAGCCGGTAGATCGCCCGGACGTTGACGCCGCGCAGCGAGGCGGCGTCGCGGTTCTGGAACACCGCCCGGATGGCGCGGCCGTATTTGTGATAGCGCAGCAGCGCGAACAGGGCCGCCAACAGCGCCACGCCGGTGACGAGGGCCGCCAGGCGGCTGTTCGAGACCGGGAAGGGCCCCAGGAAGGTGATGCCGGCCATCAGCGGCGGGATCTGGAACTGGTCGCTCCAGACCCCGTAGGTGACCGAGAACAGGCCGGCCAGGATCTGCGTGATGCCGAGGCTGAGCACGAAATAGGAGACGTTGCGGTTCGGCACGTCGTAGAAGCGGCGGATCAGAACCTGTTCCAGCAGCAGCGAGGCCGGCACGCTGGCGCCGATGACCAGGAGCGCGGCGACGACCGGATGCAGCCCCCAGGAAACCGCGGCCGACCAGAGGGCGAGCGCGGCCAGCAGGAAGAACTGGCCGTTGGCGGCGTTCGGCATCCAGATGCTGCCGTAGATGATCGTCACCCCCGCCGCCACAAGCGAGAAGATGACGCCGAGCATCAGGCCGGTGAAGAGCGTGGAGATGAGGACGAGTTCGGTCGGCATGGACACCCCCGGTCCGGCCCGGCGGCGGGGCTCGGAGCCCCGCGACCGGGCCCAAGGACCCGCCGCGATGAAGACGGAGCTTGTTGCGCCGGCCGATCCGCCGCGCCGCCGCGGCCGGCCCGCTCCGATCGGAAAAAGCTTGCGCAAACAAAATCATGCGGGGGATCATCCGATCCCTTACGGATCGGATGATCCCTTTGCGGGTCACTTGACCAGATCGTAGACCGGGATGATCTCCGGGTCCCAAGTGGTGGTGAAGACCGGCTTCGACTTGTACTCGACCTCGCCCACATCCTGGATCTGCATGAAGTAGATGTATTCCTTGCGGGCGCCGTTCTTGTCGAACTCGATCGGGATGCCGGAGGTGACTTCCTTGCTCTTCAGCGCGGAGAGCGTGTTGCGGAAGACCTCGCGATCGTCGCCGGCCTTCGGGTCGGCATCGATCACCTCGCGGATGATCTGCGAGGTGACGTAGCAGTAGTTCTCGACATAGGACGGCAGGCGCTTGTTCTGGGCCTTGAAGTCGTCGATGAACTTGCGGCCCTCGGCGGTCACGGTATCGAGATTGGCATCGAAGAAGGTGCCATAGAGCGAGCCGACGCTGCGCTTGCCCCAACCCTTGACCTGGGTCGCCATGCCGTAGGGGTGGATGATCTTCTCCGGCTTGATGCCGACATCGAGCAGCTGGTTGGTGATCGTGTTGTCGAAGCCGCCGGCACCGACGACGACAACATAGTCGGGATTGGCGGCCAGCACCTGGGCGGCCTGGACGGTGGCGTCGTTGGAGCCCTGCGGGAACACGATCTCGGGCTCGATCTTCAGCCCCTTCTTGGCGGCCTGGTACTTGAGGCCGGCCGAGATGGCGCGCATCAGGGCGAAGTCGGAATGCATCAGCGCGATCTTGGCGCCCGGCTTCTGCTGGGCGACGAATTCGGCGATGGCATAGCCCCAGCCGGCGGCATTGGGCTCGATGCGGAAGGAATAGCGCGTGCCGGGCTTGGTCAGCTGCGGGAAGGCGGCGACCGGGACGAGGAACGGCACCTTGTTCTGCTCGGCATAACCGTAGATGGCCAGCGCCGTATCCGAACTGGTCGGGCCGCTGAGCGCGATCACCTTGCTCTGGATGTCGAGATTGCGCGCCGCCGCGACCGCCTGGGTCGGCTGGGTCTGGTTGTCGATCTGGATGAATTCGATCTTGCGCTTGCCGGGCGGATTGAGGGTCGCCTCGGCGAATTTCAGCCCCGCCACGCAGGCGGTGCCGAAGAACGACCAGGGGCCAGTCAATTCGGTCACGAAGCCGATCTTGACGGCCTCCTGAGCTGCGGATTGCGCGGACTGCGAAGCGATCAGCGCCAGACCGAGGCCGGCGGCGGCAATTGTCCTGTGCATGGTGATTTCCTCCCGTTGAGCCGATTTTCGGACTTCATTTTCTTGGTTTTCAGGTCTTGGGCCGGATTTCCCGGCTAGCCGACCGGTCTTCCGGTCGTTCCATCGAGCAGGCCCGCCCGGACGAGCGCGGCCCGGATCCGGTCGATTTCCGCCGCGCCGATCTTGACGAGCGGCGGCCGCACCGCGGCGCGCGGCAGGCGGCCGAGCAGCACGAGGGCCTCCTTCATGCGGTTGTGCATGTCGACCCAGGGCTCGGCGTAGAACACGCTGGCGAGCGGATGGATGCGGTCGTTGAGGGCGCGGGCGCGGGCGAGATCGTTCGCCCGGACGGCCTCGAAGAGCTGCGCCTGGAGGTCGGGAATGACGCTGCCGCTGCCCGACAGGAGGCCGTTGCAGCCGAGCACGAGCGAGCTCAGGAGCCAGGCCGAATGGGTCGTCAGTACGTTGACCGGGCGCGCTGCCGACTGCAGCAGGCGCACATGCATCTCGTGCTGCTGGACATTGGCGCACCAGTCCTTGATCGCCGCCACGCTCGGCACCTCGGCGATGAGGCGCGTTAGCGTGTCGCGCGGATAGCCCTGCCCGGTGGCGAGCGGATACTGGAAGGCGATGATCGGCAGATCGCTGGCATCGGCGATGCGCTTGAAATGCTCGACGACCATGTCGGCCGACTGGCCGAGCGTGAAGGGCGCGGGCGGGAAGACCAGCAGCGCCGAGGCCCCGCCGGCCGTCGCCATGCGGGCGATCTCGGCGGCCTGCAGGCTGCCGTCGGCCCAGATGCCGTTGACCAGCGGCATGCGGTCACCGACCGCGTCGAGCGCGACATCGAGCACCCGCCGCTGTTCGTCGAAGCTGCACGAGGCGACCTCGGTCGAATGCGCGTTGATGGTGAGCGCCGAGAGACCGGGCGTCGCCGCCACATCGGCCAGATGCGACCGGAAGCTCGCCTCGTCGATCGAGAGATCGTCGTGGAAGGGCAGCAGAACCGCGGGGATCACCCCGTGCGGTCGGTAGTCGTGACGCCTTGCCATCCTGTCTCCCCCTTTTCTTGTCGTTTCAGATCTTGCGCCAGGCCGGGCGCAGGCTGCGGCGCTCGAGCGGCCAGATGCGTCCGAGCTTCTCGGTGGTCTCGATCAGCACCGGCGCGAAGGCTTCGAGCGCCTCGCGCGTCATGCGGTTGGTCGGCGCGGCGAGGCTGACGGCGCCGACGCATTCCGGCGAGCCGTCGAGCGACGGGATGACGATCGGGGCCGCGATGGCGCCGACGCCGAGCTCCTGCTCCTCGTAGGCGGTGGCGAAGCCGCGCGTCCGCGACAGGTCGAGATCGGCCTTGAGGTCAGTGCGGGTGATCTTGGTGTTGGGCGTCAGCCGGGTGAGGCCCTGCCGTTCCATCAGCCCCCAGGCGCGCTCGAACGGCATGGTCGACAGCCAGGCCTTGCCGATCGCATGGGCGTTGAGGACGATCTCGAGCGAATAGTTCGGGTCGATGCGCACCGAGCGCGTCTGACCGGCGACGGCATAGATCCAGGTCAGCCGCTCGGTGGTCTCGACGATGGCGAGCCGCACCAATTCGCCCGAATGCTCGGCGAGCTGCTTCAGCGGCACCGCCGACTGGTCGAGCAGGCGGCTCTTCTGCAGCTGGCGCAGGCCGAGATTGCTGATCCGGTAGGTCAGCTGGTAGGTCTGGCTGACCTCGTCGCGCCAGACCAGCTCCAGATGCGACAGCGTGTCGAGGAGTTTGACGGCGATCGCCTTGTTGACGCCGAGCTGGCGGGCGACCTCCGAGATGCCGAGCCCGACGGTCGAATCCGCCATGATCTCGACGATGCGGAAGGCGCGCTCGACCGAGACGATGATGTCCTCGGACACCTTCTCGCTCTGACCGGTTCGGAATGGGCTGGCGGTCGGCATGGCGGTCCTCTCTTCGTCAGACGGCAGGGCGTCGCATCCTGCCGCCTCCCCGTGCTGGCGGGCAACGGCGCGGTCTCCGGCCAAAGCCGGAAGCCGCCTCAACAGCAGCGGAAACCGCCGAGGCCGGCCGCCGCGACCGCATGGTTGACCGCCTCGGCGGTCCGGTCCGGGCTCGGCCAGACCAGGCAGCGCGCGCAGCCGCAGGGACCGTCGTCGTCCCGGGCGAAGGGCTTGTCGTGCGGCAGCCCGGCCCGGCGCATCCGCGCCCGGAGCTCCGCGCTGGCGACGCGGTCGGCTCGGCCGGTCGCCGGATCGAGCACCGCGCCGTAGAGTTCGCGCGCCGCCTCGGCCCCGACATAGCCCTGCGCCACGTCGCGCTCGACATCGTCGAGCTTGCGGTCGAGCGGGTTGCCGTAGCCGCCGCCGCCGCCGGAGCGCAGCGTGTAGACATCGCCCTTCTTGAGATGCTGGGCCAGCACCTTGCCGGTCGGATAGCGAACCGGCTCGCCGTCGCGTTCGAGCCCGACTTCGTTGCCGTAGCCGGACAGGCCGCCGAAGAGGCCCCAGGGCCGGCAATCGACGCGGTCGATCTGGGCGTTGAACATGATGTCGCCGAGCGCGCGCACGACCTGCTCGGTGCCGAGCCCGCCGCGCTGCTTGCCGGCGCCGCCGGAATCCTGGCGCAGCGCATAACGCTCGACGATCAGCGGATACTTCGCCTCGACCTGCTCGCTCGGTCCGTTATGGGTGTCGCCGTCGTTGATGGCGACGGTGGCGCTCATGCCGTCCTCGTTGAACTTGGCGCCCCAGCCGCCGCCGATCAGCCCGCCGAGATAGACGTAGAAGCCGTTGTCGCGCGGGTGGCGCCCGTTGATCATGGCGATGACCAGATCGGCGTGATGGCCGGCGATGACGCGGGTCGGCACGGCCGGCGCGAGCGCCTTGAAGATCGTGTCGACGATGGTCATCGGATAGGTCATCCACCAGCGCATCGGCGCGGGCCGCTCGGCGCTGACCACCTTGCCGGACGGCAGGATCACCTCCAGCGAGCGGAAAGTCCCGTCGTTGATCGGCAGGTCCAGGCCCGAGGTGATGCACTTGAAGGCGACCTGTGCGGCCGAGCGGCCGGCGGTTTCGCCGGAATTGTAGAAGCCCTTGACCTGGTCGGAGACGTTGGTCAGGTCGACGGTCATCCGGTCGCCCGCCACCGTCACGCTGACGCGGATCGGGATGCGCTCACCGAGTTCGACGCCGTCGTCGTCCATGAAGGATTCGGCCTCATAGGTGCCGTCTGGGATGCGCGCGACGCTCGCCCGGGCGAGCGCATCGGACTGGTCGAAGATCGAGGAGATCGCGTCGGCGACGGTCGCCTTGCCGTATTTGCGGACGAGTTCGAGAAAGCGCTTCTCGCCGGTGCGGACCGCGGCCACCTGCGCCTTCAGGTCGCCCATGGCGCGCTCGGGCATGCGCACGTTCATGCGGATGATCGAGAGGATCTCCTCGTTCGGCACGCCGCGCCGCCAAGCCTTGACGATCGGCATCTGCAGGCCTTCGGAATAGATGTCGCGCGTCATGCCGTCGAGCGTGCCGCCGATATCCTGCCAATGCGCCATGCAGGCCGCGAAGCCGATCAGCTCGCCGTCGGCGAAGATCGGCACCGAGAAGGTCATGTGGTTGAGATGGCTGCCGGTCGTGTAGGCGTCGTTGGTCAGGAGCACGTCGCCCGGTTCCAGGCCATCCTTGCCGAAATGCCGGATCTTGGCCTTGATGGTCTCGCTCATGCCGCGGATGAACATCGGCAGGCCGATGCCGATCGAGATGGTGTTGCCGTCCGGATCGAACAGCCCGACGGTGAAGTCGAGCGCCTCGTAGATGATCATATTGTAGGCGGTGCGCATCAGGTTGGTCTTCATCTCCTCCGTGGTGGCGATGAATCCGTTCCGGATGATCTCCGTGACGATCGGGTCGGCGGCGGTGGCCTGGGTCATGATTTGGTCTCGACTTCGATCTGCAGGTTGCCGAGGGCATCGACCGTGACCCGGTCGCCGGGGGCGACGACGGTGGTCGAGGCATATTCCTGGATCAGCGCGGGGCCGTCGACGACATGGCCGGCGGTCAGGCGGTCGCGGTGGTAGATCGGCGTCAGGATGCGCCCGCCGAGCACGCCGAATTCGACCGGACGCCGATCGATCAGCGCCACCTCCGGCGAGGGATCGCCAGCCCGGTCGATCGGGGCGAGGTTCGGCTTGTCGATCTCGCCGACGACCGAGACCCGCAGGCTGACGATCTCGGCCCGCTCGTCCGGCGAGGCGTAGCCGTAGCGCTGCTGGTGAACCTCGTCGAAGCGCCGCTTGATGCCGGCGATGTCGCGGCGGTCGAAGAGGTCGCGCGCGATCGTCACCTCCACCGCGTGCTCCTGGCCGACATAGCGCATGTCGGCGGACTGGACGAAGTCGACCGCGACCGGCCCGCCCGCCGCCGCCCGGATCTCGGCCTCGCCGCGCCCGCGCATGTCGGCGAAAATGGTGTCGAACACGTCGAAGGGCGCCTGGTCGAGCCGGGCGAACAGGGTCTGGACGAAATCGCGGCGGAGATTGGAGACCAGCATGCCGTAGGCCGAGAAATGGCCCGGCGCGTTCGGGATGACGACCCGGCCGATCTGCAGTTCGCGCGCCACCAGGGTGGCGTGGAGCGGGCCGGCGCCGCCATAGGCGACCATGGCGAAATCGCGCACGTCGAGGCCGCGCGCGGTGGTGACGCGCTTGACCACATTGGCCATCTGGCTGACCGCGATGCGGATGATGCCGTCGGCGGCCTGGATCGTGTCGATGCCGAGCGGGCCGGCGACATGCTCGGCGATCGCCGCCGCCGCGCCGTCGCGGTCGAGCGGCATCTCGCCGCCGAGGAAGAGATCGGGCGCCAGCCGGCCGAGCACCACATTGGCGTCGGTCACGGTCGGCAGCGTGCCGCCATTGCCGTAGGAGACCGGGCCGGGCTGGGCGCCGGCGCTTTCCGGCCCGACGCGCAGCGCATGGCCGGCCACGACACGGGCGATGCTGCCGCCGCCGGTCCCGACCTCCTCGATGTCGATCATCGGGATCTGGATCGGCAGACCCTCGGCGTAGCCGCCGATCAGGACGTTGCTGGAGGTCAGCTCGACCCCGTCGACGATCACGCCGGCCTTCGCGGTCGTGCCGCCCATGTCGAACGCGATGGCGTTGTCGAGCCCCATGGCGGCGCACAGCCGGCGGGTGCCGATGACGCCGGCGGCGGGACCGGATTCGAGCATCCGGATGCATTCGCGGCTCGCCTGCGCGGCATCATAGAGCCCGCCGGTCGACTGCACGATCAGGAAGGTGCCCGGAAAGCCGGCCTCGGCCAAAAAGGCATTGGATTCAGCCAGATAGTGCTGGACGCGCGGCCCCACATAGGCGTTGGCGGCGACCGTCGAGGTGCGTTCGAACTCGCGATATTCCTTCGAGAGTTCATGCGATGCGGTGACGAAGACGCCCGGCAGGCGGCGACGCAGGATCGCCTGCGCGCGCTCCTCGTGAGCCGGGTTGCGATAGGAATGCAGGAACAGCACCGCCACCGCCTCGACGCCCTCGGCCGCGAGGCGATCGGCCGCTGCCTCGATCTCGGCATCGACGAGGGGCCGCAGCACATCGCCCTCCGCCGTCATGCGCTCGTCGATCTCGATGCGCAGCGCGCGCTCGACCAGCGGCTGGTGCTTGCGAAAGAAGAGATTGTAGGCCTCCGGCCGGTTGATCCGGCCGATTTCGTAGATGTCGCGGAAGCCCTTGGTGGTGATCAGCGCCGTGCGGGCGCCCTTGCGCTCCAAAAGGGCATTGATCGCCACCGTGGTGCCGTGCAGGAAGAGATGCGCATCCGCGAAGGAGCCCTCGGCCTTGGTCACGCCATGCGCCATGCCGTCGATCAGACGCGCCGGGGTCGACAGCGTCTTGCCCAGGCGGATGCGGCGGGTCTGTTCGTCGAAGATGGCCACGTCCGTGAAGGTGCCGCCGACATCGGCGGCGATCCGGAGCGTCGCGGCGGTGCTGGCGGCGGCCATCAGCGCACCTCGTCGCGGACGGGATTGCGCAGGATGCCGATGCCCTCGACCTCGATCTCGACCACGTCGCCATGCTTCATGAACAGCGGCGGCTTGCGGGCGAAGCCGACGCCGGCCGGCGTGCCGGTGGCGATCACGTCGCCGGGCTTCAGCGTCACCGCCTCGCTGAGGCGCGCGATCACCTCGGGCACAGGGAAGAGCAGATCGTCGGTGTTGGCCTCCTGCACGACCTGGCCGTTGAGCCGGGTCTGCAGGCGCAGGCCCTTGATGCCGGGCGGCAGGTCGGCGGCGGGCACCAGCCAGGGGCCGAGCGGGCCGGTCTCGTCGAAATTCTTGCCCAGGGTCCATTGCGGCCCCTTGAACTGGTAGTCGCGGATCGAGCCGTCGTTGAAGATCGTGTAGGCCGCGACGTGGTCGAGCGCGGTCTCCATCGGGATGTTGCGCCCGCCGGTGCCGATGACGGCCGCGATTTCGCCCTCAAAGTCGAGATGGGTCGAGACCAGCGGACGGACGATCGGCGCGCCGTGCGGGATCAGGCCGGTGTCGACGCGCAGGAAATAGACCGGGTAGTTGGGCTTCTCGTAGGGGCTTTCCTTGGCGTGGTCGGCATAGTTGAGGCCGACGCAGAAGATCCGGCCGGGCACGGCGAGCGGCAGGCGGAAGGCTGCGGCGGCTTCGTCGATCGCCGGGCCGGTCGCGGCCGCGACGGCGCGGGCCGTGAGGGCCGGATCGGCCAGGATCGCCAGCGGATCGTCCGGCAGATCGGTATCGATGACGAGCCTCAGCCCGCTACCGGCGTCGATCGCCAGCCGGTTGGTGCCGTCCTGCTGAATTCGGGCAATGCGCATGCCTCTGGCCTCCCCTGCCTCCTGCGCATCGATGGCTCGCCGCAAGAAGCTAACGTCGTTATGGTAACGGTGTAACCCAATGCTGATCAGAGAGCCGGGAGCTGTCAAGTAACGGGTCCGGCCAATCGGAGCTTCTCCGCAAGCCGGCAGGAGAGGCGATCCGGACCTCCCGTTTCGGAACCATGATCGCCGTGCCCGGCGATCCGGACCGCTCGGCGCAAACCGGATCGGATCGGCCGTCGCGGACGAGGTCCGCCGCCGCGATCGGTGCCGCGGAGGGGTGGCGGCCCGGCGGCAGTATTCCCAACCGCGTGCCGGCGCTCAGGCGTATTGCACCATGGTTCGCGCCCGGTTTGGCTCGAGGGCTTCCCTTGCGCATGGGTGAGGTTTGCGTCATCAAACAACCATGACGCTGGGAATCTCCGTCGTATGACCATCGCTTCGCCACGACTCAGGATCCTGGCCTTTTCGCCGCTCTACCTGCCCTTTCTCGGGGGGATCGAGATCCTGCTTCGGACGCTCTTGCCGGCACTCCGGCAGCGCGGAATCGAGATTGCCGTGGTGACCGAATGCGCCGAGGGTCTAGCCTCACGCGAGGAGATGGACGGGACGCGCGTCTACCGGCTGCCGCTGTCCGGCGCCGTCCGGTCACGCAACGCGCTCGAACCGCTCCGGGTGATGCAGCAGTTGCGCGCCATCGTCGCCGAGGAGAGACCGGACGCCCTGCACCTGCATTCGGTGGCCCAGGCGGCCGCCTATTATGTCGAGCGACTTCTCTCCCAGGGAAGCGCGCTGCCCTATCTCGTTTCACTTCATGGGGCTCTTGAGACGGAGGATCAGCTACAGGTCGTTCGCGGTCTGCTCGGCCGCGCCCGGGCGGTCAGCGGCGTCTCGCAGGCCTGCCTCGATTCCGCCGCTCCCTTCCTGCCGACCGGGTCTGCGCGGCAGTTGATCTACAACGGCATTCCGGACACCGATCTCAGATGCGCACCGTGGCGGCAGGGCGAGACGGCGCGGCTGCTCTGCGTCGGCCGCCTGCAGCTGGAGAAGGGCTACGATCTCGCCATCACGGCGCTGGCGATCGCGGTCGCACGCGGCTTCGACGGCCGATTGGCAATCATCGGGCGCGGCGAGCAGGAGCTCAATTTTCGCGCCCTGGCCGCTCGGCTCGGCATCGCCGACCGGGTCGACTTTCTGGGCGAATTGGCCCCGTCGCTGGTCGCGAGGGAGATGGCACGCGCCCATGCGCTGATCGCCCCGTCCCGCCTGCGCGAGGGGTTCGGCCTGGTCGTCGCGGAGGCCGGCCGCATGGGCGTGCCGGCGATCGTGGCCGATACCGGTGGCCTGTCCGAAGTCGTGATCGATGGCCGGAGCGGCCTTGTCGTGCCGCGCGAGGATGCCGATGCACTGGCCGATGCCCTGCTGCGCCTGTTCCGCAGCGAAGGCCATTGGCGGGACCTCGGCACCAAGGCACGCGAACGGATCGTCACCGTGTTCGGCCACGACGCATGCGTCGAGGGCTATGTCCGGTTCTATGCGGATCATCTGGGGGAGAAGCGGCGTGCGCTATGATATCGACGCCCAGCGCGTCACGCATGAGAGGCTGAACGAGGAAGTCCTGATCATCAATGTCGTGTCGGGCGCCTATTATTCCGGTTCGGGCAGCTTCGCTGATCTGTGGAGCCTGCTCGCCCAGGGTGCCCGCGCCGAAGATGCCGCCGCGCATCTCGCCGACACCTACGGTCAGAGCACCGAAGCGATCCTGCCCGGCATTCGCGACAGCATCGGCCACCTGCGCGCCAAGGACCTGATCCGGGAGGCGCCGGATCGCGAGGCGCCGGAGGGCTGGAACCTGCCCGATCTTCCTCGCACCGAATGGCAGGCGCCAAGCTTCGCGGAATATACCGACATGTGGGATCTCATCCAGCTCGACCCGGTCCATGAGGTCGGCGAGGCCGGCTGGCCCTTTGCACCGCCCGAGCACCGAACGTGACCGCCCCGGCGGCATTCCTGGCCGCGACCGGGGCGCAGGCCGATGCCCTGGCGGCCGGTCCATGCATGCGGCACGATTTCGGCATCGGCCCCGCCGGCATCCGTCTGACCGTCGCGGCGCGCGACGCCGGGCCGTTGATCGAAGCCCTGCCGGAGACTGCAACCGATGCACCGCATTGGCGGCTCGCCGCCTGGGACGGGACCGAATCCGGACGCCTGCCGCCGCCGCGTCCCTGGGACGACACGGCCCATGAGCCGCTCGGCATCGTGGCATCGTTCAGCGACGAGACGCAGCGCTGCGCCTACGACCTGCACACCCGGTCGCTGATCGTCGCCGACCTGGCCGGCCGGCGCGCCTACATCTGGTATCCTCGGATCGCGACCCTGCCCGCCTGGGCCAAGGCGTCGCCCTTCCGCATTCCGCTCTCCTGGGCCCTGGCGGACCGCGGCCTGCAGATGGTGCACGGCGCGGCGGTGTCCTGGGGCGGCGGCGCGGCGCTGCTGTGCGGCGACGGCGGATCCGGCAAGTCGACCACGGCGCTGGCCGCCGCACTGGCAGGGTTCGGCTATGTCGGCGACGACTATTGTGCCGTCGATTCCTCAGCCCTCCAGGTGCATATGGTCTATCGGACCGCCAAGGTCCTGCCATCGACCCTGCGGCTGTTGCCCGAACTCGGCCGTTGGATCGTCAATCCGGACCGCATGGCCGAGGAGAAGGGCGTCATCTTCCTCAAGCCGGGCCAACTGGAACTGGTCGCTTCCGCGCCGCTCCGCTGCCTGATCCTGCCGTCGGTTGCCGCCGATGGCGTGGCCGGCCTGGTTCGCGCCACCCCGGCCGAGGCGATTCATGCGCTGCTGCCGAGCACGGTCGGCGGCCTGATGGGCGGGACGCCCGGCACGCCAAGCCATATCCTCCGCCTGGCGCGGCGCCTGCCGGTCTATCGTCTGCGCCTGGCGCCCGATCTCGCGCGGGTGGTCGCCCTGCTGCGCGATGCGATCGGAGAGGGACCATGAGCGACGTTCCGATGATCTCGGTGGTCATGTGCGTCGAGAATGGCGCGCGCTACCTGCAGGAGGCGCTCGACAGCATCGCGCTGAATGCGCTGCCGGGCATGGAAATCCTGATCCTCGACGGCGATTCCACCGACGACACGGTCGCGATCGCCCGCCGCCACGCCTTGGCCCCGCGCATCCTGCGCCAACGCGCGAAAGGCCACCCGCAGGCTCTCAACCAATCGCTCACCGAGGTGCGCGGCACGTGGGTCGCCTATGTGGACTGCGACGACGTCTGGCCGGCAGGCCGTATGCGGGCCCTTTGGGCGGCGGCCGATGCCGGTGCCGGTGAATGGATCTTCGGCCGGGCCGTCAATTGCAACGCCGCGCTGCGTCCCCTGGGGGAGCCGCAGCCCGCGCGGCTGATCACCGCCAGCCTGCTGCACCATTCGATCGCCGACAGGATCGGCCCCTTCCGGACCGACATCACGCATGGCAGCAATATCGACTGGGCCGCCAGGGCCAGCCATGCCGGCATTCGCTTTGCGCCGATCGATGCGCTGGTGCTGCAACGGCGCATCCATGACAGCAATATGGGCATGACCGGCAGACCCAAGGCCATGAGCGATCTGTTCCAGATTCTGCGCGATCACAAGGCACGGAACGGGTCATGAATCCCCTCTCCGCAAGGGAACGCCTGCTGCTGACGGCGGCCCTCGCGGGCGAAGACGCCAAGGCCTTGGCCGCATGGCAGGAATGGTCATCGGCCATCGCCATGGAGGCGGCCCCGCACGCGGAACTGCGCATCCTGCCGGCCGTGCATGCGCGGCTCGCGCGCATCCGCCCCGTGCCGCCGCTGCCGCAGAAGCTGATCGGCACGGCCCGGGCCACCTTCACCCAGAACAGCATTCTGGCCGCCGCCGCCCATGGCGTGTTGCGGGCGCTCGACACCGCCGGCGTGCCGGTGCTGGTCTCCAAGGGCTTCACCCACTGCCTGCAGTTCAAGTCCTTTGCCCGGCGGACGATGGGCGATATCGACATCACCGTGTGGGAATCCGCCCTCGATCGGGCCCTGGAGGTGCTGAAGGCGGAGGGCTGGGAGCCCTGCTACGGGATGACCTGGGCGGCGTTGCGCTCGCGCGTGCGCATCCGGCGCGAGAGCTGGAACTTCGTCAAAGGCGCCGGCAACATCGACCTGCACTGGCGCGTCTCCAACGATCCGCGTGAGGCCTGGCTGGAGGACGCCGTCTGGCGGGAGGCACGGACGGTCGAGTTTCGCGGCCTGCCGGTCCTCGTCCCCTCGCCCGAAGCCTCGCTGCTCGCCGCCCTGCGCCATGCCGCGCACGGCCTTTCCTCCGATGTCATGCAGATGATCGCCGATGCGCCGGACTGGCTCGCACACATCGACCGCACCCGGTTCCTGGACATCGCCCAACGCGCGCAGGTCGGCGGGACCTATGAGATCATGCGCAACACGCTCCAGGAGTTGGGAGCGGACACCGCCCTGCCGCCCCTGACCGGCTCGGTGTCGACCCCGCACTGGCCGCTCGAACGCGAGGACCGTCTGGTCCGCTATCCGCGGCTCTACCGGCTGTGGACGGCCTTGGGGCATCCCGCCGCGATCGAGAAGCCGCTGCTGCGCTGGCTCGGTCCCCTGTCGCGCCCGCTGCAACCGCTCGCCGCCACGCAGGACAAGATCGATCTGCGCGATTGCGCCACGGTCGATGCGGTTGGCGGACCGGGTTGGGGCTGGCCGGAACCGGAGCATACCTGCTGTTGGGCCGACCGGGCCGATGCCCGCCTGCTGCTGCCGCTGCCGGCGCGTGCCGATCAATGGCTGGTGCTGGTTCTCGGCCCGAACCACGCCAGCGGCCCCAATCCCGGCTTCCGCGTCTTCGCCAACGGCCACGAGATCGCCCGCGGCGGCGATGACGGCCGTACGGCGGTGCTGCTGCCGATCCGCGCCCATATGCTGCACGGCGCCTGGGTCGAGCTCGCCATCCGTCCCGTCCGCTATGCCGACGAGCGCCGCGACAGCCTGCACCACCGCCGTACCATCGCGGCAAGCCGGATCGAGATCCTCGACCCGAACAGGCTCGTCGAACGGCTGAGCGAGATGCCCCCCGGCGGCCTCGCCCGCGACATCCTGAACGGCGACGAGCGCAAGGCGGCCAAGCTCGGCCGAATCCGGCAGAAGATGGCCGCGTCCCCGGACCGCCAGAACGATGCGCTTCCGGTCGGCTTCGACGGGCTCTCCTATGTCCTCGCCTATGCCGACCTGTTCGAGCACGAGGTCGATCCCTACCATCACTACCTCAACCATGGCCGCCAGGAAGGCCGTCGCTGGTAGGGCGCCGAAGGGACTGCGCTCCGACTTCACCGCGCCGCTGCGTTCCGTCCGCCGGGGCCGTGTCTAGAGCAAGGTCCGATCAGAGCGGCTCGCTCTGATCGGAGAAAGCTTGCGCAAACAAAAACATGCAGAGCATCATCCGATCCACTCAGATCGGATGATGCTCTAAGCCGCCGGGGCCGGTTCGGCGGCCAGGACGGCGCTCGTCTCCTTGAGCATCCGCATCAGAACCTGTCCGGCGAACTGGACATGCTCGCGCATCAGCGCGTCGGCGCGCTCGGCGTCCCGGTCGGCGATGGCGTGCAGGATGCGGTGGTGGTCGTCGTGCGAGCGCAGGATGACGCGGTGGTCGCGCCAATCGAACACGCGATCCGAGGCGAGCGGCACGTTGTGGCACTGGCGAACGAAGTCGAGCAGGAACGGATTGCGCGATTCCTGCAGGATCGTCTCGTGGAATTCGACGTTCATCTGCCTGTAGGGCGCCAAATCCTCCGGATCGAGCTCCCCCTTGCCGAGCACGCGGTCGCCGCGGCGGATGCAATCCTCCAACCGTGCGATGACATCCCGGCCGAGACCGCGGCGGGCGCAGAGGCCGCAGGCCTGCCCCTCCAGACGGGCGCGCACCGCGAAGGCGGCATCGATTTCGCCGACAGAAAAGCCGCGCACCGCATAGCCGCGGTTCGGCTCGTAGACGAGCAGGCCGAGATTGGCGAGCTGCGCCAGCGCCTCGCGCAGCGGCGTCCGCGAGATGCCGAAGGATTCAGACAACTGCACCTGATGCATGCGCGATCCCGGCGCGAACTCGCCGGCGAGGATGCGCTCGCGCAGCAGGGCGACCAGTTCGGCGGCTGTCGTGGTGACGGGCGGCTTCATGGTCTTTGGATAAATTATTTGCGGATCCTCGGCAACAAGATTGACCGGATAGGGCTTTCCCTCATAGAATTTATCCAAAATGACGCTCTGGGAGAAGCGCAGTGCAGATGGGGAAGGGCCGGACGGCGCTCGTCACGGGCGGTTGCGGAGGAATCGGCGCGGCGATCTGCCGGCGCCTGGCCGATGACGGTTTCACGGTCGCGGTCGTCGATCGCGACGCCGGGGCGGCGGTGGGCCTCGCCACCGCCCTGCCGGGCACCGGACATGTCGGGATCGGCGCCGACGTGGCGGAGGAGATGGCCGTCGAAGCCGCGTTCGCGGCCGCCGAGGCCGCTCTCGGACCGATCGACGTGCTGGTGACCGCGGCCGGCATCCTGATGCTGCGGCCCGACGGCAACCGCAACGCCGTCGCCGAGACGCCGCTGGACGAATGGCAGCGCACGCAGGAGGTCAACGCCACCGGCACCTTCCTGTTCTGCCGCGCCTATGCGCGCCGGGTGACGGAACCGCGCCGGGGCGCCCGCGTGGTGACCGTGTCGTCGGTCGCCGCCCAGCTCGGCGGCTATCGCTCGTCGAGCGCCTATATCGCCAGCAAGTCGGCCGTCATCGGGCTGACCAAGGGTCTCGCCCGCGAACTCGCCCCCTATGGGGTGACCGCCAATTCCGTCGCGCCGGGCCTGATCGACGCGCCGATGCTGCGTCTGTCGCTCGACCCCGCCGACGACGCCCGCGCCGCCGCCGGTATCCCGCTCGGCAGGCTCGGCACGCCCGGGGATGTCGCCGGCGCCGTCGCCTTCCTGGTCTCCGCCGATGCGGCCTATGTCACCGGCTGCACCATCGACGTGAACGGCGGCTACCGCATGCAGTAACCGGCCCGAAGAGCCGGATGAAATTGAAGCAAGCACGGAGGAAACGCATGACCGTCATCAAGAGTACCGCCCTCGCCGCCGGCCTGGCCGCGGCGCTGCTCGGCACCGGCCCGGCCGCGGCCCAGCAGGAGCCCGGCCTGACGCCGACCACGATCAAGATCGGCATGTTCGCGCCCCTGTCCGGCGCCAACATGGCCTATGGTTTCGACGTCGCGAATGCGGCGAAGATGTATTACGACAAGATCAACAAGGAAGGCGGCATTCACGGCCGCAAGATCGAGGTCGTCCTCGAAGACGACCGCTGCAACGCCAACGATCTCGTCGCGGCCGTCAAGAAACTGGTCGAACAGGACCAGGTCTTCATGCTGAACGGCGGTTCCTGCTCGGCCGCCGTGGTGGCCGCCAAGGAATATGTCGTCCGCAACAAGGTGCCTCTGGTGATGCTCAACGCATCCGGTGACGGCGCGCTCTATCCGCCGACCGACTATATTTTCGGCGCCTTCTCGATCTCGCAATATGCCGTCGGCGGCGCGATGATCGACTTCGCGGCCAAGACCTTCGGTGCCAAGAAGGTCGCCTATGTCAACCACGACGACGCCTATGGCGCCTGGAATCTCGAAGGCGCCAAGGCCGACGCGGAAGCCTCGAAGGTCGACCTCGCCGTGGAATCGGTCAATCCGACCATCAACGACGTGACCGCGCCCTTCCTCAAGCTGCGCGCCGCCAACCCGGATGCCCTCCTGATCGTCACCTATGCGCGCCCGGCCGCGCTGATGATCAAGAAGGCGGCCGAGATGGGCTTCAACAAGCCGATCATCCTGTCGGTGACCGGGACCGCGAACCTGTCTCAGCTGATGCAGAATGTCGGCGGCCCGGACGCCCTGAAGAACTTCTACGTCCAGGACGTGCTCGCCGACCTGCCGGGCGGACCCAAGATCAAGTGGGTCTACGACATGTACAAGCAGTCCTATCCGGATCTGGCCGCCAAGCCGGACCATCCGCAGGCCTATATGCCCTACGGCATTCCGTCCGCGATGAGCATCGTCAAGGCCCTGCAGGCGGCCGGGCCGAACCCGACCCGCGAGAAGGTCCTGGAGGCGATGAAGACTCTGAACTTCGATTCCGGCGTCATGGCCGGTCCGGTCGTGTTCGGGCCGAGCGAGCGGGCCGCCAACAAGGCGACCATCTTCATCAAGTTCGACGGCACCAACCAGACCCTGCAGCCCGGCGTCTATTCCAGCCGCTGGAAGTTCAAGGGCTAGAGCAAGATCCGACCAGAGCGGCTCGCCCTGATCGGAAGAAGCTTGCGCAACCAAAAACATGCAGAGCATCATCCGATCCCTTCAGATCGGATGATGCTCCAAGCCTCCCCGGGGACCGGAATCCGGCGCGCACCTCCCCGCGCCGGGCCTTCCGGTGGCAGCGCAGGCCTCTGCGCTGCCGCCTCCCCGTCGCACGTCCATGCCACGCCTGAGCCAGGACCCGCGCGATCGATGGACACAGAACTCATCTACCTCTTCCTGCAGCAGGGCATCGTCTCCGGCATGGTCGTCGGCAGCGTCTACGCCCTGTTGGCACTTTCCATCGTGATGATCTTCAAGACCTCCGAAGTGCCAAACTTCGCGCAGGGCGAGATCTTCATGGCGGCGGGCTATTGCGCGCTGTTCCTGCTGGTCTTCCAGACGACACCGGTCTGGCTCGCCGTACCGCTGACCCTGGTGGTCGCCTTCGCCGGAGCCGCGCTGTTCCGGCGCGTGGTGCTGACGCAGGTCTCCCGGGCGAGCGGCAGCCCGGTCAACCTGGTCATCGCCACGCTCGGGCTCTCCTATGTGCTCAAGGGCCTCGTCCGCCGCACCGGCTTCGGCGACACGCCGCGCTCCTTTCCGGCGCTCGTTTCCACCGACGGCGTGATGATCGGCCAGGCCAGCATCACCCGGCTCGACGTCGCGATCTTCCTGACCGCGCTCGCGGTCATGGCGGTTCTCTTCTGCCTGTTTGCCTATACCAAGGTCGGCCGGGCGATGCGCGCGGTCGGCATGAATCCCAAGGCTGCCCGCCTGATGGGCGTCGACCTGCAGCGCATCCACATGCTGGTCTGGGGCCTGTCGGCCGTCGTCTCCGCCATCGCCGCCCTGCTGATCTCGCCGAAGATCCTGATGACCGCCGAGATGGGCGGCATCGTCACGATGGCCTTCGCGGCCGCCATCGTCGGCGGCTTCACCAGCCTGCCGGGTGCGGTGGTCGGCGGCTTCGTCATCGGCATCGCGGAGAACCTGGTCGGACTTTTCATCTCCTCGCGCGCGATCGTGGTCGCGCCCTTCGTCGCCATCATGCTCGTGCTGATCGTCCGGCCGCAGGGCCTGTTCGGCGGCCGCGTCGCCATCAAGAAGGTCTGAGCCGATGCGGTTCGTCGCCCTCACCGTCGCGGCCGCGATCCTGATCGCGTTGCCGCTCGTGACCACCGGCTATGTGGTCTACCTGGCCAATCTGCTGCTCACCTTCACGGTGCTGTGCCTCGGCATGCATATCGTGATCGGCGAGACCGGCCAGTTCTCGCTCGCCCATGCCGCCTTCTACGGCATCGGCATCTATGCCGCCGGCATCGCCGGCACCAGCTTCGGCACGCCCTTCCCGGTCTCCATCCTGATCGGCGGCCTTGCTGCCGCGGCGATCGGCTTCGTCATCGGCATGGTCGCGCTGCGCATGCGCGACATCTACCTGGCCCTCGCCACCTTCGCCTTCGGCGAGGCGATGCAGTGGGTGTTCTTGAACTGGAATGCCGTCACCGGCGGGCCGAACGGCCTGCGCATCGCGCCGGCCCGGCTTTTCGGGCTGGAGCTGGTGACCGACAAGGATGCCTATCCGTTCGTCGTCGCCACCGCGGTCGCGATGCTGGTGCTGACCGTGATCGTCGCGCGCGCCCGGCTCGGCCGCAGCTTCCGCGCGGTGCGGGAATCCGAGATCGCCGCGCAGGCGATGGGCGTGCCCGTGCAGCGCACCAAGGTCGTCGCCTTCGGCATCTCGGCCTTCTTCGCCGGCATCGCCGGCGGCATGTTCACCCTGTTCTCGACCTATATCCATCCGGACAGCCTCGGCTTTCAGACCACGATCCTGGTCCTCACCATGGTGGTGGTCGGCGGTCTCGGCTCGATCGGCGGGGCAGTCGGCGGCGCGATCGCCTTCGGGCTGATCTCGGAACTGCTCCGGCAGGCGCCGTCCTTCCAGGAGATCGCCTATGGGGCGATCCTGATCCTCTTCATGATGTATGCGCCGAAAGGTCTGTTCGCCTTCCTGGCCGACCGCTTCCGGGGGGCGCGGCATGCCTGAGGCCCGCACCCCTCTCCTGTCGGTCGAGAATCTGACCATCGCCTTCGGCGGTCTCGTCGCGGTGCGCGACTTCTCGATCGCGGTCGCACCGGGCACCATCCACGCCCTGATCGGGCCGAACGGCGCCGGCAAGTCGACCACCTTCAACTGCATCTCGCGCCTCTACCGGCCGAATGCGGGGCGCATCCTGTTCGACGGGCAGGACATCACCCGCCTGCCCTCCTCGGCCATGGCCGGTCTCGGCATCGCCCGCTCCTTCCAGAATCTGGAGCTCTTCAACGAGCTGACCGTCTACGAGAACATCCTGATCGGCGCGCATTGCCATTGCGGCGCCTCGCTGCGCGACCGCCTGTCCGCGCGCCCGCCGCATCTGGCCGCCGAGATCGACCGGATCATCGAGCGCACCGGGCTCGGCGCCTATCGCGAGACGAAGGCCTGCAATCTCGACTTCGGGCACCAGAAGCTGCTCGAACTGGCCCGCGCGCTCGCCATCCGGCCGCGCCTGCTGCTGCTCGACGAGCCCGCCGCCGGCCTGCGCAATCGCGAGATCGCCATCCTGGACGGCCTCTTGACCGACCTCGCGCGCCGCGACGGCCTGACCATCCTGCTGGTCGAGCATGTCATGCAGCTGGTCATGTCGATTTCCGACCGGGTCACGGTCTTGAACTTCGGCACCAAGATCGCCGAGGGCACGCCGCAGGAGGTGAAGTCGAACCCGGCCGTGGTCGAGGCCTATCTCGGCAAGGAGACCGCGCTCCATGGCTGACCTGCTCGAAATCCGCGGCATTTCCGCCTCCTATGGCCGCATCCAGGCGATCGCCGGGGTGAACCTTTCGGTTCCGGACGGGGCCGTGGTCGCGCTCCTCGGCGCCAACGGGGCCGGCAAGACCACCACGCTCAACGCCGTCTCGCGGCTCGTGCCGGTCACCGCCGGCTCGATCCTGTTCGAGGGGCGGCCGATCGAGCGGGCCAGTTCGCACGCGGTCGTGCGCGCCGGCATCTCGCAGGTGCCCGAGGGCCGCGAGGTGTTCCGCGACATGAGCGTGCGCGAGAATCTGGAGATGGGCGCCTATGGCCGCTCCGACCGCACCGGCATCCGCCAGGATATCGACCGCGCCTTCGACTATTTCCCGATCCTGAAGGAGCGGCTGCAGCAGAAGGCCGGCACCCTTTCGGGCGGCGAGCAGCAGATGCTGGTCATCGCCCGCGCGCTGATGGCCCGGCCGCGGCTGCTCCTGCTCGACGAGCCCTCGCTCGGCCTGTCGCCGGTGCTGGTCGAGAAGATCTTCGCCATCATCCGCCGGCTCAATGCCGACGGGCTCGGCATCCTGCTCGTCGAGCAGAACGCCTCGGTGGCGCTGGCCGCCTCGAGCTACGCCTACATCCTGGAGAATGGCGAAGTCGCCGTGGAAGGCCGCTCGGCCGACCTGCGCCACGACGATTCCGTGCGCAGGACCTATATCGGATGAGCGCCGCCGCCCCTGCACGCCGCCTGGACGGGCGCGTCCATCTGGTCACCGGCGCGGCCCGCGGCATCGGTGCGGCGGTCGCCCGCCGGCTTTCCGCCGAGGGCGCGGCGATCGCCGCCGCCGACCTCGACGCGGACGGCCTCGCCGCCCTCGCCGCGGACCTGGAGGCGGCGGGCACGGCGGTGCTGACCGGCCGGTTCGACAGCCGGGACTCCGCCGCCACCGACCGCTTCGTGGCCGAGACCGTCGAGCGCTTCGGCCGGCTCGACGGCGCAGTCCCCTGCGCCGGGATCGCCCGCGCGGCACGCGCCGAGGAGATGACCGACGCCGCCTTCGCGGATGTCCTCGGCATCAACCTGACCGGCGTCTTCTACACCTGCCGGGCCGTCGGCCGCGTCCTGCTCGCGCGCGGAGAGGGCGCGATCGTCACGGTCGCGTCGATCACGGCGCGCGGCGGCCAGCCCGGACGGGCCAATTATGCGGCCTCGAAATGGGGCCTGGTCGGGCTGACCAAGACGCTGGCGCTGGAATGGGGCGGGCGCGGCGTCCGGGTCAACGCGGTGGCGCCGAACGGCGTCGATACGCCGATGATCCGCGACGGCATTCCGCCCGATTTTCTCGACGGCGTCATGCTCGACCGCACGCCGCTTGGTCGGCTCGCCCGCCCGGAGGAGGTCGCCGCCGTGATCGCCTTCCTGCTCGGACCGGACGCCTCCTACGTCAACGGGGCTGTGGTCGAGGTCGACGGCGGGCTGACGGCCGGCTTCCTGACCGCGCGCCACGGCACCGATTTCGCCTCACGGACCATCCCGCCCCCACCCGCCTCTGGACAGCAGAACCGCCCATGACGACCGAACTCCAGCCTCTTCCCCTCGCCGTCGTGACCGGCGCCGCGCGCGGCATCGGCCGCGCCATTGCCGGCCGGCTGGCCGCCGACGGCTTCGAGGTGGTCGTGCTCGACCGCGACGGTGCGGCGGCCGAACGTGCCGCCGGGGAGATCGTCGCCGGCGGCGGCCGGGCGCGGGCGGTGGTGCTCGATCTCCTGGATTCGGACGCGGTCGCCGCATTCGCGGCCGCGGAACGCCCGCTCGCGGCGCTGGTCAACAATGCCGGCATCTTCGACGAACGCGCCTTCTTCGACCTGTCGCTGGAAGATTTCCGGCGCATGTACGACGTGAATCTGGTCGCCCTGTTCGCGCTCTCGCAGGCCGCCGCGCGGCGCATGCTGCCCGGCGCCAAGATCGTCAATATCGCCTCGCGCGCCTTCCTCGGCGCCCGCAATCACGCCCACTATGTCGCCTCGAAGGCCGCCGTGGTCGGCCTGACCCGCGCCATGGCCATGGAACTCGCCGCACGCGGCATCCTGGTCAATGCCGTGGCGCCCGGCCTGATCGACACGCCGCTCCTGCAGGCTCTGACGCCGGAGCGCATGGCGGCGCAGCTTGCCCTGCAGCCGACCGGCAAGGCCGGCCGGCCCGATGACATCGCCAATGCGGTCGCCTTCCTGGCCGCGCCGCAGATGGATTTCGTCACCGGCCAGACCCTGCTGGTCGACGGCGGCAAGTCGCTCGGCGGCGGCATGGGGATCTGATCATGGCGACCGCTTCGTCCTCCGCGGGCTTCGACGAGGTCTTCGACGCCGTCGTGGTCGGCTCCGGCGCCGCCGGCCTCGCCGCAGCTTTGACCGCCGCGATCGGCGGCCTTTCCGTCCTGGTCGTCGAGAAGGCCGATACGATCGGCGGCAGTACGGCGATCTCCGGCGGCGCCGTCTGGGTGCCTGGTCATTCCCATCTCGGCGCGGTCGGGCTGACCGAGAGCCGCGCCGCCGTTATCGACTATCTGCGCGCCCATCTCGGCAACCGCCTGCGCGTCGACATGATCGAGGCCTTTCTCGATCGCGGGCCGGAGATGATCGACTTTCTGGAGCGGCATACCGCGCTCCGTCTGGCACCGCGCGCGGTCTCGCCCGACTACAAGCCCGACCTGCCCGGCGCCGCCGCCGGCGGGCGCACGCTCGATCCGGTCGTCTATGACGGACGGGAGCTCGGCCGCGATTTCGGCCGGCTGCGGGCGCCGCTGAAGGAGTTTCTGGTCTTCGGCGGCATGATGGTCAACCGCAAGGACATCGACACCCTGCTGTCGGCGACGAAGTCGGTACAGGCATTTCTCGGCAGCGCCGCGCTCGTGCTGCGCTTTGCGCGCGACCGGCTGTCCCAGAAGCGCGGCACGCGGCTGCTGATGGGCAATGCACTGGCCGCCCGGCTGTTCAGGTCGGCGCTCGACCGTGCCATCCCGATCCGCGAGCGTCATGCGGCCCGCGATCTGATCGTCGAGGACGGTCGCGTCGTCGGCCTCGTGGTCGAGGGTCCGTCCGGTCCCCGCCGGATCGGCGCGCGCCGTGGCGTGGTGCTCGCCTCGGGCGGCTTTCCGGGCAGCGCGGCCATGCGGCAGGCTCTGCTGCCCCATGCCGACCGGCACTATTCGATGGCGCCTTCCGGCAATGGCGGCGACGGCATCCGGCTGGCGCAGGGCGTCGGAGGCCGGATCGGAACCGACAATGTCGGCAATGCCTTCTGGGCACCTGTTTCAGTGATGCGCGAAGCCGACGGCACCGAGACGCGCTTCCCGCATCTGATCCTCGATCGCGCCAAGCCCGGCCTCGTCGCGGTCGACGGCACCGGCCGCCGCTTCGTCAACGAGGCCAATTCCTACCACGACTTCGTCGAGGCGATGCATCTGGCGCAGGAGACGCGCCCGGCTATCCCGGCCTGGCTCGTGTGCGACGCCGCCTTCATCCGCCGCTACGGCCTCGGTCTGGTCCGTCCGGGATTGCGCCCGCTCGGCCGCTTCCTGAAATCGGGCTATCTGGTCAGGGGCGACACGGTCGAAACGCTGGCCCGCGCCATGGCGGTCGATCCGGCCGCGCTCGCCGACACGGTCGCGCGCATGAACCGATATGCCGAGACCGGGACCGATCCGGATTTCGGCAAGGGGTCGACCGCCTACAACCGCTATCTCGGGGACGCGGCGCACAAGCCCAATCCGTGCCTCGGCCCGATCCGGACCGCGCCCTACTATGCGGTTCGGGTCTGGCCGGGCGACATCGGCACCGCCGCCGGCCTGGAGACCGACCCGCGCGCCCGCGTGCTCGGCGCCGACGGACAGCCGATCCCGGGTCTCTGGGCCTGCGGCAACGACATGAACTCGATCATGGCCGGGACCTATCCGTCGGCCGGAATCACCCTCGGCCCGGCCCTCACCTTCGGCTATATCGCGGGTCTCGACCTCGCATCCGCCACGCCCTGACCGTCGGAGGACGACATCCATGCAGCTCTTCTTCTCCCCGACCTCGCCTTACGTTCGCAAGGTCCTCGTCGCCGCCCTGGAACTGGGCATCGGCGACCGCATCGAAAAGCTCGCCTCGGCGGCCCACCCGATCAACCGGGACCCGACCATCGTCGCCTCGAACCCGCTCGGCCAGGTTCCCACCCTGATCGCCGACGACGGTACCGTGGTGGCCGACAGCCGCGTGATCCTCTCCTATCTGAACGACCTTGCCGGCGGCGCCCTGCTGCCTGCCGATCCGAAGGCGCGCCTGCGCGCCGAGGTCGACCAGTCGCTCGCCGACGGCATCACGGTCGCCGCACTCCTGGTGCGCTATGAGACGGCCGCGCGGCCGGCCGAACGCCTGTGGCCGGAATGGGTCGCCGGGCAGTGGGACAAGGTCCGCACCACGCTTGCCCATTTCGAGGCCAACCCGCCGGGCGGGCGCATCGATGTCGGAACGATCGCGCTGGCCTGCGCGCTCAGCTATCTCGACTTCCGCTTCCCCGATCACGGCTGGCGCAACGGCTGCCCGACGCTCGCCGCCTGGTATGCGGATTTCGAGCAGCGGCCGTCCATGGCGGCGACGCGGCTCGCCTGACGCCGTTCCACGGCCGGCATCAGGTCTCCAGGACGCGATGCCCCTCCCCGCAGGTCCTGTAGCGCCACGCCATCGTGTACCCAGCCGGACCGGTGCGATGGCGCGCCGTTCCGGGGACCGGCACCGTCTCGGCCGTGCGGCCGGCCCCCGAGGCGACCAACGCGCGCGTGTAGGGATGCTGCGGATCGGCCAGCACGCGGTCGACCGGACCGATCTCGACGATCCGGCCGAATCGCATCACCGCGACGCGGTGGGCGATGCGGGCGACCACGGCGAGGTCGTGCGTGATGAAGAGATAGGAAAGTCCCTGCGCCGCCTGCAGGTCCTGGAACAGTTGCAGCACCTGCAGCCGGGTCGTGGCGTCGAGCGCGGAAACCGCCTCGTCGGCGATCAGGATGCGGGGTCGGGTCGCCAGCGCCCGGGCGATGCCGAGCCTCTGGCGCTGACCGCCCGACAGTTCGTGCGGCAGGCGATCCAAATGGCTGGCGTCGAGCCCGACTTCGACCAGCAGGGCCTCGGCCTTTCTCCGCAGCACATCCCGCCGGGTTTCGCCCTGCAGCACCAACGGTTCGACGACCGACCGCCAGGCTCGGAACTGCGGATCGAGCGAGGCTTGCGGATCCTGAAAGACATACTGGATGCGGGATCGCGCCTCGGCCGGCCGATCCCGAAGGTCGGCCCCGGCGATCCAGACGCCGCCGTCGGCGATCGGGGTCAGCCCGAGAATGGCCCGGGCGAGCGTGGTCTTGCCGCTGCCGCTTTCGCCGACCACGGCCAGCGTCTCGCCTTGCGCGAGCGACAATCCGACCCCGTCGACGGCGAACAAGTGCTGAGAACGCCCCCAAGGCACTCTCTTTCCGCCGACCGGAAAGGTGACGGTGAGGTCGCGCACTTCGAGAGCGGCGGGGGTGGCCGGGTCGGGTGCCGGGATCGCGCGCCGCGCCGTCGCCGGAGCGGCCGGCAGGCCGGCAGCGATCAAGGTCCGGGTATAGGGCGACTGCGGGTTCGCCATCAGCGCGGCGGTCGGCCCGCTTTCGACGATCCGTCCGCGCAGCATGACGGCGGCGCGCTCGGCGAAGGATGCGACGAGGCCCATATCGTGCGAGATCAGCAGGATGGCGCAGCCGACCTCGCGGCGCAGCTGGCCGAGCAGCAGCATGATCTCGGCCTGCACGGTGGCATCGAGTGCGGTGGTCGGCTCGTCGGCGATCAGAAGCGCCGGCTTGCAGGCGATCGCGGCAGCGATGACCACGCGCTGGCGCATGCCGCCCGACAGGTGGTGCGGCCGCAGACCGGCGACCCGTCGCGCGTCGGCGACCCGGGCCAGATCGAGCAGACGGACGCTCTCTGCCCGCGCCGCCGCCCAGCCGAGCCCCCGATGCGCGACCAGCGTCTCGGCGATCTGGTCGCCGACGGCCAGGAGCGGGTTGAGGGCGCTCATCGGCTCCTGGAACACCATGCCGATCCGGCTGCCGCGGATCGCGCGCATCGCGCGTTGCGAACAGGCGAGCAGATCACGGCCTTCGAATGCGATCGTCCCCTCGGCAACCAGGGCCGGAGGCGCGATGAGCCCCATGATCGCCTGCATCGCCATGCTCTTGCCCGACCCGGATTCGCCAACCAGGGCCAGCACCTCGCCGGAGGCGACCGAGAAGGAGACACGGTCGAGAATGCGGCGCGGTCCGGCGATCGTCAGGACGTCCGTCGAAAGGTCTCTCACGTCCAGAAGCGGCGCGGCCGGCTCCCTGACCGGCAACGATGAGCTCGTCATGCGCTCCCCTCCGGGGCAACCGCATGCGGGGGCGCCGTCAATGGACCTGCGGCGTGTTCACCCAGATGACGCGCGCGGGCACGGTCCCGATGTTGCGATAGCTGTTGGTCAGATGGTTCTTGAAGAAGAACGAATCGCCCGTCGACAGGCTGTAGGTGGTCGCGTCGATGGTCAGTTCGATCTGTCCCTCGATGACGAAGCCCAGCGTCTCGCCCTGGTGGGTGATCATGTCCTCCTTCGATCCGCCCGGCTCGACGACATGGATGTTGCCCTCCAGCAGGTTGCCGGCGCCGAACGGCACCAGCCGCTCGTAGCTGACCCCGGTCCCGCCGCGGATCGGATCGGTCGTGGTCACCGTGCGCTGGCCGGCGCGCTGGATGATGCCTGGCGAGGAGATGTCGGCACCGAAGAAGGAGGCGAGATCGCGGTCGAGCGCTTCGACCAGCCGCTGCAGCATCGGCACCGACGGGATCACCCGGCCGCTCTCGATCTTGGAGATCGAGCTCTCCGTACAGCCGACCTTCTCGGCCAGTTCGCGCATGCGGATGCCGGCCAGGATGCGGGCATGCTTCACGCGCGCACCGATCTGGAGATCGTTCGATTTCTGCTTGCTGTTGTCGCCGGCCATGGTCCGATCCGCTTCTCTGCGGGCCTCGATCGCGACCCCGCAACATGTCCGTTGATCCTTGACCGGAACGCTCCCCGATTGGCAATCCCGTCCATGATTGAAAATCATGCATCGGCGGACCTCGCGCACACCGCGAGCGGCGGGACCCGATCGCGCCAGGGCAGCAGCTGTTCGACCGCCGCGCAGGCGGTCAGCACGGTCGCGTCGCCGAGATGGCGGCCCATGATCTGCAAGCCGACCGGAAGTCCGGCCGCGGTGAAGCCCGCCGGCACCGTGGCGGCCGGCTGGCCGGTCAGGTTGGCGAGCGACGAGAAGGGCGTCCAGGCGCTCGGCAGGACCGGCCGGCCGTCGATCCGCTCCGGCCCCTCGCAGTCGATCGCGAAGGCCGCGACGGCCGTGGTCGGCGTCAGCAGGAGATCGAACCGTGCCATGAAGCGGCTCATCGCATTGGCGATGGTTTTGCGGGCAAGGATCGCGGCGGTGAAATCGTCGGCGCTCCAGGGATGGGCCAGCAGCCGGCCGAGCGCCCCGCCGAACCGGTAGTCGCGCTCCCCGGCCATCCGGCGCAGGCCTTCCCGGTCGGTGTCGAGCGCCACGATAGCCTCGAAGGCGGATTGCGGGTCCGGGATCGGCGGGTCGACCGCTTCGATCCGGCAGCCGAGCGCGGCGGCGAGGCGCAGGGCCGCGTCGGTGGCGATGCGGCGAACCTCGGGATCGACGGCGGCGAAGCCGAGATCGCCGCTGAAGGCGATGGTCAGGCCGCGCAGCGTTTCCGGCGGCGCGATCCGGAAGGCGGCGGACTCGGCCGGGATCGAGTGGCGATCGAGCGCCGTCGGCCCGGCCATCACGTCGAGGGCCAGCGCCGCATCCGCGACAGTCCGGGACAGTGGGCCGATATGCTCCAGCGATTCCCAGCCGGAAGCCCCCGGATAACGCTCGTCGCGGCAGCCCGGATAGAGCGGCACCCGCCCCCACGAGGCCTTCACGCCGACCACGCCGCAGAGCGCCGCTGGGATGCGGATCGAACCCCCGCCATCGCTGCCGAGCCCGAAGGGGACCATGCCGCTGGCGACCGCGGCGGCCGTGCCGGCGCTGGAACCGCCGGAGGTCAGCGCCGGGTTCCAGGGATTGCGGGTGGTCGGAAAGAGCGGGTTGTGGCCGACCGGGCCGTAGCCGAATTCCGACACGTTGGTCTTGCCGAGCACGATCGCCCCGGCCGCCTCGAGCCGGTCGACGACCACGTCGCTCTCGTCGGGCACGAAATCGGCATAGAGCGGCGAGCCGAAGGTGGTGCGCAGGCCGCGGGTCGCGATCAGGTCCTTGACGGCGATCGGCACCCCAGCGAGCGGACCGACGGCCCCGCCGCGCGCGATCCCCGCGTCGATTGCGGCGGCGCGCGCGAAAGCCTCGTCGCGGGCCAGGGTGCAGAAGGCCATCAGGGTCCCGTCGAGCGCCTCGATCCGGTCGAAGGCCGCCGCCACCGCCGCCGAGGCCGTGAGCGCGCGCGACCGGATCGCGGCTGCCAGCGCGGTTGCGGTCTCAAATGGGGCGTCGCGGGGGCCGGCGGCGTCAGCCACGAACTTTCTCCGGATGCGAGCCGCGCACGATGCCGGTGTCCTCGGCGCCCATCGGGGTGAAATCCGCGAACATGTCGGCCCCAGGGATCGCCGCCGCGCCGGCGCGCGCCACGGCGAGGTCCTGCGCGCCGGTGCCCGATCCGGCCGCGACCGCGCCGACCACCAGGCCGCCGACCTTGATCGGCAAGCCGCCGATCAGGTTGGTCCACTGGCTGTCGGAGGCGAGCGCGATCTGGATCTCGACATCGGCATGCGCCCCGCCGGTCGGCTCGCCGGAGAGCGCCGCGGTGCGCGCCTTGCAGGTCGACGAGATCACGCTCAGCGCCTTGGAGCCGTCCATGCGCCCGAAGGCCAGGAGATTGCCGCCGAGATCGACGACCGCGATGCACATCGGCTGGCCGATCCGCTCGGCCTCGGCGATCGCCGCGTCGAGCACCTTCAGGCCTCCGGCGAGGGTCAGAATTCGGGCATCCTTGAGATCGGCCATGTTGGGTCCTGTCAGGTGAGGCGAAGGCGCGGATCGAGCGCGAAGGAGATCAGGTCGACGACCAGATGGACGGCGAGCGAGAGCGCTGCGGTGACGACGACGAAGCCGAGCGCGGCGTTGATGTCGGCGTTGAGCACGGCGGAGACGGCGTATTGCCCGGCCCCGCCCCAGGAGAAGACGACCTCGATCAGCACGGCGCCGCCGAGCAGCGTGCCGTAGAGCGTGCCGACCACGGTGACGACGGACGGCAGCGCGTTGCGCAGCACATGCGCCGAGACGCGGGCGTTCGACAGGCCCTTGGCGTCGGCGAAGCGGACGAAGTCGCTGTCCTGCAGCCGCTCCACGGTGGTGCGCGTCATCTTCAGGATCGGCACCGCGCTGGTCAGCCCGAGCGTCGCGACCGGCAGCGCCAGTTGGCCGAGCGCGGCGAGCGCCGTGGCGCCATCGCCGGCGAGGAGCGCGTCGATGAGATACGACCCGGTGATCCGGTCCGGCGGCAGGACGGCGAAGTCGAGCCGGCCGAGCGGCGGCGGTGCCCAGCCGAGGAGCGTGTAGAAGACGTAGATCAGCAGGAGCGCGATCCAGAAATCCGGCATCGCGCCGGCGCCGAGCCCGTAGCCGTCGGCCAACCGCGCGACGCGGCCATGGGCGTTGCGCCCGGCGGCGAGGCCGAGCGGCACGCCGATGGCGAGCGCCAGCGCGAGGCCGAGCGTGACCAGTTCGAGCGTCGCCGGGATGCGGATCGCCAGATCGGTCAGGACCGGGTTGGTGGTCTGCCAGGAGCGGCCGAGATCGCCATGGGCGAGACGGACCAGATACTCCCAGAGCTGCACCGGCAGCGGCTGGTCGAGGCCGAGTTCGGCGCGCAGCTTCGCGATCGCCTCGGTGGTCGCCAGCGGCCCGAGCATCATCGGGGCCGGGTCGCCGGGGATCAGTTTCAGAAGCAGGAAGCTGACCAGCACCACGCCGAGAAGCTGCGGCACGAAGGCGATCAGCCGGAACAGGATCGGTCCGAGCGCGGTCATGGCGTCGCGGCTCCGGGCCTGGCATCGGCGGACGGCCGGGATCGGCGCGCGGCGACGAAGGCGGCCCACTCGCGCCGGGAGGTACGCGTGCGTTCGCGTGGATTGCACCAGGCCTCGATGCTGGCGCCGACGGCGCTGAAGCCGAAGATGGTCAGGGCCAGCGCCAGGCCGGGAAACACCGACGGCCACCATTGCCCGGTGATCACGTTCTGAAAGCCGTTGGCGATCATGCCGCCCCATTCGGGGGTCGGCGCCCGCACGCCGGCGCCGATGAAGCTGAGGCCCGCGGTCAGCAGCACCGCGGCGCCGATGCCGCCGGCGATCTGGGCGAGCAGCACCGCGAGCGCATTGGGCACGACATGGCGGGCGAGCGCATAGGCATCGCCCGCTCCGGCGAGCATCGCTGCCTCGAAATAGGGTTGCGTGCGGATGGTCAGCGTCTGCGTCCGCATCAGGCGCAGATAGACCGGGATGTTGACGATGCCGATCGCCAGCACGATCGAGGTCACGCCCTGGCCGAGCACCGCGACCAGGACCAGCGCCAGCGCGAAGACCGGGAAGGCCTGGACCACGTCGGACAGGCGCATCGCCAGGATGGCGACGAGGCCCTTGAGGCCCGGCCGTCCGTCCCACAGGCCCAGAACCGCGCCGAGGAGACCGCCGACGAGCGCGGCGAGCAGGGTCGAGAACAGCGCGATGGCGAGATCGACCCGCGGGGCATGGAGAACCCGGCTGAAGATGTCGAGGCCGGCCGTGTCGGTGCCCATCGGATAGGCGAGGCTCGGGGCGACCAGATAGACGCCGGCATTGGCGTCGACCGGCGAGCGCAGCGGCAGGAACGGCGCCACGAGGGCCATCGCCACGACCGCGCCGACGATCAGATAGCCGGCCAGGAAGACCGGCCGGCGGCGGACGAAGGTGAGGAAGTCCGCGCCGGCCTCCGCCGGCGCGGGATCATGGGAGGGCGGAACAGGCCCCGGTTCAGCCACGCGCGAAATCCTGGAAGGAGAGGCGGTTGGAGGTGTAGTAGACGAGACCCTTGATGTCCTTGGCATGGGCCAGCTGGTAGCCCGAATAGGCGATCATCGCCCAGGGCGCATCGCGCATGATCACCTCCTGCGCCTTGGTGACCGCGGCCATGCGATCGGCCTCGACCAGCGTCGACAGGCTCTGGTCGATCAGCGCATCGGCTTCCGGGCTGACATAGTTGGCGAAGTCGACGAAGGACGTGGACTTGAAATAGAGGTTCAGCGAGAAGCCCGGATCGGGCGTCCAGGGCGCGTCGAGGCTGAAGATCATCGGCTCGGTGCGCTTGGTCAGGCTGTCGAAGAAGGTGCCGGCCGGCAGCTTCTTCAGTTCGAGCTTGATGCCGATCTCCTTCAGCGCGGTCTGGTACATGATCGCGATCGGCTCCTCGATCGGGTTGCCGGCATTGTAGGCCAGCACCGTGGAGAAGCCGTCCGGCAGGCCCGCCTCCTTGAGGAGCGCGCGCGCCTTGGCGATGTCGGTGTCGTAGTTGAAGAACTTGTCGGTCGCACCCGGATAGAAGGGCGGCATCAGACCGGTCTGCTTGACGCCGAAGCCCTGCAGGATCGTGGCGATGATCGCATCGCGCGGCATGGCATAGTTCATCGCCTGCCGGATCTTGGCATTGTCGAAGGGCTTGAACTTGTTGTTCAGGATGATCCACAGCATCTGCGAGGCATCAACGGTGGTCAGCGTCGCCTTCGGATCGCCCGCCAGGCTCTTCATCTCGGTCGGCGAGAGATACTGGGCGATGTCGACGGCCCCGCCCTTGAGCAGCGACAGCCGCGTCGCCGAGGCCGGCACCTCGCGGAAGATCACGGTCTCGAAATAGGGCTTCGGGCCGTAATAGTCCGGCCGGGCGGTGGCGACGAGCTGCTGGCCGCGCGTGATCTCCTTCAGCGCGTAGGGGCCGAAGCCGGCGACGTTGGTGTCGAGATACTTGCGCGCCCACGGATCGTCGGCGGTCGCCATCTCCTTGCACTTCTTGGCGTCGAAGATTGGATTGGCGAGGTGGCCGCAGACGATCATCAGGATCGGGTTCGGCTTGTCGATGTTGAACGAGACCGTGTGGTCGCCCTCGACCTTGACCTGGTCCTTGGAGGCGAGGCCCATCACGCCGGTCATGAAGGCGCCGGCGCCCTTGACCTCGAACTTGCGGTCGAAGGTGTATTTCACGTCCGCCGCCGTCAGCGGATTGCCGTGATTGCTGGTCACGCCCTTGCGCAGATGGAAGCGCGCGGTCTTGCCGTCGGCGGAGAATTCCCACTTCTCCGCCAGCTTGCCGCGCAGATTGTAGCCGCCCGGCTTGGACTTGTCGGCGGCGAGATTCTCCCGCAGCACGCCCGGCGCCTTCGGGTCGGGGATCGTGTCGAACTCGATCAGGTAGTCGTAGAAGGCCCCGACGGTGTCGATGGTTCCGAGGCTCAGGGAATTCTCGACATCGAGGCTGAGCGGGGTCGCGGGCGCGGCGATGGCCAGCGTCTTGGCGCGCGTTTGCGCCATCGCAGAACCGAGGCCGCCGGGCAGCAGCAGGGCTGCGCCGGCGGCGGCGCCGGATTGCATCAGGCTCCGCCGCGACATTGCTGGCATCCAACCGACTTTCGACATGGCACCCTCCTGGCCGACATTCTGGTTCACGAGACATTCCTGTCAATCAAGTTCCATGCCAAACCCGGGTCACGGCGACAGGCCGAGCCTTTCTGCGCCGGACCGAGAACCGGACGGAACCGGGCCGCGCGGCGCCGATGCAAGCTGCATGATTTATGATCATGTTTCTTGTGCGACGCGCCGATCCTTTGGGCAGCGGCGGGCTCCGACACCGGGGTGGGTAAAAACGCGGCAAACGCCGTCGCAATGGCCATTGACAGGCCCGAACGGTCCCGACTAGGCTCAAACAACATACAGTATACAGTTAGCCGGCGAGGCCAGAATGACCCTCGGTAGCGCAGCCCCCGTCGAGAGCATCGGCCGCCGCGACAGTCTCGCCGAGCAGGTCTATGCCGATCTCCTGACCCGGCTGCGGCACGGCCGGGTCGCCCCCGACCAGCGGCTGGTCGACGTCGAACTCGCCCGCGGCTACGGCCTGTCGCGCATGCCGGTGCGCGACGCGCTGCTGCGTCTGGTCGCCGAGGGCTATCTCGTCGGCACGACGCGCGGCTTCAAGGTGCCGGCGCTGGCGTCCCAGGACGTACGCGACATCTTCGAGATCCGCCGCCTGCTGGAGCCGCAGGCCGCCGCCTCCGCGGCCGGCGCCATGTCGGACGAGGCACTCGAAGCGCTCGGCGCCGCGCACGCCGAATGCCGGCGCGCCCACGGCACCGACGATATCGACGCCATGATCGTCTCCAACATGGCCTTCCGCGCCGCCTGGCTCGGCCGGGTCGCGAACCGCCGGCTGGCGGAGACCATCTTCCGCTTCGTCGATCACGTGCAGGCCGTCCGCCTCGCCACGCTGCGCCATCGCGATACGCGGGCGATCGTGGTCGACGGCCTCGGGCACCTGCGCGCCGCCTTCCAGGCGCGGGATCCGGAGCTGGCCGCAGCCTGCATGGGCCGGTTCGTCGACGATGCCCAAGCCGCCTTCTTCCGCGCCGCCGGGGTCGAGGGGCCCCACGACGGGCCGGCACACTCATGAACTCCGTCGAAACAAGAGGGGCGCCGTGAACAAGCCGCATCCGCTCAAGGGACCGAACACATTCAAGCTCGGCGTCTTTTCCGCCAATGCCGACGGCGGTCTGGCGATCACCGATGTGCCGGAACGCTGGAGAGCGGGCTGGGACGACAATCTGACCGCCGTCGGCATCGCCGACCGCGCCGGCCTGGAATTCTTCCTGCCGATCGCGCGCTGGAAGGGCTTCGGCGGCAAGAACCGAGTGCGCGAATGGTCTTTCGAGACCTTCACCTGGGCGGCGGGCCTGGCGGCCTCGACCGAGCGGATCGGCCTGTTCATGACCGTCCATGTACCGATCGTGCATCCGGTCTATGCCGCCAAGGCACTCGCCACCGTCGACCACATCTCCGGCGGCCGCGCCGGCCTCAACATCGTCTGCGGCTGGAACCCGTCCGAATTCGGCATGTTCGGCATCGAACTCGGCGGCGACGGCTATGCCCGCGCCGGCGAGTGGATCGAGATCATCGAGCGCTGCTACGGCACCGCGCAGCCCTTCGACTTCGACGGCCAGTTCTACAAACTGAAGCAGGTCGTCTCGCGCCCGGCCAGCCTCCAGGTGCCCCGCCCGGTGACCATGAACGCCGCCTTCGGCCCGCCCGGCCGCGACTATGCCGCCCGCCACTGCGACTATCTGTTCTCGACCTTCACCGACATCGAGGATGGCGGCCGGCATGTCGCCGACATGCGCGAGCGTTCGAAGGCCTATCAGCGCGAGGTCGGCGTCTACACGGTCTGCCACGTCGTCGCCCGCGAGACGCAGAAGGAGGCCGAGGACTATTACGAGCGCTATGCCGTCGCCGAGGCCGACCATGCCGCCGTCGACCAGCATATGAGCCAGAAGGTCGAATTCGCCAATTCGCACGACCGGCACGCCTTCGACCTCTACCGCAAACGCTTCGCCGGCGGCGCCGGCTCCTATCCGCTGGTCGGCACGCCGGAATTCATCGTCGACGAGATGCTGAAGATCTCGCGCGCGGGCTATGCCGGCGCGGCGCTGACCTTCGTCAACTACGCCTACGAACTGCCCTTCTTCTGCGACCGCGTCCTGCCTCTGATGAAGCAGGCCGGTCTGCGCGTGGCGTGAGGAGAGGCCGATGACCGCCCTGCCCCGCGTCGCCGGCCGGACCTCTGGAAGCGCCCGCTTCAAGCTCGGCATGCGCTCCCTGGTCGGCGGCGTGACGGTCATCGGCGCCCACGGCCCCGACGGACATCCGGTCGGGCTGACCGCGACGGCGGTCTCCTCGCTGACCGCCGATCCGCCGTCCCTGCTCGTCTGCGTCAACCGGCAGAGCACGATCGCCGCCGCCCTGGTCATGGGGGCCGCCTTCTCGGTCAACGTGCTGACCGAGGCGCAGACGGAGGTCGCGCAGGCCTTCGGCGGCCAGCGTCCGGTGCGCGGCACGAGCCGTTTCGCCTTCGGCAACTGGCTGCGCTCCGCCGACAGCGAGGTGCCGCTGCTGCACGGCTGCCGGGTCGCCTTCGAATGCGTGGTCGCCGACCTGCACGACTGGGCGACCCACCACATCGTCGTCGGCACCGTCGCCGACATCCACTTCTTCGATGCCGAGGCCGGCCCCCTCGCCTATGCGGACGGCGAGTACAAGGTCATCCGCCCGCTCACGCCAGAGACCTGAACCGATGTTCGATCCGAAGCGACCGACGCTGAAGACCATGATCGCCTCCGGACGCTGCATCGGTGCGGCGTGGTTTTCGCTCGGTTCGGCCGCGCTGGTCGAACTGGCGCTGAAGAGCGAGCCGGATTGCATCGTCATCGACATGCAGCATGGTTTGTGGGACCGGCGCGAGTTGGAGGCGGTGATCGGCATGGTGCCGAGCCGGATTCCCGTGATCGTTCGGGTCGCGGAGAATTCCGCCCTGGCGATCGGCACGGCGCTCGATGCCGGTGCCGAGGGCGTGATCGTGCCGCTGGTCGAATCCGCCAAGGAGGCGCGCGCGGCCGTCCGCCACGCGCTCTATCCGCCGCACGGCAACCGCTCCGGCGGCGGCATCCGGCCTCTGAAGGACTTCCAGTCCTATGTCGCCGGGGCCGACGGCATCGCCGTGATCGTGATGATCGAGACCGAGAAAGGCCTCGCGGCGGCCGAGGACATCATCGCGGTCGACGGCATCGACATGGTGTTCATCGGCACCGGCGACCTGTCGCTGTCGCTCGGCGCCTTCCCGGTCCACCGTCACGACCACACGGTCGCCTGCGCGGACATCCACAAGGCCTGCCGGGCCGGCTACATGCCGTGCGGCATCTTCACCGGCCGGCCGGAATTCGCCGCGATCGCGCGCGGCCAGGGCTACCGGCTGGTGACCATCGCCAACGACATCGACATGGTCCAGCGCAGCTTCGTCGAGGCGGCCAAACGCTTCCGCGACCCGCCGGCGCCGGCCGTCACGCAGGTCTCCGCCGCCGGAACCGCCAGCCTGCCGGCCGGTTCCGGTCCGGCGCTGGAAAACAAGCGGAAGGGCGACGCATGAGCGCGACACAGAGCTTCAAGGACCGTCTGACCCTGGACGAGGAGACAGGCGCCTGGTGGGATCAGAGCCGCCGCTATCTCTTGATCCGTCCGGACGCTCTGATGGGCATCTTCCGCGAGCTTCCCGCCGACCGGCGCGCCGAGGCTTTCGCGGCGCTCGCCCGCTCGATCACCCGCCAGGGCGCCGACAGTGCGCGCGCCTATCGGGCGATGGGCGGCGAAGGCGCCGGACTGCTCGACATCGTCGCGTCGACCGCGCCGCAACTGGGCTGGGGCCGCTGGCAGTTCACGCTCGAACCTGGGATCCTGCGGCTGACCGTCGCCAACAGCCCGTTCGCGGCCGGCTACGGCCCGTCGGACGAGCCGGTCTGCCATCCGATCAAGGGCATGATGGCGGCGGTCGGCGAGATGGTGCTCGGTCGGCCCGTCACGGTCGTCGAGACGGCTTGTGCGGCGATGGGGGCATCGGACTGCAGGTTCGAGGCCCGGCCGGCCGACGGGCCGGCGGCGCAATAGCGGCATTCACAGCGGAGGGTTCGACATGGGCAAGAGCAGCCTCGAGAAACTGGCCAGGGACATCGCCAAGCGCAGGATCCGGGTGATCGACCTGACGCAATTGCTGAAGCCCTCGACGCCGGTGATCCAGCTTCCGCCCAATTTCGCGCCGTCGGCGCCGTTCTCGATCTCCGAGATCTCGCGCTACGACGAACGCGGACCGGCCTGGTACTGGAACAACATCGCCTGCGGCGAGCATACCGGCACCCATTTCGACGCGCCGATCCACTGGATTTCCGGCCGCCACCTGACCGACGGCGCGACCCACACGATCGACCCGCAGCGCTTCATCGCGCCGGCCTGCGTGCTCGACTTCTCGGCCGAATGCGCCCGCGACGAGCGCTTTCTGGTCACGCCGAAGCACATCAAGGCCTGGGAGAAGAAACACGGCGAGATCCCGGCGGGATCCTGGGTGCTGATGCGCTCCGACTGGTCGAAGCGCTCCGACCCGGCCGCCTTCCTGAACATGAAGGAAGACGGCCCGCATGTGCCCGGCCCGGGGCCGGATGCCGTGCGCTACCTGATCGAGGAACGGGATGTGCATGGCTGGGGCGTGGAGGCGGTCGGGACGGATGCCGGTCAGGCCTTCGCCTTCGAGCCGCCCTTCCCGGCGCATGCGCTGATGCATGGGGCGAACAAGTTCGGCCTCGCCAGCCTGTGCAACCTGGACCAGCTGCCGGCGACCGGCGCGGTGCTGATCACGGCGCCACTCAAGATCGAGAACGGATCCGGCAGCCCGCTGCGCGTGCTGGCGCTGGTCGACGACCGGGACGAAGACTGAGATCGACGGTTACGCATCGAGGACGAGGGGATCGAGCCATGAGCATCACCAGGAGAACATTCGCCAAATCCGCGCTGGCTCTGGCCGGTGTCGGCATCGTTCGGCCGGCCCGCGCCGCCGAGGTCACGCTGAACGCCGTGCATTTCACGCCGGCGCAGGTGAGCTATGCCCGCAGCTTCCTGGCCTTCGTCGCCAAGCTGAACGAGCGCGGCAAGGGCGTGGTCCAGATCAAGGTCCGCGGCGGCCCGGAAATCCTGCCGCTCGGCCAGCTCGGCGACGCGCAGAAGTCGGGCCTGGTCGACATGATCAACTGCCCGGCCGGCCCCTATCTGAACCTCGTTCCCGAGGGCGAGGTGTTCTCGGCCACGTCGAAGACCCCGGCGGAACTCAGGGCCAATGGCGGCTTCGCGCTGATCAACGAGATCTACGGCAAGAAGGGCAATGCCTTCGTGCTCGCCCATGTTGACGGCGGCGCCGGCTTCCACATCTTCACCGTCGATGAACCCGCCCGGACAGCGGACGGATCGATCGACTTCTCCAAGCTGAAGATCCGCAGCTCCGCGCTCTACCGCGACTTCCTGGAAAAGCTCGGCGCCAGCGTCGTGGTCCAGGGCCCCGGCGAGGTCTACACCTCGCTCGAACGCGGTCTCGTCAACGCCAACGCCTATTCGGTCGCCGGCTATGCCGGCTTCGGCTGGAACAAGTTCACCAAGTTCCGGATCGATCCGAGTTTCTTCCAGACCGACGTGCTGATCTCGATCAACAAGGCGAAGTGGGACTCGCTGCCCGCGGAGGCCAAGACGATCCTGCAGACGGTGGCGATCGAGCACGAGGCGGAGAGCATCGCCGCCAGCCTGAAGACCACCGCCGACGAGGGCAAGGCCCTGATCGACGGCGGCATGAAGGTCGTCGCCATGCCGGAGGCGCAGAAGACGCTGTTCCTGGACACTGCCACTCAGGCCAGCTGGTCCCGGCTTGAAAAGCGCGATCCGTCCAATATCGCGGCGCTGCGCGCGAAGTTCGGCTGATCGGCCGGGCACGGACGGCTTGCCGTCCGTGCCGCCCCTCGACACCGCCACCGCCATTTGCCGTTGTCGACTGGACGCCTCCGGCGAGGCGCTCAGCGCGCGCCCATGCCGTTTCCGGAGGATGCGTTGCAGAAACTCTTCGACTTGAGCGGTCTGGCCGCTTCGCTTCTGGCCCACGCGACCCGCGTGATCCTCGGCGTCATCGTGCTGCTGGTCCTCTACGACGTGGCCGCGCGCAATCTGGCCCGACCGATCGCCTGGAGCGCCTCGGTGATCGAGATCCTTCTGATCTACGTCGCCTTCCTGCCGATGCCGGCGCTGGTCCGCCAGAAAGGGCATGTCTGCGCCGACTTCCTGCGCCACGCCCTGCCGGACGCGGCCCGGCGCGGTGCCGAGAAGCTGGTCTGCCTGCTGTGCATCGGCATCTGCGCCTATCTGGGCCTGATCGCCTTCCAGCTGCTCGTCGAGAACATCCGCTCAGGCGACTACGACGTGCGCTCCTTCGACGTGCCGCGCTGGGCGATCTACCTGCCGATGGTGATCGGCCTCTGGCTCTCGGTGATCGAGTTCCTCCGCTTTCTGACCGGCGCAGACTCCCTCTACGCCATCGACGCGCGCGACATCGAGGGGTTCTGAGCCATGGAATGGTATGTCGCCCTCGCCGTGATGATCGGCTTGATCCTGACCCTGATGGGCTTCGGCGTGCCGGTCGCCTTCGCCTTCTTCGCGACCAACATCGTGTCGATCTTCCTGTTCATGGGCGGCGGCCTCGGCATCCGCCAGATGGTCGCCAATTTCGGCGAGGCGGTCTCGATCTACGCCCTGACGCCGCTGCCGCTGTTCCTGATCATGGGCAGCCTGTTCTTCCGCTCCGGCCTCGGCGACAACGTCTTCCACGCCGTCGACCTGTGCATCGGCCGGGTCCGGGCGCGGCTCTCCTATATCGTCGTGCTGTCCGGCGCGGTCTTCGCGGCGCTTTCGGGATCGAGCATCGCCAATACCGGCATGATGGGCTCCGCCATGGTGCCGGAGATGCTGAAGCGGGGCTACAAGCCGCATATGAGCTTCGGCCCGATCCTCGGCGCCGGCGGGCTGGCGGTGATCATCCCGCCCTCCTCGCTCGCGGTGCTGCTCGGTTCGCTCGCCCAGATCGATGTCGGCGCCCTGCTGATCGCCGGCTTCCTGCCCGGCATCCTGCTCACCGTCATGTACATGGCGCTGATCACCGCGCAGGTGACGATCGACCCGGACGCCGCGCCGAACTACGACGCCCCGGTCGCCACGACGGCGGAGAAGCTCCGCGCCATCGTGGCGAACGTCATCCCGATGGGCGTCATCGTGCTGATGGTGATCGGCTCGATCATCGCCGGCATCGCCTCGCCGACCGAGTCCGCTGCGCTCGGCTGTCTCGGCGTGCTCGGTCTCCTGCTCGGCTACCGGCGCTTCTCGTGGGGTGTCATCTGGAAGGCGCTCGACGACGCCATGAAGGTCTCCGGCATGACCTTCCTGATCATCGCCGCCTCCACGACCTTCGCCCAGGCGCTCGCCTTCTCGGGCGCCTCGAACGGCATGATCCAGTGGTTCCTGTCCTTCGACCTGCCGCCGATGTCGATGCTGTTCGTGATGATCGGCATCATCCTGATCCTCGGCATGTTCATGGATCAGCTGTCGATGATGCTGATCACGCTGCCGGTCTTCATCCCGATCGCCAACCAGTTCGGCTTCGACCTTGTCTGGTTCGGCCTGCTGCTGCTCCTGTCCTACGAAGTCGGCTTCACCACGCCGCCCTTCGGCCTCCTGCTGTTCATCATGCTCGGCGTGGCGCCTCCGGGCACGACCCTCAAGACGGTCGCGTTCGCCGCCCTGCCCTACATCCTGTGCACCATGCTGCTGATCGTCCTGATCGCGTTTTTCCCGGCGATCGCGCTCTTCCTGCCGCGGCTGCTGTGATCGGAGTGCCATCCATGACCCAGGACACGGCCGCCACCCTGGCCGCCCTCGCCGCCGCCCTGCCGACCGGCATCCTGTCGACCGGCGCGGCGATCGGCGAAGCGCACTGGCACGACTGGAGCGACCAGGATCCGGTGCCGCCGCTGGCGCTCGTCCGGCCGCGCTCGACGGCGGAAGTCTCCGCCGCGCTCGTCGCGCTCGGACGGCTCGGCCTCGCCGTGGTGCCCCAGGGCGGGTTGACGGGCCTCGCCGGCGGTGCCCATCCGTCGGCCGGGGCCGTCGCGCTGTCGCTCGAACGCATGAACGGCATCGCGGCGATCGACGAGATCGGGCTGACCATGACGGTCGAGGCCGGTACCCCGCTCGCCGCCGTGCAGGCCGCTGCCGACGCCGTCGGGCTGCAATATCCGGTCGATCTCGGCGCGCGCGGGTCCTGCACGATTGGCGGCAATCTCTCGACCAATGCCGGCGGCGTCCGGGTGATCCGCTATGGCATGACGCGGGAGAACGTGCTCGGCCTGGAATTCGTGCTGGCCGACGGCACCATCGTCGATGCCCTCAACACCATGATCAAGAACAATGCCGGCTACGACCTGAAGCAGTTGCTGATCGGCGCCGAGGGCACGCTCGGGATCATCACGCGGGCGGTGCTCCGGCTGCAGCCGAAGCCGACGACGGTCGCCACCGCGCTTTGCGCCCTGCCGGATTTCGACGCCGTGACGGCGCTTCTGAAGCAGCTTCGCCGCAGCCTTGGCCCCGCCCTGACAGTGTTCGAGGGGATGTGGCCGAGCTTCCACGACTTCATGGCCGACAATCTGGCCCTGGCGCGCAAGCCCTTCGCCCGGCAGCACGGCGCCTATGTGCTGGTCGAGGCGAGCGGGTTCGGCGACGCGAGCATCCAGGAGCGGCTGGAAATCGTGCTCGCCGATCTGATCGAGAGCGGCATCCTGGAGGACGTGGTGATCGCGGCCTCCGAACGCGACGCGCGCGATCTGTGGACCGTGCGCGAGAGCGTTTCCGAATATGGCCGCGTCCTCGGCCGCATCCTCGGCTACGACCTGGGAGTGCCGATCCATGCCATGGGCGCGCTGGTCGCGGCCCTGGAGACCGAGATCCCGGCACGCTTCCCGGATGCCAGGACGCTCTGCTACGGCCATGTCGGCGACGGCAATCTGCATGTCGTGGTCAACGTGCCGTCCGCAGGCCTGCACCAGCCGCACGACGAGGTCGATGCGATCGTCTTCGCCCTGACCGGGCGCTTCGGCGGCACCATTTCGGCCGAGCACGGCATCGGCACGCTCAAGAAGCCCTACCTGCATCTCGCCCGCTCGCCGGAAGCGCTCGACGTGATGCGCCGGATCAAGCGCGCCCTCGACCCGGCCACGATCCTCAATCCGGGCAAGCTGCTGCCCGATCCGTAGGCACTGCCGGCTTCCGCGGTTCCGCCGGGGATAATGGCGGGGATCACCTCGGGCTCCCCAGGGCGAGCGGCGCCGTCTCGGGGTGACGGACGCTACTCCCAGAAGTCCCGCGCCGGCGCCGGCAGGCGGGTCAGGACATGCTCGAAGGCTCCGGCCTCGACATGACGGCGCAGCACGCTCGCAACGTCGCGGATCGCCGTATCGGGCGAGAAATTGTGATCGGCCCGCAGTGCCTTGACCTCCTCGGTCATGGCCGTGCGGTCCCAAATGGTGGATCGGGGCTCGTCCGGATCCCAGTCCTGCACGAACAGGGCGCGCACCATCGCCGGCAGGATTTGCGCGAAGACGATCGCCTCCCTGAGGGTCAGTCGCCGCCGGAAGCAGATCAGCACCGCCTGGATGGTCGTGTAGGCCTGGTTCCGCGTCGTCAGGCCGGTCGCCTCGACCACCTCCGTCAGAACCTGGTCGAAGTCCTGGGCGGCAAGACGGTAGTCCATCGGCATGGGCATGGGTGGACGGACCAATGAGGGTTTGACCAGAGACTTGAAGACCGGCCGGTCATGCCACGGCTTGTCCCTGCGATCCATCGGAAGCCCCCTCGCCGGCCGAAAAGGTGGGCCGGGACACGGACCCGGCCATGTCAGGCGCGCGGGTCATGGCCGGCCCGGTCCGGCGTCAGCCGGCGTGGCCCGGGACAATCCAGGGCGCCTCGGTGCGGCGGGTGCGGGCGAAGGCGGCGATCTCGGCGGCGTGGCGCTGCGCCAGGTCGATGTCGTCCCAGCCGTTGAGGAGCTGCAGGCGGCGCACCGGATCGATCGCGAAGGCGATCGCGTGGTCGCCGACGGCGATCGATTGCGCCGCAAGATCGACCAGCACGACGCACTCCGGCGCGGCCTCGACCGCGGCCAGCAGGCCTTCGGCGTCGTCCTCCGTCACGGTCGCCGGCAGGAGGCCGTTCTTGACCGCATTCGAGGCGAAGATGTCGCCGAAGGACGGCGCGATCACGCAGCCGATGCCGTAGTCGACCAGGGCATAGACGGCGGCCTCGCGCGACGAGCCGGTGCCGAAATTGCGCCGCGCGACCAGGATGCGGGCACCGGCGCGGTGCGGATCGTCGAGCACGAAGCCCGGCACCGGCGTGCCGTCCGGGCCGAAGCGCAGGTCGTGCAGCAGGAAGTTTCCATAGCCGGCACTGCGCGGGCGGCTCATGAAGCGCGCCGGGATCAGCTGGTCGGTGTCGACATTGGCGAGGCCGAGCGGACAGGCACGCGCCTCCAGGCGGGTGAAGGGCTGCATGTCAGGCCTCGCGATCGGGTTCGGTCAGCCGGCGGACGTCGGTCAGCCGGCCGGTCACCGCCGCGGCCGCCACCATGGCGGGCGACATCAGATGCGTCCGCGAGCCCGGTCCCTGGCGGCCGCGGAAATTGCGGTTGGTGGTCGAGGCGCAACGCTCGCCGGCGGGCACGATGTCGCCGTTCATGCCGACGCACATCGAGCAGCCGGGATCGGCCCAGGTCAGCCCGGCCTCGATGAAGATGCGGTCGAGCCCCTCGGCCTCGGCGGCGCGCTTGACCGCGAGCGAGCCCGGCGCGACCAGCCCGGGCACGACCGCCCGCCGTCCCTTCAGCACCGCGGCGGCGGCGCGCAGATCGTCCAGCCGGCCATTGGTGCAGGAGCCGATAAAGACCCGGTCGACCGTGATCGCGTCGAGCCGCATGCCGGGCGTCAGGCCCATATAGTCGAGCGCCGCCGCCACCGTCGCGGCCCGGGCCGGATCGCCGGCTTGCGGCGACGGCGCCGTACCGGTCACCGGCAGCGCCTCCTCCGGGCTGGTCCCCCAGGTCACGGTCGGCGCAACCGCGGCTGCATCGAGGCGAACGTCACGGTCGAACACGGCGTCGGGATCACTCGCTAGACCACGCCACTCAGCGACGGCGCGCTCGAACACTTCTCCGGCCGGCGCCAGCGGCCTGCCGTGCAGATAGGCGAAGGTCGTCTCGTCCGGTGCCACCATGGCGCAGCGCGCACCGGCCTCGATCGACATGTTGCAGAGCGTCAGCCGCCCCTCCATCGACAAGGCCCGGATCGCCGCGCCCTGATACTCGACCGCATGGCCGCGCGCGCCATCCGCCCCAATCGCGGCGATGACATGGAGTGCCAGATCCTTGGCGCCGACATGGGCACCGAGTTGGCCGTCGACGGTGATCCGCATCCGCTTTGGCTTCCTCTGCCACAGCGTCTGGGTCATCAGCACATGGGCGACCTCCGAGGCACCGATACCGAACGCATAGGCACCGAAGGCACCGTGGGTCGAGGTGTGGCTGTCGCCGCAGACGATCAGCAGGCCCGGCAGGGTCAGGCCCTGCTCGGGACCGACCACATGCACGATGCCCTGGCCCGGATCGTCCAGGCCGAACAGGCGGAAGCCGTGGCGCGCGGCATTGTCGGAAAGCCGGGCGACCATGCCGGCGATCTCCGGATCGGCGATCACCGGCCGGCCGCGGGTCGGCACATAGTGGTCGGCGACGCCGAAGGTCAGTGCCGGTTCGGCGACGGTCGCACCGCGCTGGTCGAGCGTGCGGAAGGCGTGGTGCGAACCCTCGTGGACGAAGTGGCGGTCGACCCACAGCAGGCTCTCGCCGTCCTCGCGGGTGAGGATGACATGGGCGTCCCACAGCTTGTCGAACAGGGTCCGCGCGCCGGTCATGCGGCTTCCACCTCGGCCAGCATGGCGGCGATCGTGGTGACGCGGGCGACCGGCCTCAGCGCCTCGATCGCGGTGCGGTGCGTCTCGACCGAGAAGGCGGCGCAGCCGTCCTCGAGCACGGTCGCGTCGATGTCGCGGACATGGGCGTCGCGCACCGTGGAGGCGACACCGCCATTGGTGACGATGCCGCCGACGATCAGGCGGGTGATGCCGAGCTTGCGCAGGACCCATTCCAGCCGGGTCATGTAGAAGGCCGAATAGGCCAGTTTCTCGATCACCACATCGACCGGCTGTAGTGCATCGACCGTGGCGTTGCCCCAGGAGCCGGGCGCGAAGTCGCCCCGGCCGAGGAAGGGCCGCAGCGCCTTCAGATGCGGCGAGATGATCGGCTCGCCGCCGCGCCCCGGCACCAGCGTGAACTGGGTGGCGATGACCAGCCCGCCCTTCGCGCGGACGGCTTCCGCCAGCGGCTTCAGCCGCCCCGGCAGCGCGGCGATCTCGGGCGCCGACTGGCCGGCCCGGCCATAGGCGCCGTTCGGGTCGAGGAAGTCGTTCTGCAGGTCGACGGTCAGCAGCGCCGTCGCGGCCATGTCGAGGGGGCTGTGGGCCATGTCAGGTCCGCTCCACGATCAGGTTGCCGAAGGGATCGACCCGGGCGACGAGGCCCGGATCGACCACGGTCGTGGCGTCGGGCTGCTCCAGGATGGCCGGGCCGGCGATCTCGGCGCCGACCGGCAATGCCAGCCGGTCCCAGATGGTTGCGTCGTGCCAGCCGCCGTCGAACCAGACCGGCCGGGTGCCGCGGCGGGCGGCCTCCAGCGAGGCGTCGGGTGCGGGCGCCAGCGCCATCAGGTCGAAGGCCGGCCGGCGCCCGATCGCGGCGGTGCGCAGGTTGACGATGCGCACCGGGATGCCGGGCAGGAGCCGCGAGAAGGCCTGCGAATAGGCGGCCTCAAAGGCGGTCCGCACGATCGCCTCGGTGACGCCGGTGGTCTCAACACCGGTCGCCCCGCCGTCCAGTGTGACCGGCAGCGGGACCGCGACGGTGTGGGTCTGGCCCTGGTAGTGCATGTCGAGTTCGTAGACCACGTCGACCGCTTCGACGGCGAGCCCGGCCCCGGCGACGACCGCGCGCGCCTCGCCGCCGGCCTCGACCATGCGCGCATCGAGCCGCGCCGCATCGAGCCCGTCGAGCGACAGGTTCACGGTGGCGACCTGGTCGTGGCGGATGTCGGCGATGATGCAACCGAGCGCCGAGGTGATGCCGGGATAGCGCGGCACCAGCGCGCCTTTCAGTCCGACATCGCGGATCAGCGCCCCGACATGCAGCGCCCCGCCGCCGCCGAAGGGCACGGCGGTGAAGCGGGTCGGGTCGTGGCCGCGTTCGATCGAGACCAGCCGGATCGCGCCGGCCATCTTGGCATTGGCGACCCGCACCACCGCTTCCGCGGCGGCCTCCGGCGAGAGCCCGAGCGGTTCGCCGATGGCGGTGGCGAGCGCCACGCGGGCGGCCTCGACATCGAGCCGCGCCAGCTTGCCGCCGATCGGCCGGTCGGCATTGATCCGGCCGAGCACCAGATTGGCGTCGGTCAGGGTCGGACGCGTGTTGCCCTGGCCGTAGGCGACCGGGCCGGGCCGCGAGCCGGCGCTTTCCGGACCGACCGCGATCAGCCCGCCGGCATCGACATGGGCGATCGAACCGCCGCCGGCGCCGATCGTGGTGATCTCGATCATCGGCGTGCGCACGACGAGGCCGAAATCGATCACCGTCTGGGCGGCCAGCGCCGCCTTGCCGCCGGCGACCAGCGACACGTCGAAGGAGGTGCCACCGAGATCGGCCGTGACGATGTCGGCGTATCCGGCCGCCCCGGCGATCGCCGCGGCCGCGATCACGCCGGCCGCCGGACCCGACAGGGCGGTGCGCACCGGCAGCCGCCGGGCGGTCGCCGTCGACATCACGCCGCCGTTCGACTGCACGATGTGGAACGAGCCGGCGAAGCCCCCGGCCGCAAGGGCCTCGTCGAGCTTGCCCAGATAGCTGGCGACGACCGGCTGCAGATAGGCGTTGAGGGTCGTCGTCGAGGTCCGCTCGAACTCGCGGATCTCGGGCAGGACTTGCGCCGAATGGGCGATATGGGCATTCGGCCAGACCGCGCGGGCCGCCTCGAAGGCGGCGCGTTCGTTGGCCGGGTTGGCATAGGCGTTGACGAAGACGATGGCGAGCGCCTCGGCGCCCCGCGCCAGCAATGCGGCCGCTGCCGCCCGCACGGCGTCGAGATCGACGGCGAGGCGCACGGTGCCGTCGGCGAGCGTGCGCTCGGGCACCTCCAGGCGCATGTCGCGCGGCACGACCGGCTCGAAATCGCCCCACAGGCCCCAGGTGTGCGGCCGGTCGCGGCGGCGCATCTCCAGCGCGTCGCGGAAGCCCGGCGTGGTGATGATGCCGACCCGGGCGCCCTTGCGCTCCAGGAGCGCGTTAGTGCCGACCGTGGTGCCGTGCACGATCGCGTCGAGATCGGCGACCGGCCCGAGCCGGGTCAGCCCGTCCATGAAGCCGACCGCCTCGTCGCCCCGGTTCGACGGCGCCTTGGCGGTCCGGAAGGTGCGGCTCTCCTCGTCGAAATAGGCGAGATCCGTGAAGGTGCCGCCGACATCGACCCCGACGATCCTGGTCATGCCGACCTCCCGGCGCGCAGCGCCGCCGTTTCCGCGACATCGATCGCGCCGTCCGCCGCGACGGCGACGCCGTAGTCGGCCGCCGCCTTCGCGACCGAGACGAAGCCGCGGCGGACATCGCGCGCGACCGCCTCCGGATCGCGCCGCCGGGGATCGCCCCAGCCGCCGCCCCCGGGCGTCTCCAGCCGCAGACGTTCGCCGGCCTTGAGCCGCACGCCGGTCACCTTGGAGGCCATCGGCGGTTCCTTGGGGCCGTCGGGACTGTCGTAGACGAAGCGGTTCAGGGCCGCCGGATGGCCGCCGGCGACGCCGAACGGCGCGTAGCGGCCGCGCTCGCCGAGAAGCGACACGTCGGCTCCGTCCGGCGCCAGCACCTCAAGCGCATAGACGGCGCCGAGGCCGCCGCGATGCAGGCCGGGACCGGCGCTGTCGGGCCGCAGGCCCCATTCGGTGAACATCACGGGATGCGCCGCCTCCAGGATCTCTGCCGGCGGCATGGTGGCGGTGGAGATCGGGTTGTTGGCGTGGTTGAGGCCGTCGGAGGCCGGATTGCCGCCGAGCCCGCCGCCGAAGAACGAGAAGAGGACGAAGCGCTCGCCGGTCGCGCGGTGGCCGGCGACCGAGAGCGCGTTGATGGTGCCGAAGGGCGCGGCCGTGGCGCGGGCCGGATCGGCTGCGGCGAGCGCGCCGAAGACGACGCCGATCATGCGCAGGATGGTTTCCGTGTAGCCGGCCACCGGGCGCGGCGCCGAGACGCCCAGGAAGGTCGTCTCGGGAATGACGAAGCGGATCGGATCGAGGCAGCCCGCATTGGCCGGCACGCCGGTGAAGACATGCTTCAGGGCCACGTAGCAGGCCGCGACCGCCGTCGAGCGGGCGATGTTGACCGGCCCCCGGCAGGGCGGCGAGGAACGCGAGAAGTCGAGCGTCAGCGTCTCGCCCGCGACCGTCAGGTCGAGCGCGATGGTCAGCGGCTCGTCGACGATGCCGTCATTGTCGAGATGGTCGACGAAGCTGTAGGTGCCGTCCGGCAGCGCGCGGATATTCTCGCGCATCAGCGCGGCGGCGCGCGCCGAGGCCGCGTCCAAGGCGGCGGTGACGGTCGCCTCGCCGTACTCGTCGATCAGCGCATGGAAGCGGCGCTCGCCGAGATCGAGGGCGTTGAGCTGGCCGTTGAGATCGCCCCAGTTGGAGCGCGGCAGGCGCGAATTGGCCTGCAGCACGTCGACGATGTCCTGCTGCAGCACGCCGGCCCGGAACAGCTTCACGGGCGGGATCAGCACGCCCTCCTGGAAGCACTCGGTCGCCTGCGGATTGTAGCCGCCCGGCACGTTGCCGCCGATGTCGAGCCAGTGGCCGACCGAGGCGAGCCAGGCGAACAGTCGCCCGCCGCGCATGAGCGGGCGGACCAGCCGGAAGTCGTTGAGATGCGTGCCGCCGGCATAGGGGTCGTTGAAGATGAAGGTGTCGCCGGCCTCCAGCCCCGCGCCGGCCGCGACCTTGTCGATCACCGCCTTCACGGCGAAGGCCATCGCGCCGACGAAGATCGGCAGGCCCTTGGAACCCTGCACCAGCGTCGCGCCGGTCTCGGCGTGATAGAGCCCGTGGCAGGCGTCGCGTGCCTCGGCGATGATCGGGTTGAAGGCGGAACGGTAGAGGGTCGCGTCCATCTCGTCGGCGACCTGCTCCAGGCGGCCGGTCAGGATCGAGAAGACGACCGGATCGAGGCCGGCTGCGGTCGGGGCGGTCATGCGTCGCCTTCGTAGTGCTTGCCGAGAGCCAGGATCTCGGGCGTACCGATCACGGCATTGAGGGTATCGAAGTCGAACATCCGGTTGCGGAAGGCGTCCGAGCCGCCGTCGCGCAGCAGCGTCGCGTAGAAGTCCTCGGCCGCCCGGGCCACGGCGCGCACGACGCCGCCGGGGAAGATCACCAGCGCGAAGCCGAGCGCCTCCAGTTCGGCGGCCGCCATCATCGGGGTGCGCCCACCCTCGACCATGTTGGCCATCAGCGGCAGCCGGCCGCCGAGCGCCTCGGCGATCGCGGCCAACTGCTCACGCGAGCCCGGCGCCTCGACGAAGAGCGCATCGGCTCCGGCCTCGGCATAGCGCCCGGCCCGCTCGATCGCCGCCGCGAAGCCTTCCACCGCAATCGCGTCGGTGCGGGCGATGACGAGGGTTTCGGCGCTGTGGCGCGCGTCGGCGGCCGCGGCGATCTTGCCGACCATCTCGGCCGTGGTGACAAGGCGCTTCTCGGCCAGATGGCCGCAGCGCTTGGGGTAGCTCTGGTCCTCGATCTGGAGCGCATTGGCGCCGGCGCGCTCGAACAGGCGCATGGTCCGCTGCATGTTGAGCGCGTTGCCGTGGCCGTTGTCGGCATCGACGATCAGCGGCGTGGCAACCCGGTCGCGGATCACCAGGACCGTGTCGGCGACCTCGGTCATCGCGGCCAGCCCGATATCCGGCTGGCCGAGCCGCGTATAGGAGATCGCCGCGCCGGAGACGTAGAGCGCCTCGGCGCCGGCCTTCACGGCCAGGAGTGCGGTCAGAGGGTCGTAGACGCCCGGCGCCAGCAGGATCGGCTTGGCCGCGAGGCGGGCCTTCAACGATTGGGTCATTTCATGTCGATCAGTTCGAGGATGCCGCCGAGCGAGGCGGCTTTGTCGAGGCCCAGGACCGCCCGGGCGACAGCACCGGCGGCTTCGGTGCCGATGGCCGGTGCCGCCACCTCCATGAACTTCGCCTCGACCTCGGCGGCGTCGTAGGGGTCTTCGGTATCGCCCTTGTTGGTCAGCGCCTCGGCCGTGAAGACCCGGCCGTCGGTCAGCGAAACCGTCACCCGGGCGGGCCGCAGGCCGGGCAGCATCGCGGTCAGGGCCGGATCCTCGTCGACGCGGACCCGCCGCGCCAGCGCCCGCGTGACGGCATCGGCACGGGCCGGGTCGCGGAAGGCGTCGAGCGTGGCGGCGCCATGAACGATGAAGGTGGCGAGCGAAAAGGGCATGGAGAATTTCGCCGCCAGCATGCTGGCCGGCTCCGAATGGTCGAGCTGGGCGGCCCAGACATAGGTCTTGACCTCGATGGCGCGGATCGCCTCGGGATCGAGCCGGCCGCCGGCCTCCGCGACGATGCGCGCCAGGGCATCGAGGGCGCCGTGATTGTAGCGGCAGGCGGCATGGCGCTTGAAATAGTTGCGCGCGATCTCCCAGCGCGTTCCCAGTTCGCGCACCATCTCCTCGGGCCGCCAGTCCTCCGCGGCGATGCCGCCATAGACCGATCCGACGCCGTCCACCTCGCCGGTGAAGCCGGACCGGACCAGATCGTGGGCCATGATGCCGAGCATGTTGGAGAAGCCCGCATAGGTGTTGCGCACGGTCGCGCCCTCGAGCATCGTCCGGCGGCTGGTGGTCAGGCCGAGCGACGAGGCGACGTTGATCGTCTCGGCGATCTCGGTCGCGCTCGCGCCGCGCAGGCGCGCCACCGCCAGCGCCGCCCCGACCGTGCCCCAGGTCCCGTGCGGATGCATGGTGACCCGCAGCTTCGAGGCGATGCCGATCCGTGCGCCGATCTCGTAGCCGAGTGCCGTCGCCAGGATCGCGGTCGCACCCGTCACCTTGCGGTCGGCGGCCAGCGCCAGGACGGCAGGCACGACATGGATGCCGGGGTGGCCGCGGGCATATTGATTGCCCTCGTCGATCTCCAGCATGGTCCCGGCCGTGCCGCCGAGAAACGCACGCAACAGCTTCGAGCCCGACCGGCCGGTTCGGCCCAGCCGACGCTCCGCCTCGGCGACCTCCGGCTCCCGGCGTCCGGCCAGCATCGCGCCGATGCAGTCGAGAATGACCAGCCGGGTCCGCGCGACGACCTCCTCGGGCAGGTCCTCGTAGCGCGTGCGGCGGGCAAAGCGGGCGAAGGTGGTCAGCCAGCCGGGCGTCAGCCCGGTGACCAGGACGGAAGCCGGGACAACCCCCGGCGTGGTGATGGCCATCGGCGTCAGAGCCCCAGATAGGTGGTCATGAGGGTCGGGTCGCGCTTCAGCGTGTCGGCGGCGCCCGCCATGGCGATGGCGCCGTTCTCCAGCACATAGGCGCGCGCGGCGAGATCGAGCGACTGGACGACGTTCTGCTCGACCAGCATCACCGCCAGGCCGTCGGCGGCGATGCGGGCGACGAGCGCGAACATCTCCTCGACCAGCAGCGGCGACAGGCCGAGCGAGGGTTCGTCCATGATCAGGAGCTTCGGTTCGGCCATCAGGCCGCGGCCGATGGCGAGCATCTGCTGCTCGCCGCCCGACAACGTCCCGGCCGACTGGCCGGTGCGTTCCTTCAGCCGCGGAAAGATCGCAAAGACGCGCTCCAGATTGGCCGCACGATTCGGCTTGGCCCGGCGATAGCTGCCGAGTTCGAGATTTTCCCGCACGCTCATATTGGGGAATATCTTTCGGCCCTCGGGCACATGGATGAGGCCGAGCGCGACGATGTCGGGCGCCGAAAGCCCTGTCAGTTCGCGGCCCTCGAAGCCGATCGAGCCGCCGTCGGGCCGGATCAGGCCCGAGATGGCCCGGTTAAGCGTGGTCTTGCCGGCCCCGTTCGCGCCGAGCACGGCGACGATCTCGCCGGCACGGACATCGAGCGAGACGCCGCGCAGCACGGGCACGCCGCCATAGCCGGCGACCAGATCGCGGATCTCAAGCATGGTCGGGCGCCCCCGTATTGCGGGCGGACGCGGCGATGCGCGCGGCCGCGCCATGACCGAGATAGGCCTCCATCACGGCCGGGTCGCGGGCGACGGAGAGCGGCGGACCCGATGCGATCATGCGGCCCTGCGCCAGGACATGGACCTCGTCGCACAGGCTCATCACCGCCTGCATGACGTGCTCGACGATCAGGATGGTCACGCCGGCCTCGCGAATGCGGCGGATGACCGGGATCATGTCGCGGATCTCCGACGGATTGAGCCCGGCCAGGACCTCGTCGAGCAGCAGGAGCTTCGGGTCGGTGGCGAGCGCGCGGGCGAGTTCGAGCCGCTTGCGGCCGGCGACGGTCATCTCGCCGGCCGGCCGGTCGAGCTGCGGGCCGAGCCCGACGGCGCGGCCGACCGCATCGGCATGGGCCAGCGCGGCGTCGCGGCCGGCACGACGCAGATAGGCGCCGACGGCGATGTTCTCGCGCACCGATAGCCCCGCGAAGGGCTGCACGATCTGGAAGGTCCGGGCGATCCCGGCGGCGGTGCGCTGATGCGCCGGCAGCGCGGTCACGTCGCGGCCTTCGAAGCGGATCGCGCCCGAGGTCGGCGTCTCGAAGCCGGAGATCATCGCGAAAAGCGTGGTCTTGCCGGCGCCGTTGGGACCGATCAGGCCGGCGATCGTGCCCTCCCGAACGGTCAGCGCGGCCCGATCGACGGCAGTCAGCCCGCCGAAACGCTTGGTCAGGTCCTCGACGACAAGGAGCGGCGCGGTCATGGCGTCGCCTCCCCGCCCTGCGCGGGTTTCGCGCGCCGCACAAGACCGTCGAACAGGCCGAGCAGGCCGCGCGGCGCGAAGGCGACGGCCAGGATCAGGAGGATGCCGAAGACGATCAGGTCGATGCCCGGCAACGCGCCACCGAACAGGTTGCCGAGCGCCATCTTGCTGATCTCGCCGAGCCCGAGCAGGGCGAGCGCACCGATCAGCGGCCCGAAGACGGTGCCGAGCCCGCCGACGATCGGCGCCAGCAGGGCGTCGACAGAGATCCAGGGACCGTAGGCGATGGCGGCGTCGAGATAGAGCGACTTTTGCGCATAGAGACCGCCGGCCGCTGCCGTGACCCCGGCGGACAGCGTGATGGCGGCGAGCTTGACGCGCAGCGTGTCGACGCCGAGCGCACGGGCGGCATCCTCGTTCTCGCGCAGGGCGACGAGGCGCGCGCCGAAGCGCGATCGGGCAAGTTCGGCGGTCAGCACCAGGGCGCTGGCGACGAAGGCGAGCACCAGCCAGTAGAACAGGCGCTTGTCCTCGAACTGCATGTTGGCGGCTTGCAGTCTGAGCGGCACCAGCAGGCCGGCGGCCGCGCCCGTGAAGGCCCAGGCATTGGCCAGGATGCGGAACACCTCGGCGAAGGCGAGCGTCACCAGCGCGAAATAGGCCCCGCGCAGCCGGGCCCGGAAGGCGAGGAAGCCGATCGCCCAGCCGACCGCCGCGCCGAGCAGCATCGCGACCGGCATGGCGGCCCAGGGATTGAGGCCGAAGCGCACCTGCAGCAGCCCCATCGCATAGGCGCCGGTACCGAAGAAGGCGGCATGGCCGAAGCTGAACTGGCCGCCATAGCCGCCGAGCAGGTTCCAGCCCTGCGCGGCGAGCGCGACGATCAGCGCGAAGGTCATGAAATTCAGCAGCGTATTCGAGGTCGCGCCGAGCGGCAGCAGCGCCAGGACGATCACGGCGAGAAGGATCGGAAGCCGCACCGAACCGGTCATGCGCGCGCCCCGAACAGGCCGGCCGGCCGGACCAGCAACACCAGGATGAAGATCAGGAAGATGCCGATCTGGCCCAGACTCTCGCCGAAATAGAGGCCCGACAGGCTCTCGACGACGCCGATGATCAGCCCGCCGATCAGCGCGCCGGGAACCGACCCCATGCCGCCGAGCACCACAATGGTGAAGGCGACCAGCACGAAGGCGTTGCCGACCCGTGGATTGACCAGGAAGGTCGGCATCAGGAGACAGGCCGCGACCGCCAGGCAGGCGGCGCCGAGACCGAAGGTGACCGCATAGACATGCTCGACCGGAATGCCCGACAGCGCCGCGCCGGTCTTCTCGCGCGACACGGCGCGGATCGCCTTGCCGATGTCGGTATGGGCCATCAGCCCCCACAGGAGCGCGGCAACCAGGAAGGATGCGAAGAAGGCGATCACCTTGGGCAGCGGCAGGAACAGGTTTCCGAGCTCGATCACCGAGAAGCCGTAGGGCACGTCGATCGAGCGCGTGTCCGACCGGAAGGCGGCCAGCAGAGCATTCTCGATCACGATCGAAAGGCCGAGCGTGACCAAGAGGATGTTGCTGTCCGAACCGTGGCTGGCCGGGCCGATGACGAAGCGCTGCAGCGCGTAGCCGAGCGCGAAGAAGAGCGGCGTCAGGAACAGGATCGCCACATAGGGGTCGATGCCGAGCCCGTCATGGGCCGCCCAGACGGCGAACATGGCGGCCGTCAGCGTCGCGCCATGGGCGAAGTTGATGACGTGCAGCACGCCGTAGACCAGCGTCAGCCCGAGCGCGATCAGCGCATAGACGGCCCCGGTCATCAGGCCGTTGGCGAGGGCCGACAGGAGGATGTCGATCTGGAGCATCAGGCGGCGGCAGTCCGGTTGGAACGGCATGCGGGGGGGCCGCCCGCCGCGCAAGGCCTGGCGGCCAGGGCGCGGCGGGCGGACGGGTTCGTCCGGCGGGGTCGATCAGACCGCCGGGAAGACCGGCTTGGCGTCCGAGAAGGCGTCCGGGAAGATCACCTTGATGTCGCCGTTCTGGACCTGGGTGTTGACCGGGGCGGCGCCCTGGTTCTGGCCGTTGACGAACTTGGTCGGGCCGTAGGGCATGATGTGATCGGCGAAGGTCGAGTTCGCCAGCGCCTCGGTGATCTTGGCCCGGTCGCTCGATCCGGCACGCTCGATCGCGTCGGCGAGGAGCTTCACGCAGGAATAGTTGAGCGGCGTGTTGTAGAGCCAGAAGCGGCCGCCGGCCTCGGCGAGCCGGCGCACCTCGGCGGTCTTCGCCTTGCGCGGATCGGCCCAGTGGTTGCAGTCCATGACCAGATTGGCCGCGTCCGGGAATTCCTTGACGAAGCGGAAGTTCGAGGCCGCGCCGTTGAGGATCGCGTAGATGCCCTTCGGGCGGATGCGCTGCTGCTGCATGGTGCGGGCGAGCAGCACGAATTCGGCGTAGTAGCTCGACGGGATGACCAGATCCGGGTTCAGCGCCCGGATGCGCAGCGCCACGTTGGACATGTCGCGCGACGGGGTCGGATGCGCGATGGTCTCCAGGATCTCGAAGCCGCGGCCGGGCAGCTGCGCCTGCAGAAGCTTGGCCATGCCGGAACCGAACAGGCCGTCCTCATGCACCACCACAACGGTCTTGGCCGGCTTGCCGGCCGCCTCGTTGAGCTTGACGAGGTTTTCGAGCGCCGTCGACGTGACGATGCCGAAGCCGGGACCGAAGCGGAAGGTGTTGGTCAGGCCGCGGTTGACGATCTGATCGGAGACGCCGACATCGCAGATATAGGGGATGTTGTAGCGGCTGGCGGCCTGCGAGGCGGCGAGCACGATCGGCGACGCAAAGCCGCCGACGATGGCCGAGACCTTCTCGGCCTCCATCCGCTCGACCTCCTGGGTGCCGCCTTCCGGGTTCGAGCGGGCGTCGCCGAACACGACCTCGAGCTTGGCCCCACCCAGCGCCTTGATGCCGCCGGCGGCATTGATCTCGTCGAGGGCGATCTGGGCGCCGAGGCGACCATATTCGCCGTCCTGGGCGAGCGCCCCGGTGACCGGCTGCAGGATGCCGATGCGGACCGGAGCGGCCTGCGCCCTCAGGATCGCCGGCATGGAGACCAGGGCACCAACGGCGGCACCGGTCTGGAGCAGGGTACGGCGCGTAAGCTCGGTCATGGCTTTCTCCTCTGTCGTGTCTTCGGGCGTTCGTTTGCTTCGGAACCGGTGGCGTTCGGATGGGCCGCGGGTCCCTTCACGCGCGTAGTCGGCCGCCAGTGGCGGTCCTCGCCGTCGCCGGCGCGCACGAGTTCCATCCGGAAGGCGTGCTGATCCGGGCGATAGAGCGCGGAAAGATGTTCGATGCCCCGGCCCTCGCCGTCGCGCACCACGCGGGTCAGCGCGATCAGCGCCGAGCCGATCTCGACGCCCAGCGCGGCGGCCGCATCCGGGCCGGCCAGCGTCGCCGAGATGGTCTGCTCAGCACGGTCGGCGACGACGCCGGAGCGTTCGAGAAGTTCGAGCAGCGGGCGGTTGGCGAGATCGCCTTCCGAATAGGTCACGCCGATTCGTTCGGGCACATGGGTGGCCAGATAGGAGAAGGGCACGTCGTCGAAGGAGCGCACGCGCAGCGATGCCTGCGTCCGCTCGCCCGGCCCCAGTCCAAGCGCCGCCGCGATGGCCGGCGGCGGCACCACATAGGCGAAGGACAGGAGACGCACCTTGGTCGCTCGCCCCATGGCGACCAGATGGGCGAACATGTTGGCGAGATCGGCAACGACGGGCGGACGCCCGTTCGGCTCAGAGACGAAGGTCCCGGCACCGGGCAGCCGCGTGACCAGGCCGTCGCGCGACAGGCCGTCGAGCGCGCGCCGTACGGTGACGCGCGACAGGCCGTGCGTCGCCGCCAGGCTCGGCTCGCCGGGCAGACGGTCGCCGGGTGCCAGCACACCGGTCTGGATCCGCTCCTTCAGGAGCAGATAGAGCCGATGGGTCTTCGAAGATTCGACGGCGTCCAAGAGCCGCGCCTCCGCCGCTGGCCGTCGGGATGTCAGGGTTCGGATTCACGGAAGGTAGGCGGACCGCCTGCCCCGACCGAACCGCCGGACTTGCCCGACCGCTCAAGATGTCGGTATTAAAAATGGGACATCTGCCTGTCGTCAAGATCAGACAGGCTAAGATTCCAGGAGGCGGCGGTGGCGGGGATCGAGGCGGTGGACGGGTCGGGCTTCGAGGCCGGCTGCGACGTGCTGGTGATCGGCGCCGGCGCGGCTGGCCTGATCGCGGCCCTGAAGGCGCAGGAGGCCGGGGCGGCGGTGCTGGTCGTCGAACGCGATCCGGTCGCGCGCGGCTCGACGGCGCTGTCGGCCGGTCTCGTTCCCGCGGCGGAGACGCGTTTCCAGCGCGAGGCCGGCATTGCCGACAGCAAGGCCGCCTTTGCGGCCGATATCCTGGCCAAGGCCCATGACGAGCCGGACCCGCAGGCCGTGGCGCGGGTGGTCGACGAGGTCGGCGGCGTCCTCGAATGGCTCGCGGACCGGCACGGACTGCCCTTCTCGGTGATCGACAACTTCACCTATCCGGGCCATTCCGCGCGGCGGATGCACGGGTTGCCGAGCCGGTCGGGTGCGGAACTGATGGACCGGCTGCGCGCCGCGGCCGAGGCGGCCGGCATCGACATCGTCACCGAGGCGACCGCCACCACGCTCTACCGGGACGGCGACCGGATCGTCGGCGCCGGCCTCGTGCGGCCGGACGGCAGCACGGACCGGATCGGCTGCAGGGCGCTGGTGCTCGCCTGCAACGGCTATGGCGGCAACCCGGACCTGGTCGCGGCCCATATCCCGGAACTGAAGGATGCGCTCTATTTCGGCCATCCCGGCAATCGCGGCGACGCACTGCTTTGGGGCGAGGCGCTCGGTGCGGCGACCCGCCATCTCTCAGGCCACCAGGGCCACGGATCGGTCGCCCATCCGCACGGCATCCTGATCACCTGGGCGACGATCACCGAGGGCGGCGTCCAGGTGAACCGGGATGGCGTCCGCTTCGCCAACGAGGCGCGCGGCTACTCGGAATCGGCAGCCGCCGTCATCGCCGAGCCGGACGGGATCGCCTTCACAATCTTCGACGGCCGCATCGCCGCGATCGCCCGGCAGTTCGAGGATTTCCGCGCCGCGGAGATCGCCGGCGCCGTGCTGACGGCCGATTGCATCGCCGGGCTGGCGGGCCGGCTCCATGTCCCCGAGGCCGCCCTCGCCGCGACGCTCGGCGAGATCGACGCACTGAAGACCGCCGGTGCGACGGATCGATTCGGTCGCGACTTCGCCGGCGTGCCGCAACTCGCCCCGCCCTATGCGGCCGTGAAGGTCACCGGCGCGCTGTTCCACACCCAGGGCGGACTGGTGGTCGACGATCAAGCCCGGGTGGTCAGCCGGGACGGAAGACCGTTCGAGACGCTTTTCGCCGCCGGCGGCGCGGCTTGCGGCGTGTCCGGAGCCGATGCCGGCGGCTATCTGTCCGGCAACGGCCTGCTGACCGCCTTTGCCTACGGAGCCCTTGCCGGTCTCGGTGCCGCACGCGCTTCCGGCGCGTCGGCGCCGGCCTGAGCGGACAGGACGGCGGATCGGTCAAGGCAGGCCGACGATCCGGACTCCGGACGCGTCGGGCCGTCGAAGCAGCGCGGACGTGGCATGTCCGACCGCCGGGCTGGAATTCCGCGTCGGATGTCGACGAGCCTTTGCCGCGGTCGTCACGATCACTCGGCACGATAGTTCACCGCCGTCGTCACGGAGACCGTAGCGAAACCGGGCGCGAAATAGTCGTTGGCATTGGTGATCGCGACGCGGCTCTGGGCCTGAAATCCGGCACCGACCGAGAGACCGGCGAACTGGCCGTCCGTCACCCGGTAGGTGCCCCACAGCCGGCCGGACTCCCGCGGAACGCCCTCCACGACATTGCCCTCCGCGATGACGGTGTTGCGGGTGTAGCGCGCGTCGACGCGGGCATAGCTGCCGAGGTCGGACCAGTTCGCGTTCGGCTGCCAGACCATGTCGGCCTCGAAGCCGCGCGAGCACTGCTCGCCGGATTGGATCTGCTGGCCCGGCACGGCCGGATTGGCGGTCGGCACGTTGGTCAGACGCAGGTCGAACAGCGCGAAGCCGGCGCTGAAACCGTAGGGCAGATCGAGCTTGACGCCGGCCTGGCTCTGACGGCTCTGCTCGGGACGCGGAGCGGTCGGACCGTTGAAGAACGGCACGGCCCGCAGACCCTCGGTGTAGTCGGCGAAGACAGAGACGCCCTTGACGAGTTCGACCGACGCGCCGATCCGCGGCAGCACCTTGCTTTCCTGGGTGTGGAAGCTCGATGCGGTGGTCAGCTCGCGTGAGCGGATATCGACGTCGGCGAGGCGCAGCGCGGTCAGGAGATGCACCCGCTCCCAAAGGCTGGCCTGCCATTGCGCGGTCAGACCGCTCTGGACATAGACGTTGTCGATGTCCGTGAAGGTCGTGAACGGTCCCGGGACCGGCTTCACATAGGGCGGGAAGCTCGGATTGGTGAAGTCGACGAAGGCCGCCGGCGTTCCGTCGAGCCGACCGACATCGGTGACGCGGTTGATGTCGGCCGAGAACAGGACCCGGTTCCGGATCGGCCCGAAATCGAACTTGCCGGCCAGATTGGCATTGGCCGGCACTTCCGTGTTGCGTTCGCCGAGGAAGCCGTTCCAGACCACGAAGGTCGACGGCGGCAGGCTCGGCGCCAGTTCGGGAAGCGCAACGGATGGCGAGACCGGCCGGAGAGCCGGTTGATCGACCGTGAAACGCGAATGCGCACTCAAACAGCAGGGATGATCGCAACCGCGCCGTTCGGGGTCGGCCGGCCTGCCGGACGACGCCAGGTCGGCGATGCCGCCGTCATGGGACAGATGACGCCGAGCAGAGCGATCGCTTCGGCGGCGGCGGAACCCGGGGTCCCGAAACTCGGCCCCGACCCGGCGGCGCGGCTGCCGAGACCCGAAACGGCCAGCATCAGGCAACAGACGACCACGGCGACAAAGCGCGACAGCCGCAGACCTGACCTCCCCCCGAATATGAGGGGTAGGTTAACGGGACATATTTGCTTACGATACGTCAATCGCGGCCGTTTTCGGGTCTGCCGACCGGGAAGCGGGCAGTGTTGCAATTCGGCAAGGCCTGCGTCCTCGATGCGCCGCCGCGCCGGATCCCGGCGCTTGCGGCATGCGGCCCCAGCATCGCGCAGGCCGGCCGGAGCACCGAAACAAGGCCGCATCCCGGAGGGAAGCGGCCTTGGATCGAGACTAGGGATACTGAAAAGCCGGGTATCTCAAAGGGTCTTGCTGCTGAAACTCAGACCGCGCCGAGAAGCGCGAAATTGTCCTGGCCGGTCCGCTGCGCGACCCGATCCTCAAGGCTCTGCAGGAGCGACGGCGTCAGCGGCAGCACGAAGGCGACGACGGGTGCGCCGTCGACGGATTCGGGAATGCCGAGCGGACGCGGCATGTAGCCGACCTGCAGGAAGCGGGTGATCCAGGTCGGATGGCCCTGCAGCGACAGTTCGCGAATGCCGGACTGCATCGCATACTGGGCGACCGTGTGCAGCATCGCCCCGCCCTCGAAGGACCAAAGCCCCTGGCGGCGATACGGCCAGGCGGTCGTCCAGCGGGTCCATTCCCAGACATGGTCGCCCTTCGGATAGCCGCGCGGCGCCAAGTGCGGATAGATGTCCGAGAGCAGATGCGGACGCGTCGTCGGCAGCAGGCGGCTGTAGGACGCCAGCTTGCCGCCATCGAGCATCATGAAATGCACGGCGTCTTCGTGATCGAACTGGTCTCTTTCTCTGCCATCCGGCTTGCGGACGGCTTCCCAGCCCATTTCGTCGACGAAAGTCTTGTGCCGGAGACGAAAGGCCTCATCGAACAGTTCAGGATACTTCCATTCATCCTTGCCCTTGAGCGTGAGCACCTTCATCTGCACCCTCCTACCTTGCGGTAGGAGGATGACCAGGAGCTCTATCCAGGCATATCCCGCAGCCCTCAGGGGTTGCCTAGTTGATCAAACCTTCTCTCATGCAGCGGGCGATCAGTTGCGGCCGTGTCCGCGTGTTCAGTCGACGCGCCGCCGCATAGAGATATTCGTTCACGGTCGCCTCGGAGACACCGATGATCTGGCCGATCTCCCAGGAGGTCTTGCCGGCCGCAGTCCATTGAATGCACTCGCGTTCCCGGCGCGAGAGATGGATCGGCTTCTGCCCGCCGGAGCGGTCCGGCGCCTGCCGCCGCAGGCACTCGTAGGCGTAGATGCTGATCAGATGCAACGCCGCCTGGGCGCGCGAATCGATCAGGAGGCGGTCGGTCCCGAAGGACACACCGGCTTCCAACCCGTTCAGATCGTGAATTGGTACCGCAATACCGTCATTCAGGCCAAACTCGGTCGCCTCGTCGAGAATCTTCTTCTCGACGGCGCTCAATGTCTGCTCGCGCACGTCGCTCCAGCGAAAAGGTTGCAGAGACATTCGCACCCGTTTTACGGTCGGATCGACCTGATCGTACTTCTTGGCCAAATATCGCTCGCCCCACGCCTCCGGCCAATTCGCCGACAGGAGCAGCGTGTCGAGCATTTCACCGGGTCGAGGCAACCCGGTTACGACGACGGAATTGAATCCGAAGTCGGACATGACCTTGGAAAGCTCCCCGATCACCGAGGAATAGTCCTTGCTTATCCGTAATCGCTCAACTACGTCGAGCGCATATTGTTCCGCACTCATGCTGCACCCGGATCGCCGATCTCGCGGCTTCGATTCAAACTCTTTGCATGAAATATGCAAGACCCAGAAGGCTGGGAAAGACCGACCAAAGTCGTTTTACGAACCCGAAACAAAGCCCCGCGGTTTCGGCCAGGGTTCCGGCGTCCGGCGATCGACACCGCCGGCAGCGCGTCCCTTGCCGATCTCACCGTGAGATCGACGGTCTTGGGTGGATTGCTCCCGAACGCGCCGACCGGAGCGCGGCAAGACTCCCGCGAATCTAAAATATCAGACAGGGGCACCGGACATCATCCATGGACGGCAAACTTGACAGGGCTAGGTCAATTGTCCTAATCCACGTCTAGGACGATTGACCTAAGCCGTCGCGTCGTGCTGCTCCCGTCGGCCGACAGCAGGCGGGACGAGGACTGGGGATCAGGCACCTTGACGGCTGGAACCACGCGCGACCAGATCACCGCCGCGGCGGACAGGCTCTTCTACGAGCGTGGTTTCGAGGCGACTTCGTTCGCCGACATCGCCGCGGCCGTGAAGCTGTCGCGCGGCAATTTCTACTATCATTTCAAAAGCAAGGACGAGATCCTCGCGGCCGTGATCGCGCGCCGGGTCGACACCACGCGGGCCGCGCTCGACACCTGGGCGGCGGCCGCAGCGAGCCCGGCGGATGGCATTCGCAGCTTCATCGGCATGCTGATCGCGAACCGGGCGAAGATCATGCGGCACGGCTGTCCGGTCGGGACCCTGTGCGCCGAACTGGCCAAGCTCGATCATCCCGCGCAAGGCGGCGCCGCGGCACTCTTCACCCTGTTCCGGACCTGGCTGGCCGACCGCTTTGCAGCCCTCGGCCACGGCGCCGACGCGGACGCCCTGGCGCTCCATGCCCTGATGCGCAGCCAGGGCATCGCCGCTCTGGCGACGGCGCTGCACGACGAGGCCTTCATCGACCGCGAAGTCGAGGCCCTGGAGGCTTGGCTCGACGCCCTGCCGCACCCCCTGCCCGCGCGTGAACCGACACCCCATCTCGATGAGGAGACCGCTCGATGTTCGTCGTCACACTGAGCTTCGCCGCCAACAAGGCCGCGGCGCCGCGGCATATGGACGGTCACAATGCCTGGATCCGGCGCGGCTTCGATGACGGCATCTTCCTGATGACCGGCAGCCTTCAGCCGGCCGCCGGCGGGGTGGTGATCGCCCACAACATCACCCGCCCGGCCTTGGAAGCCCGGCTCGGCGAGGACCCGTTCGTCGCCGAGAACGTCGTCAGCCCCGCCATCCTCGAAATCGCGCCCGGGCGCACGGACGCCCGGCTCGACTTCCTGAAAGCCTGACGCCGGCCCGCTTGCGCCTCCGCCGGACCGGCGCCGATCGAAGCGATGGAGCGCGCCCGCCTGCGCGCCCCTCCGCCGGCCGGGTCATGCGGCAGCGGAAGACCCGTGCCTTGCTGCGCGGAGCTGGCGCATCCATTCGCCCATGACCGGCCCGTGGTCGTGCCAGGTGCGGCCGCTGACCAGGTTGCCGTCGACGACCAGCGGCGCGTCGACGAAGATGCCGCCGCAAATCTCGAGGTCGAAGCGGCATTTGCGCACGCAGGACATCCGGCGCCCGGTCACACAGCCCGCCCGCGCGGGGATTTCCACGCCGTGGCAGACGCTGGCGATCGGCTTGCCGGTCTCGAAAAAATGCCGGGTGATGCGGATCAGATCCTCGTCGTCGCGGATATATTCGGGTGCCCGCCCCCCGGAGAAGAAGATGCCGGCATAGTCGGCCGGGTCGACATCGCGGAAGGCGGTATCGGCCTCGATGATGTAGCCCTCCCACTCGCGCGTGATCGTCCAGCCCGGCCGGACCTCGTGCAGCACCATCTGGAAGGGCCGCTTTTCGGGACCGGCCACGACCGGCCGGAAGCCGTCCTCCTGCAGACGGAGATAGGGGTAGAGCGTGTCGAGCGTCTCGGACGCATCGCCGACGATGATGAGCGCCTTGTCGGACTGCACGGAAATCTCCTTCGAACTTCAAGCGCGGGGCGCTGGCGGACTCAAAGCGCCAGACGCTGCTCGTCGAGCACGCCGCGCGAGAGAAAGATGCGGGTGATGGCGTCGGTCAGCGCGGCGAAGCGCGGATCGTTGCGGGCGGCCAGGCCGCGTGGACGCGGCAGATCGACGTCGAAGACGTGATCGACCGTCCCCGGCCGCTGGCTCATGACGATGACCCGGTCGGCGAGCAGCACGGCCTCGTCGATCGAGTGGGTGATGAAGAAGACGGTCATCCGCTCGCGCAGCCACAGCGCCTCCAGGTCGAGCCGCATCTGCTCGCGCGTCAGCGCATCGAGCGCGCCGAACGGTTCGTCCATCAGCAGCATGCCGGGCTGGTGGACGAGGCCGCGGGCGATCGCCGCCCGCTGCTGCATGCCGCCGGACAGTTCGTGCGGATAGCGGTTCTCGAAGCCGCCGAGCCCGACGGCCGCAAGGAGCGTGCGCGCACGCTCGCGGGCTTCGGGACTGTCGATGCCGCGCATCTCCAGTTGCAGCAGCACGTTGCCGAGAATGTCGCGCCAGTCGACCAAGGTCGCCTTTTGGAACACGATGCCGGTGTCGGCGCGCGGGCCGACGACTGGCTCGCCGGCGACCCGCACGCTGCCCTCGCTCGGCATGACCAGCCCGGAGACCAGCCGCAGAAGCGTGCTCTTGCCGCAGCCGGACGGCCCGACCACCGCCACGAAGGCCCCGCGCGCGATCTCGATGTCGACGCCGGCGAGGGCCGTCGTGCGCTGCAGCCCGCGCACGAAGGTCTTGCCGACGCCCTTCAGGACGATCTGAGCCTCAGCCATCGCCGCCTACTTGGCGAAGTCGTTGGTGAAGAAGGCCGAGCCCGGCTTGTCGGTGGCGAGCGACTGGTAGGTCTTGAGGAGCGTGACCGTATTGTCCCAGTCCGACGCGGCGCCGATGCCGAGCGGCAGGCCGGCGGTGGCGGCCGAGGTCAGCTTGGCCAGCGACACGTCCATCTGCTGGCGCAGCACCTTGCCGTCCAGTTCGGGCTTGGCGGCGACCGTCGCGGCGATCGCGCCGTCCGGATCCTTCTGCGCCTCGACGAAGGCCTTGCGCGTCGCACGCACGAAGCGGCGGATCAGATCGGGGTTCCCCGCGATCGTCTTCTCGTTGGCGACGACGGTCAGGCCGACCAGCTTGACGCCGAGATCGTCGTAGCTGAGGACCGAGGCCGCGACGCCGCGTGCCTCCATGACGAAGGACTGCGCATCGACGCTGCCGAGCGTGGCGTCGGCACGCTTTTCGAGGACGGCCACCACCTTGCTGGCGGCATCGACATTGACGAAGCGGATCTTCTTCTCGTCGAGCTTGTTGGCGGAGACCACGGCCGGAAAGAGCTGCGTCAGCGCGTCGCCGGCGGTGACCGCGATGGTCTTGCCTTCGAGATCGGCGGCGCGGACGATATTGGCGTCCTTGCGCGCGACGACGGCGAAGATGCCGCTGTTCATCACCGACATGACCGTGCGGATCGGGATGCCGCGGGTGACGCTGACGATCACCGTGCCGGCATCGACGACGCCGAAGGTATCGCTGCTGGCACCGATCGCCTGCGCGGTCGCAGCGCCGCCGCGGCCCTCGTTGACGGTCAGGTCGATGCCCTCCTCCTTGTAGAAGCCTTTCTTGACGCCGTAGTAGAACGGCGCGTGAAAGCCGAGGATCTGCCAGTTCAGCCGCAGGCTGACGGTATCGTCGGCGCGCGCCGCCGCGGCCGAGACCAGCATCGCGGCCAGACCGGCGATCAGGCCGAACTTTCCAAACCTTGCCATTGTCATTCCTCCCTAAGCGTTTTTGTTTTGATCCGTAGCTATGCGCCCGCCTGATCGCCGCGCATGGAGACGTGCCAGGGCACGACCAGCCGTTCGACGAATTCGATCAGGAAGTAGAAGACCAGCCCGATGACGCCGAGCACGATGATGGTGGCGAAGACCATCGGGGTGGCCAGCTGGCCGTTATAGGTGATGATCAGGTAACCGAGCCCGCTGTCGGAGGCGACGAACTCGGCCACCACCGCCGCCGTCGAGGCGAGCGCGGCGGCGATCTTCAGGCCGACGAAGATCGACGGCAGCGCGCTCGGAAAGCGGATCTTGTAGAAGGTGCGCAGCGCGCCCGCGCCGGTCGAGCGGGCCAGTTCCATCACGCCCGGATCGACCGATTTGAAGCCGACCACGGTGTTGACCACGATCGGGAAGAAGGTCAGCAGGAAGACCAGCAGAACCTTCGGCATGGTGCCGAAGCCGAACCAGACGATGAACAGCGGCGCGATGGCGATCTTGGGCAGGATCTGCAGGAAGACCACGATCGGATAGATCGAACGCTCGACCTGCGGCGAGTAGGCAAGCGCCATCGCCAGCGGGATGCCGACCAGGACGCTGAGCACGAAGCCGGCGACCATGTTCAGCGTGGTGATCCACGAACTGTCGGCGATCCGCGGCCAGTTCCGGGCGAAATCGGATGCGATCACCGAGGGCGCCGGCAGCAGATAGGTCGGGATGCCAAGAAGGCGCGTCGCGCCTTCCCAGACGACCAGCAGGGCGATCGCCGTCGCGAGTGACGACAGGGCACCGCCATTCTTCTCGAACATCTCACAATCCCTTGCTGTTGGCGGGCCGGCGCAGCACCTGCGCGCCCTTCCGGCAATAGGGCGCGACGACCGCCTTGCCGGCGATGTCCCTGGCCGCTTCGCGCAGATCCGGCACCAGCCCGGCAAGCGCCTCGCGGGTCCAGCGCGCGGTCGGGACCACCACCGCAATGGCACCCAGGAAGGCGCCGCCATCGGCGGCCGTGATCGGTACCGCCACGGCGCCGGTGCCCGGATCGGCCTCGTTATAGGCGAGCGCGAAGCCGCAGCGACGGACCCGGTCCAGTTCGGCGAGCAGGTCCGCCTCGGTCCGGATCGGCGTCGAGCCGCCTCCGGCCGCGCCGAGCAGCCCCTGGGCGCGAACCCGGGCCAGCGCATCGGCATCGGTCAGGCTGGCCAGATACGCCTTGCCGACCGCCATGCTGTGCAGGACCACCGGCCGGCCCAGATTGGCATCGAAGCGCAGGCCCGGCTTGGCGCCCTGGGATTCGGCGACGATCGCGAGCCGCTCGCCGTCGAGCCAGGACAGCCGGATCAACTCGCCCGCCTTGCCGGCGAGCCGGTCGAGTTCCGGCTGGCAGATGTCGAGAAAGCCCGTGCCGGCGAGATGCCGGAAGCCGAGCAGCGCGATCTCCAGGGTCAGCGAGTAGTCGCCGTTGGGCCCGTCCTGGCGCACCAGGCCGCGCGCGATCAGATCGGCGAGGAGGCGATGGGCGGTCGGCTTGGCCAACTGCGCGGCAACCGCCAGTTCGTTCAGCGCCGCGCCCGCCGGTCGGGTCGCGATCGCTTCCAGGAGATCGAAGATGCGGTCGACGGCAGAGCGCATGAAATTTTCCGGAACGCCATTTCGTTTTTATACTCGATGGCGCCCTGCCCGCTGTCAAGCCTCGATGGCGGTCGCACTTCCAGGCCCTCCGCACGGCCTCGCAGGCTCGCAGGCTCGAGGGCTCGCGGCCTCGCAGGCTCGCGGGGCCGTCTGGGACCCGCGTGCCGGCGCGGGCGCCATGCCGGATGGACGGCTTTACCGGCCGACGGGTTTGCATGAGGATCGGGTGATGCGGGCCGGCGGAGATCCGGCGCGCATTTCGCGCCGCCGCCTTGCGACGATCGGGCTTTCAGCCGATCCCACCGGCAGGCGGTGTCGCATCGACACCGGTACAGGGAGCCCGAACGCCTGATGACCCCCGCAACCGTCCCCGACGTCGTCTTTCACACCCGCGTGCGCAATCCGGCGCTCGGCGGCGACAATCCGTTCGAATGGAAGGACGTGACCACGGCGGAGCTGTTCGGCGGGCGCAATGTGGTCGTGTTCGGGGTGCCGGGCGCTTTCACGCCGGCCTGCTCGGACAGCCACCTGCCCGGCTTCGAGCGCAATCACGATGCCTTCGTGGCGCTCGGCATCGATCTGGTCGCCTGCGTCTCGGTCAATGACGCCTTCGTCATGTTCCAATGGGCGAAGAGCCGGGCGATCGAAAAGGTCGTCATGCTGCCCGACGGCAACGGCGACTTCGCGCGGCTGATGGGCATGCTGGTGCGCCGCACCGCCCAGGGCATGGGCTATCGCAGCTGGCGATATGCCATGCATGTGGAGGATCGCGTCATCCGCAGGATGTTCGTCGAGCCGGGCTTCGGCGACGACCCGGCGGGCGTCGGCGTCACGGTCTCGAATGCGGAGACCATGCTGGACTATCTGCGCGCACGCTGAAGGGCGCTGCCGTACCGACCGGTCGGATCGCGCGATGCGGCGCGAACCGCGGGGTGGATCGGAACGGATTTCAGTGCGTGCGGATCCATTCGCGCGCCTGGCGCTGCGCCTCGGCGACTTCTGCGCCGCTCATCTCGCCGGCGATCTCGTGCCGGTGCCGGGCGGCTTCGCGGTTGCCGCGGGCGGCGGCGAGATTGAACCACTTGTGCGCCGCGACCATGTCGGGCTTCACGCCGCGGCCGACCGAATAGGTGATGCCGAGCTGGAAGAAGACATCGCCCGAGACGTTCTGCTGTCCCATCGCGGCGATTTCACTGTCGCGGACTTCAAATCGGGCCATGTTGCTCTCCTATACTTTCTGAGCCTTGGAATGTCCTGGCGGGATTGCACCGCCCTTGAGGAGAAATTTGACGGAGCCGGCTGAACCGAAGGTGAATCAGCAGGCTTAAGAAGCTCACAACACGGTGAAAACCACTCGTTAACTTCATGAAGGATTCACCCTCCTGTGGCGAAAACCACAGTCGAATCAAGGCCTCCCGCAAAATCCTGCCGGTATCGCCGTAACCATCCGTTCACCGTGAAACGAGGAGGCGCGGAAAGGTTCGTCCGCCACGGCCGCCCGCCCGCGAAGCCTGACCCGCCGCCATCCGATCCGGCGCGCGCAGGCAATGGCAGCCGACTGGCGGATCGGCCGCGCCCGCGATCGGGCGGACGGGCGGACGGGCGGGTACCGGAGTGCCGTTTATGCTGCGCGGACGCATAATATCAGCGGCCCGGGCAGATCGATTCGTCACGAGTTCGACACCTTCTGCTCGCGGTAATGACGGACCGTAGGCTGGACGGGAGGCGTTCCGGTCCGGACCGGATAGAACGGGGTAGGACACATGACCGATCGCATCCTTGCCGCATTGATCGCCGCCGCCCTCGCCTTCACTCCGGCCGCGGCCATCGCCCAGGCCACGACCACGAAGCCGGCCGCGACCACCGAGACGAAGCCCGCAGCCAAGCCGGCCGCCTCCAAGGCCGCCGCGAAGGCGGACGACGAGGACGAGCCGTCGTCGGCCGAGCAGAAGAAGGCCTGCGACGCCAAGTGGAAGACCGAGAAGGAAAAGACCGGCGCCAAGGGCTGGAAGGCCTATTTCACCTATATGGCCAAGTGCATGTAACGGCCTTGGCTGTTGGCGCTTGCGTCCCGTGCGGCGCAGGCGCCGCAGTCAGACCGGTTGTGGCTCGGAAACGGCGCTGCCCGATCGTCGGCCATGCCCGATGGTCGGCCCGTGCCGTTCGGCGGAGCCCCGACGAACCAAGCCTTTCCGGCCCGGACGTCGGACCGGGAGCCAGACAAGAATTGAGGGGCACCTGTTGCCCAAGGGAGTGTCGAGAATGATCCGTCGTTTCGCTCCGGCCCTGGCGGTCGCGTTTCTGCTTGCTCCGGTTGCAGCCGAAGCCCAGACCGTGAAGTTCAAGGCGACGCCGGCCATGTACATCATCGGCGGCGAATGTCGCGCCGAGACCATTTCCCGTGGCGTCACCGCCGACCAGATCCCGGTTCAGACCCGGATCTGCATCAAGGCGCGCACCAAGCCGTTCCGCAAGGCTTGCAACAAGGACGCCAAGTCTCGCGGCTATGTGAAGCGGACCGCCGAATTCAAGGATTTCGTCCATGCCTGCGTCGGCGCCCAGCTCGCCGCGCTCTATCCCGCCGCCCCGGCCTCGCCGCCGCGCCCGCCGGCGAATTACAGCCAGACGTCACCCTCGCCGATCTACCAGCCGTCGGACGAAGACGAGGACATGTTCTTCGGCGAGGAGGAATGAATCCGGCCCGGAGCCTTCCCGGCGAAGGCTCCGCCGCCACAGTGCGGGCATCGACCCGGAGCGAGCGTGACGGCCGAACGGCTTGCTCCCGGCCCGGACCCGGCCCGATCAGGTGAGCGAGACGCCCCCCCGGGAGGGCCGCTCGCGGTTCCCGCAGGATTGAGCGATGCGTTCGCAACGCGAGCGCATCGCGGCGCCGGGTCACGGCGTGTCGGCGTCGAGGTCCATCTTGAAGCCTTCATGGCTCTTGGCGAAGCCGAGCCGCTCGTAGAAACGGTGGGCGTCGAGGCGTTTCTTGTTCGATGTCAGTTGCAGGATGCCGGCCCCGCCGGCCCGCGCGGCCGCCTCGGCGTGGCGCATCATGGCCGCCCCGATGCCGTGGCTGCGCAGGCGGGAATCGACATGGACCGATTCCACCATCGCCCGCAGCCGGCCGCGATGGACGATGGTCGGCACGAAGGTCAGCTGGTAGGTGCCGACAATGCGCGCGCCCAGCAGCGCCACGAAGACGGTGTCGTTCGGGCTCGCCGCGATCCGCGCGAAGGCCGCCTCATAGAGCGGCCGGAAGGCCGGGTCCAGGGTGTCGCCATGGCCGCCGGTCTCGTCATCGACGAACAGCGACACGATCCCCATCAGATCGGCGGCCTCGGCCGGGCGGATGACGAGGGGTTCGGATTCGGCGGCGGCGGTCGGCGTCGGCATGGCGGATCTCCCGGATCGGCCCCGGATAGACCCCGCCCGGCCCGCCCGCAAGGGCACCACCCGCGCGGCAGCCCGGCGCCGGAGGCGACCGGTCCCAATGCCGGGCGTCGGCGCGGCGCGACCCCGCCGATGCAAGGTGCGTCCGGAGGCCGGCCGGCGGTTCCCAACCCGGCGGGCCGTTCACTTCAGCGGGGAATTCGGCAGCGGCGGCGCCTGATGGGCGAGCAGGATGTCGACGCGCCGGTTGGCGGCGAGGAACGGCTCGGTCGGGAACAGCGGCTCGGCATCGGCCTTGCCGACCACCGATTCAAACCGGTCGTAGCCGACGCCGAAGCTGGCCAGGACCTCCTGCACGGTGGCGGCGCGCCCGGCGGACAATTCCCAGGGCGAGCCCGAGGTGCCGGACCAGCGCCGCCCGCCGGCGGTGTGGCCGGTGACGCGGATGCGATGCGGCATGCGCGCGATCACCGGCGCGATGCGCATCAGGATCTGGCGGGTATGCTCGTAGGGGGTGCGCGAGCCTTCCGCGAACATCGAGCGGCCGTCCTGGTCGACGAGGCGGATGTTGAGGCCTTCGTCGGTCTCCTCGAAGATCACGTTCTTGGAGATTTCGGCGATCTCGGGCATGTCGGCGAGCGCTTGGCGCAGCGAGGCGGCGGCGGTCAGGAACTGCTTCGGCTTCTCCTCGGCGGCGCGCTCGAAATTGTGGGTGTTCGCCTCCGGTCCCTGCTTCTCGAAGCGGTCGTTGCGCTCGGCGGAATGGGAGGCGTCGAGCTTCTTCTCGACGACGTTGGATTCCTTCAGGAACTGGCGCACCGGCAGGCCGTCGCGCTCGATCATGCCGGCGCGACGGAATTCCGGCTGCACGCCGAAGGCCTCGCGCAGGCTGCCGGCGGCGTCGGCAAGCTTCTGCTTGTCCTGGTTGGCCGAGGCGACCAGCATGACGAAGAAGGCCATCAGCAGGGCCATCAGGTCGGCGAAGGTGATGACCCACGCGCCGCCATGCCCGCCGCCGCCATGTCCCTTTTTCCTGGCCATCGGGCGCTCCTCAGGCCGCTTCCATCATGGCCGCACGGGTCTTCTGCGGCAGGTAGCTCAGCAGCATGTCGCGGATCACGGCCGGGCTCTTGTTCTCGCGGATCATCAGGACGCCGTCGATGACCAGCGTCATGTTGATGCCTTCCTCGGCGGCGCGCAGTTGCAACTTGTCGGCGATCGGCAGCGCCACGACGTTGGCGAGCACGGCGCCGTAAAGCGTCGTCAGCAGCGCGACCGCCATGCCGGGGCCGATCTTCTTCGGATCGTCCATGTGGCTGAACATCGAGATCAGGCCGATGATGGTGCCGACCATGCCCATGCCCGGGGCCGCATCGCCCAGAAACTTGAACAGCTTGTGGGCATCCTCCAGGCGCTCGACATGCAGATCGCGCTCGCGCTCGAGGCTCTCGCGGATGATGGCGAGATCGAAGCCGTCGGCGACCATGCGCATGCCCTTGGCGAGAAACTCGTCCTCGATCTCAACCGCCTCCAGGCCGAGCGCGCCCTGCTTGCGCACGATGTCGCTGAGTTCGGCGATCTTGTCGATCATGTCGCGCGCCGAGCCGTGGTGCGAGAAGGTGACCGCCTTCAGGCCGGTCGTGAAGGCCGCGAAGAAGTGCCCCATCGTGAACCGCGCCATGGTGGTGGTCAGCGCGCCGCCTATGACCACGTTGGTGGCGAGCAGGTCCATGAACTGGCTGAGCTTCGAGCCCTCCATGAAAATGGCGATGACCAGCACGCCGAAACCGCCGCCGATGCCGATGAAAGTCGCAATATCCATGTGAACGGCACCCGACGCGGTACGAAAAGGGTTCTTCGCGACCGTCAGAATGCAGCAAACTCGGAAAGGAAGCGTTACCCCTGCGAACCTTCGCGGTCACGACGGTCGCCAAACGCCGCACCGAAGCTGCGACGGAGCCGAGGCGGCGAGGAATCCGGTGGCCGGCGGAAGCCAGTCGTGAAGTGCGCGACCGTCAAGCCGCGAGAAATGCCCAGGCCCCCGCCGCACGGCCTCCTTCGTCTCTCTCGGTTCCTTCCCCTTCTCCACCCTCAGGGAGCGAAGGGGAAGGAGACCCGGGATCGGCGCATTGGACGCCACCGGCGCCGGATGCTTCCGCTACGGTCGGAGCGGACCTTCGTGACCGCCGCGCCGCTCGGGCCGCTCGGGCCGCTCGGCCGGGCCGATGACCTCCGCGGACGCCCGCGCAATGCCCGTCTGCTCGGCCCCACCGCGTCGCGCAACCGCTCCCGCAACGGCCGCGTGACCCAGTCCTTACCGCGACGACCGGATCACCTGGATATCGAGATCGCGGATCTTCTTGCGCAACGTGTTGCGGTTGAGGCCGAGCAGTTCGGCGGCCTTGATCTGGTTGCCCCTCGTGGCGGCGAGGGCCGCGCCGATCAGCGGATATTCGACCTCGCGCAGGATGCGATGGTAGAGGCCGGGCGGCGGCAGGTTGTCGCCGAAGCCGGAGAAATAGCCGGTCAGGTGCTTCTCCATCGAGGCCGAAATGCCCTCGTCGGAGGCCTTCTCCTCCGGTGCCGAGACCAGCGCGGGCTGGCTCAGTTCCTGGTCGATGACGTTGGCGGTGATCACGTCCTGCGGATAGAGCGCGGCCAGACGCCGGATCAGGTTCTCCAGCTCGCGGATGTTGCCCGGCCAGCGGTAGCGGCGCAGCCGGTCGAGCGCCGCCTGCTCGATCTGTTTGGTCGGCAGGCCCTCCTTCTCGGCCAGTGCGAAGAAATGCCGGACGAGATCGGGAATGTCCTCCGAACGCTCGCGCAAGGGCGGCAGGCGCAGCGGCACGACGTTCAGGCGAAAGAACAGGTCCTCGCGGAACAGGCCCTGATTGATCAGTTGGCGCAGGTCCTTGTTGGTCGCCGCGACGATGCGCACGTCGGTCTTGATCGGCGTGCGGCCGCCGACGGTGGTGTATTCGCCCTGCTGCAGGACGCGCAGCAGCCGCGTCTGGGCGTCCATCGGCATGTCGCCGATCTCGTCCAGGAACAGCGTGCCGCCCTCGGCCTGCTCGAAGCGGCCGGCCGAGCGGCTTGCCGCGCCGGTGAAGGCACCCTTCTCGTGACCGAACAGTTCGGATTCGATCAGGTCGCGCGGGATCGCCGCCATGTTGATGGCGACGAAGGGCCCGTTGCGGCGCTTGCCGTAGTCGTGCAGGGCGCGGGCGACCAGTTCCTTGCCGGTACCGGACTCGCCCGTGATCATCACGGTCAGGTCGGTCTGCATCAGCCGCGCAAGCACGCGGTAGATGTCCTGCATGGCCGGCGAGCGGCCGACCAGCGGGATCGCCTCGGCGTCGGGCTCCGGCTCCTGGACGCGCTTGTGTTTCGGCTCGGCCAGGGCGCGGCCGACGATCGAGATCAGCTCCTTCAGGTCGAAGGGCTTGGGCAGATATTCGTAGGCGCCGCGCTCGGAGGCGCGGATGGCGGTCATGAAGGTGTTCTGCGCGCTCATCACGATGACCGGCAGTTCCGGCCTGAGCTTCTTGATGCGCGGCAGGAGGTCGAAGGCGTTCTCGTCGGGCATGACCACGTCGGTGATGACGAGGTCGCCCTCCCCTTGCGCGACCCAGCGCCAGAGCGTGGCCGCATTCGAGGTCAGGCGCACTTCGTAGCCGGCCCGCGAGAGGGCCTGGTTGAGCACCGTTCGGATCGCTGCGTCGTCGTCGGCGACGAGGATGTTTCCGGTCGGCATGACGTATCCTTGCTGGTCGGGTCCGCTGCGGGGTCAGGCGCCGCAGCCGGGCACTCAGGCGTTGCGCGGGTCCTTCGGGCCGGCGACGAAGGCCGGCATCAGGATGCGGAAGACGGTGCGGCGGGGCTGGCTCTCGCATTCGACCACGCCGCCGTGATCGCGCACGATCTTTGCGACGAGCGCGAGCCCCAGCCCGGAGCCATTGGTCTTGGTAGTCACGAAGGGATCGAACAAATGTGGCAGCAGGTCCTCCGGCACGCCGGGGCCGTTGTCGCGCACGCAGAATTCCATCGGCAGCGTGACCTTGTCGCGCGAGCCCGGCACCGACAGCCGCACGCCCGGCCGGTAGGCCGTCGACAGGGCGATCTCCGCATCCGCCTGCCCGCTGGTCGCCTCGGCGGCGTTCTTGACCAGGTTCAGGAACACCTGGACCAGCTGGTCGCGATTGGCCAGCACCGGCGGCAGCGACGGGTCGTATTCCTCGACGATCTTGACGTTGCGGGCGAAGCCCGACAGCGCCAGCCGCTTCACGTGGTCGAGCACGGTATGGATGTTGACCGCCGTGCGCTCGATCGGCCGCTCGTCGGAAAACACCTCCATGCGGTCGACCAGCTTCACGATCCGGTCGGCCTCGTCGCAGATCAGCCGGGTCAAGGCGCGGTCCTGGTCGTCACAGGACTGTTCCAGCAACTGGGCGGCGCCACGGATGCCGGAGAGCGGGTTCTTGATCTCGTGCGCCAGCATGGCGGCGAGGCCGGTGACCGTGCGGGCGGCGCCGCGATGGGTCAGTTGGCGGTCGATCTTGTCGGCCATGGTCCGCTCCTGCAGCATGACCACCACCGCACCGGGATCGTCGAGCACCGGGCCGGCATAGATGTCGACGATCTTCTCTGTGCCGATGCGCGGGCTCGACACGTCGACCCGGTATTCGGAGACCGGCGCCTGGCGCTCGCGCACCTGGTTGATCAGTTCCAAGAGCGGGCTGCCGAAGGGCACGAAATAGCCGAGCGAGTGGCGGGCCATGAAGGCCGCGCTCGCCTGGAAGAAGTTCTGGGCGGCGTCGTTCGCCTCCTGGATGACGCCGTTGGCGCCGATCATGATGACCGGATTCGGCAGGGCGTTGAGCACCGCCGCAGCGGGGCCGTCCGTGGCCGGTTCCATGTCGCGTCTCCTCAGCGGGATCGGGGTCATGCGGCTCTCCTGGGAGCTCGGTCGTCGAAGGCCTCGCGCAACATGCGCCCGACGGCCTCGACGTCGAAGGAGGTCAGGATGGCGGTCCGGAGCCCTGCCGGAACGGCGAGATGGGCTTCGGCCGCCTCGAAATACCAGGCGATGTGCTTGCGCGCGGCACGGATGCCGCGCTGGGGACCATAGTGGTCGATCATCGCCGCGTGGTGTTCGGCGACGAGGTCGCCGAGTGCCGCCCCGCGGGGGCCTTCCTCCCGTGTCCCGGTCGCCAGATAGCGTTGGACGGCGGCCGGGAACCAGGGGCGCCCCTGGGCTCCGCGCCCGATCATCACGCCGGCGGCGCCGGATTGTGCGAGGATCGCATCCGCGTCCTCGAAGCTCTGCACGTCGCCGTTGGCGACGACCGGAACCGTCACCGCCTCGACCACCGCCCGGATGGCCGGCCAGTCGGCGCGGCCCTCGTAGAACTGGTCGCGGGTGCGGCCATGCACGGTGATCAGCCGGATACCCTCGGCCTCCGCCCGCCGCGCCAGTTCCGGCGCATTGATCGAGGCGCGGTCCCAACCGAGCCGCATCTTCAGCGTGACCGGCACCGCGACCGCACCGACGGTCGCCCGGATCAGGTCGATCGCGAGATCGAGATCGCGCATCAGCGCCGCGCCGGACCAGCCGGTCGTCACCCGCTTGGCCGGGCAACCCATGTTGATGTCGATCACGTCGGCGCCGTTGGCCTCGGCCATGCGGGCCGCCTCGGCCATCCAGTGGGCCTCGCGGCCGGCCAGTTGCACGATATGCGGTGCCATGCCGGCCCCGGCCAGACGCAGCGCCATGTCGGCATCGCCGGTCGCCAGCGTCTCGCTCGCCACCATCTCGGTCACCACGCGCGCCGCGCCGAGCCGCGCGACGATCCGGCGAAACGGAAGATCCGTGACACCGGACATCGGAGCGAGGTAAACGAGAGGGGTGGAGGCGTCGGTGGACAGGGCGCAGGTTTCCGAACCGCCGCTCGGTGCTGCGGCGGACTGGGTGAAATCAGGGGCGATCGCTTTGCTCATCGAATGTGCATTCGTGGCGTTTGATTATATATGTGGCATAATCTGGCCGAAGAGCAAGCGTCATCCCGCATTGCAACACGGGTTTTCCCGAATATCGGTGAATGCACCGGCGTCTCGGCGGCCTGAACGACAGGCATGACAGCAGGAATGCAACCCCTGGATCAAAAGATTGCCGTCATTGTGGTCGCCGCCGGCTCCGGAACCCGCGCCGGCCGGGCAGACGGTCCACCCAAGCAGTATCGATCGATCGGACGCCGGCCGATCCTGGCGCGCAGCCTGGGCGCCTTCATGGCATTGCCTGCGGTCGGCCGCATCGTCTGCGTGATCGATCCGGCCTTCGTGGCCGAATACCGCACGGCGATCGACGGTCTGGCCGCCGATCCGCGTCTCGCCGAACCGGTCGCCGGGGGGGCGACCCGGCAGGCGAGCGTGCTGGCGGGCCTGGAGGCGCTCGCCCCCTTCGCTCCGGACCTCGTGCTGATCCACGATGCGGCGAGGCCATTCGTCGCACCCGTCGCCATCACCCGCCTGATCGACCGGCTCGCCGACATACCGGCCGCCCTGCTCGCCCATCCGGTCGTCGACACACTGAAGCAGGCCGATGCCGACGGCCGGGTGATCGGCACGCGGGCGCGCGACGGGCTGTGGGCGGCGGAAACCCCACAGGGCTTCCGGTTCGCGCCGCTGCTCGACGCGCATCGCCGGGCCGCCGCCGAAGGCCGCACCGACTTCACCGACGATGCCGCGGTCGCGGAATGGGCCGGATTGCCTGTCGCCGTGGTGGCGAGCGAGCCGGGCAATCTGAAGATCACCTCGCTGGCCGATCTCGAAGCGGCCGACCGGAGGCTCCGCATGGAGGAATTCCTGGCGCTCGGCGATATCCGCGTCGGCACCGGCTACGATGTGCACCGCTTCACGGAGGGCGATGCGGTCGTGCTCGGCAATGTGCGCATCCCACATGTGGCGAAGCTCGACGGCCATTCGGATGCCGACGTGGCGTTGCACGCACTGACCGACGCGATCCTGGGCGTGCTCGGCGAGGGCGACATCGGCACGCATTTTCCGCCCTCCGACATGCGCTGGCTCGGCGCCGATTCGGCGGTGTTCCTGGCCGAGGCGGCGCGGCGGGTCGCGGCCCGCGGCGGCGTCATCGCCCATGCCGACATCTCGATCATCGCCGAGGCGCCCAAGATCGGGCCGCATCGCGAGGCCATGCGGGCGCGCGTCGCCGCGATCCTGGGCATCGGGATCGACCGGGTCGGCGTCAAGGCGACCACCAACGAGAAGCTCGGCTTCGTCGGCCGGCGCGAGGGCATCGCCGCCATCGCCACCGCGACGATCCGCTTGCCCTTTCCGACCTGACATAGCCCGGGATTGAACGGAACCCGCGACGCGACGGAGCCAGCCATGACCGATCTCACCCCCCTGCTGCCCGCCGCCGAGGCGCTGATCCGGCGCGCGAGCGCCGCCGGCCTGATGATCGCGACGGCGGAATCCTGCACCGGCGGCCTGATCGCCGGGCTCCTGACCGAGATCGCCGGCTCCTCCGCGGTGGTCGAGCGCGGCTTCGTGACCTATTCGAACGAGGCCAAGATGGAGCTGATCGACGTGCCGGCCGGGCTCCTCGCCCAGTTCGGCGCCGTCAGCCGCGAGACCGCCCTCGCCATGGCCGAAGGCGCCCTGGCGCATGCGCGCGCCGATCTGGTCGTCGCCGTCACCGGCATCGCCGGCCCAGGCGGCGGCTCGGCCGCCAAGCCGGTCGGCCTCGTCCATCTCGCCGCCGGGCGCCGGGGCGGGCCCCTGCAGCATCGCGAGATGCACTACGGCGCGATCGGCCGCTCGGCGGTGCGCCTCGCCACGATCCGCACCGCCCTGGAGATGCTCGAAGCCGCCTTCTGACCCGTGCGGGCGGCGGGATCAGGACCGAGACCCGCCCGTCAGCGGCTCCCGGCCCAGTCGGCCAGCGTGCGGCCTTGCTGGACCAGATCGACCAGCAGTCGGGCGGGCTCGAAGCCGGGGCCGCCGGCGGCGTGGGCCTCCTCGATCCAGCCGAGCACGGTCGGCAGGCCGATCGCGTCGGCCTCGAACATCGGACCGCCGCGCCAGGCCGGATAGCCGTAGCCGTGGATCATGACCATGTCGACATCGAGCGGGCGCAGCGCGATGCCCTCTTCCAGGATGCGCGCGCCCTCGTTGGCCATGACGGCGAGCGCCCGGCGCTGGATCGACTCGGCATCGACCGACCGCGGCACGACGCCCTTGCGCGCCCGCTCCTCGGCGATCAGCGCCTCCACGACCGGGTCGACCTCAGCCTTGCCGGAGGCGTAGTCGTACCAACCGGCGCCGGTCTTGCGGCCGAGCCGGCCTTGCTCGCAGAGCCGGTCGGGGATGTCGACATAGCGCACGTCCGGCGCGCGGTTGGCCATGTTGCGCTTGCGCCAGGACCAGGAGATGTCGAGGCCGGACAGGTCGTAGACCGCGAAGGGTCCCATCGGGAAACCGTAGGCGGTCATGGCCGCGTCGATCTCCGCGGGGCCGGCGCCGTCTTCGACCAGGAACTCGTAGTGCCGGCGCACGGTCGCCCAGATGCGGTTGCCGATGAAGCCGTCGCAGACCCGGGCGAAGACCGGCAGCTTGCCGAGCTTCAGCGCCACCGCGAAGGCGGTCGCCAGCACGTCCGGCGCCGTATCGGCGGTCTCGATCACCTCGACCAGGCGCATGACGTTGGCCGGGGCGAAGAAGTGCAGGCCGCACATCTCGGCCGGCCGGCCGGTCGCCGCCGCGATCAGGTTGGGATCGAGATAGGAGGTGTTGGTCGCCATGACGGCGCCGGGCCGGACGACCTTGTCGAGCCGGCGGAACAGGTCGCGCTTGACCTCGGCGTCCTCGAAAACCGCCTCCACCACCAGATCGGCGGCGCCGAGATCGCCGATCTCGGTGGTGATGTCGATGGCCGCGGCCTTGACGCCGACCGCGTCGGCCGGAATGCGCTTGCGGTCCGCATAGCCCTGATAGATGCCGTGAATGCGCTCGGCCGCGCGTTTGGCGGCGGCCGCATCGGTCTCCAGCACCGTGACCGTATAGCCGGCATCGGCGGTCGCAACCGCGATGCCCGCCCCCATAGTGCCGCCGCCGACCACCGCGATCGTCGAAACGGCGCGCGGCTTGACGCCGTCGAGCATCGGCAGCTTGGAGAGTTCCCGCTCGCCGAAGAAGGCGTGGCGCAAGGCCTTGGCCTGCGGATGGCCGACGAGCTTCAGGAAGCGGGCCCGCTCGGCCGCCAGTCCGGCAGCGAAGTCGAGCGTCAGCGAATCGGCGACGGCGCGGGCGGCCTCGCCGGGCGAAAGCTGTCCGCGCGCCCGATCGGTTGCGCGGGCGACCAGCTTCTCGGCCTCGGCCGCGTCGATGGCCGGAACCGCGCGCGCGGAGACCGGCGGCGGCACGGTGCCGGCCGCGACCCGCGCCTCGAGCACCGCAAGGGCGCGCTCGGCAAAATCCTCGCCCGGCTCCAGTTCGACGACCGCATCCGCGATGCCGAGTTTCAGGGCCTCCCGGGCGCCGAAGCGCCGGCCCGACGTGACCGCCTCGATGGCGGTCGCGATGCCGGTCAGGCGCGGCAGCCTCTGGGTGCCGCCGGCGCCCGGAATGATGCCGAGCTTGACCTCCGGCAATCCGACCTCGGCGCGCGATTCCATGATCCGCCAGCGGCAGCCGAGTGCGACCTCGAAGCCGCCGCCGAGCGCAGTGCCGTGGATCGCCGCGGCCCAGGGCTTCGGCGATGCCTCGATCCGGGCGATCACGTCGGTCAACAGCGGCTCAAGCGGCCCCTTGCCGAATTCGCGAATGTCGGCGCCCGCGATGAAGGTGCGGCCGCGGCACAGGATCAGGGCGGCGGCGACCCGTTCGTCCGCCTCCACGGCCGCGACGGCATCGAGCAGCCCCTGGCGCACGGCCTGCGACAGTGCATTCACGGGCGGGTTGTCGACCCAAACGACGGCGATCTTCCCCCGAACCTCGATCACGATCGGCCCCGACGCCATGCCTGCTTCTCCCGCGTTCAACTCGCAACGGGTCGTAGCCGAGGACGCCGCCGACGACAACGCAGAGGATTGCGCAGCAGCCGCCAGACCTGCGGGGCAGGCGCATAAGGTCTGCGTCCAGAGGGGTCTCGTGGGGCCCGGTGCCGTAGTTTCCCTTATGGCAGTCCCCCATGGCCCGCATGCTACTGTCCGCTTTTCTCGGACAAATCACCTGCGCGAAAGCCGAGCCATGACCGATTCCGCCTTGCGTCCGCCCCGCCCCCATCAGGACAGTTTCGCGGAATTGTTCACGCCGAAACTCATCACCAGCCTGCGCGAGGGCTACGACGGCAAGCGCTTCGTCGCCGACGTGGTCGCCGGGCTGACGGTCGCCATCGTGGCGCTGCCGCTGGCCATGGGCATCGCCATCGCATCGGGCACCACGCCGGACCGCGGCCTGTTCACCGCCATCGTGGCCGGCTTCATCATCTCGGCCTTCGGCGGCAGCCGCTTCCAGATCGGCGGCCCGACGGCGGCCTTCATCGTCGTCGTCTACCGGACGATCGAGACGCACGGCTATGACGGGCTGATCGTCGCCACCCTGCTGGCCGGACTGATCCTGATCGCGATCGGCTACCTGCGCCTCGGCACCTATATCAAATACATCCCCTACCCGGTCACGATCGGCTTCACGGCCGGCATCGGCATCACCATCTTTGTCAGCCAGGTCGCCGACCTGTTCGGCCTGACCACCGCGAAGCTGCCGGGCGAGTTCATCGCCAAGGTCGAGGCGCTGTGGGCGGCCCTGCCGACGCTCAATCCCTTCGCCGTCGCCCTGTCGGCGATCTCGCTGGGGCTAATTCTCGGGCTGCGCCGCTACCGGCCGAAATGGCCGGGCTTCCTGATCGCCGTCGTGCTCGCCTCCGTCGCGACCGCCGTCTTCACCCTCGACGTGGTCACGATCGGCTCCAAGTTCGGCGGCATACCGCGCGTGCCGCCGACGCCGCAATTCCCGGCCCTGTCGCTCGCCGGCGTCAAGGCGGTGCTGCCCGACGCGATCACCATCGCGATCCTGGCCGGCATCGAATCGCTCCTGTCGGCGGTGGTCGCCGACGGCATGACCGGGCGGCGGCATCGTTCCAACTGCGAACTGGTCGCCCAGGGCCTCGCCAATGTCGGCTCCGCCCTGATCGGCGGCCTGCCGGCGACCGGCGCCATCGCGCGGACCGCGACCAACATCCGCTCCGGCTCGACCGGGCCGATTTCCGGGGTCCTGCACGCCGTCTTCCTGCTCGCCTTCGTGCTGGTCGCCGCCCCGCTCGCCTCCTATGTGCCGCTCGCCGTACTGGCCGCCATCCTGGCCATCGTCGCCTGGAACATGAGCGAGGTGCATGTCGTCTGGCGGCTCCTGCAGAATTCCGGCTGGGGCGACCGCGTCGTGCTGACCGCCACCATGCTGCTGACGGTGTTCTACGATCTGACTGTCGGCATCGAGGTCGGCGTGGTGCTCTCCGCCATTCTGTTCATGCACCACATGGCCGAGGCCGTGGCGGTCGAGGCGCACGGGCAGGCCGGCAGTCTGATCGGCCGCGATCAGGCCGACGACGACGGCCGGCCCTACGATCCGAGCCAGCAGACGCGCGAGGATGTCGTCGTCTACCGGATCAGCGGTCCGTTCTTCTTCGGCGCCGCCAACCAACTGTCGACCACGCTGTCGCGCATCGGCACCCGGCCGAAGCGGCTGGTGCTGGACTTCTCGGCCGTGCCGCTGGTCGACACCACCGGCGCGGCAACCCTGCGCAGCGTCATCGAGGACATGCGCAAGCGCGGCGCCGACGTGGTGCTGACCGGCATGTCGCGCCCCGTGCGCCGGTCCCTGGTCCGCTTCGGCATCCGCCGGCCCGAGGTCAGCGTGCTGACCGCCCCGACCGTCGAGATCGCGCTGGCCCAGATGGACCACCAGGAACTCGCCGCCGAGTGACCGGGTCCGGACCGGATCGCCGGTCCGGCCTTCGGTCGGCCCGGCGCGCCGGTTCACCCCCCTGCCCCGGGCTTGAGCGGCAGCGCGCCGCCGCTCTTCAGCGTCTCGATCACGATGCGCGACGTGACATGGGCGACGGTCTCGTGCGCGAGCAGGACCGAGTTGACGAAATCCGCGAAGCTCTTCAGGTCGCGAACCGCGATCTTGATCAGGTAGTCCATGTCGCCGGTCAGCGCATGGGCCTCCAACACCTCGTCGCAATCGGCGATGACATCGCGGAATCGGCGCGCATTCTGCTCGGAATGGCGCGACAGCTGCACATTGACGAAGGCGGTCACGCCGAGACCGAGCCGCTCGCCGTCGAGCTCCGCCCGGTAGCGGCGGATCACGCCCGCTTCCTCCAGCGCCTGCCGGCGCCTCGAACATTGCGAGGCGGACAGATGCACCCGCTCGGCCAGTTCCTGGTTGGTCAGCCGGCCGTCCGTCTGCAGCGCGGCGAGCAGGCGCAGGTCGTAGCCATCCAGTGCGATCATGTGCGGGCATCCGGTCGACTACGCATGAAACATGCATAATCTAATCGGTTCGCCCGCAATTCGCACGCCTCTTGCGCCCGCTTCCCGCGACACTGGTGCATCGCCGTTTCACGAGGAGGAATGCCGCGATGGGTCCCTTTCCGCACGATGCCGCCGCTGCCGTGATCGATGCCGCCAACCCGATGGGCACGGACGGCTTCGAGTTCATCGAATTCGCCCACCCGAGCCCGGACGAACTGGCTGCGCTGTTCGCCCGCATGGGCTTCGCGCCGGTCGCCCGGCATCGCTCCAAGCAGGTCACGCTCTGGCGCCAGGGCGACGTGAACTACGTGATCAACGCCGAGCCGGACAGCTTCGCGGCCGACTTCGCCCGCCGCCACGGCCCCTGCGTCTGCGCCATGGGCTTCCGGGTGGTCGATGCCGCCCATGCCCTCAACAGGGCCGTCGAACTGGGTGCGACACCGGTCGAAGCCCGTGTCGGACCGGGCGAACTGGCCATTCCGGCGATCGAGGGCATCGGCGGCTCGCTGATCTATTTCGTCGACCGCTACGGCGCCAAGGGCTCGATCTGGGAGATCGATTTCGAGTGGACCGGCGCACGCGACCCCGCCCCCGAGGGCGCCGGCCTCTACTATCTCGACCACCTGACCCACAACGTCCATCGCGGCCGCATGGACCATTGGGCAGACTGGTACGCTAGGCTCTTCAACTTCCGCCAGATCCGCTACTTCGACATCGAGGGCAAGCTGACCGGTCTGACCAGCCGGGCCATGACCAGCCCCTGCGGCAAGATCCGCATCCCGATCAACCAGTCGGCCGACGATCGCAGCCAGATCGAGGAATACTTGAAGGAATACAAGGGCGAGGGCATTCAGCACATCGCCTGCGGCTGCCGCGACATCTACGCCTCGGTCGAAGCCCTGCGCGCCAACGGCCTACCCTTCATGCCGGCCCCACCGGCGACCTACTACGAAAAGGTCGACGGCCGCCTGCCCGGCCACGGCGAATCGATCGACCGGCTGGCCGCCAACGGCATCCTGATCGACGGCGAGGGCGTGGTCGACGGCGGCACCACCAAGGTGCTGTTGCAGATCTTCTCCGGCACCGTGGTCGGCCCGATCTTCTTCGAGTTCATCGAGCGCAAGGGCGACGACGGCTTCGGCGAGGGCAATTTCCGCGCCCTGTTCGAATCGATCGAGGAGGATCAGATCCGGCGCGGGGTGCTGTCGGCCGCCGAGTGAAGCGACCGACATCAAGATCGGTCCGGCGCCGCCCCGACCCTCCCGGCCGGGGCGGCGCGACCGCTCACTTCAGCGTGCGCAGATAGGCAACGATCGAGTCGAGGTCAGCGGCCGCCATGTTCTTGTAGTAGCCGAAGCCCATCGGCGGGGTCAGGTGACGGCCGTCCTTGGAGACGCCGGTGGTGATCGCCCGCTTGATCTCGTCGTCCGACCAGGAGCCGAGATGCGAGGCGTTGAGCGCCGGCGCGACGCTGGCGCCCCACGGCCCCTTGAACACGGCGCCGCCCTGGAACGGCCGGCCCTCGGTATCCGGGCCCTGGGCACCCATCGGCGAATGGCATTCGATACAGTGGCCGAGTGCGGTCACCAGATAGCGGCCATAGGCGACCTTGTCGGATCGGCTCGGCGCCTCGACCTTGCCGACCGGCGGACCATAGGCGGGCGGCAACGGGAACTTGTACTCGGAGGCCGCCACCTTGCCGGCGACCGGCTTGGTCTGTTGCAGATAGGCGACGATCGCCTTCACGTCGTCGTCGGCCATCTTGCGGTACTGGCCGATCGGCATCGGCGGGCCGATGATGCTGCCGTCGGGGCGCTTGCCTTCGCGAATGGCCAGGATGAGTTGCGCCTCGGTCCACTTGCCGATGCCCGTCTCCTTGTCGGAGGTGATGTTCGGCACCCGGGCGACCATGCCCTCGTCGGGTATCTCCATGCCGCCGGCGAGATCCCGGTCGGCCAGCGGCCCCTTCGGGGTCTGCACCGTATGGCAGTTGCCGCAGGCGACGATGGACTTCATCAGATAGGCGCCGCGCTCGACCGGCGTCTCCGCCACGGCCGACGCGCTGCCGGCCACGACCATCGCGGCCGCAAGGGCCAGATTCCGTTTCATGCTGTTCTCCCGTCCAGGTCCGTCACCCCCGACAGACGGTGGGAGATTGCATGCATAAGCAGAAAAACGGAAGAGCCGACGCAGGCCGACGGGCGCTGGTCAGCGATCGGGCGGCAGTTCCACGCGGCCGTCGTCGACGCGGTATTCGAAGATGCGCCGGAAGATGCCCGGTGCTATGGCCGAGATCGGATTGAACTGCAGCACCGGATTGTCGACCGAGCCGACCACCTTGAAGGTCACGCCGACCAGGCCTTCGTTGCGGCCGGCCCCGACGATCTCACCGAAGAGCGGAATGCGGCTGACCAGATTGTTCAGGCCATAGAGCGGGATGAAGGTGCCGGCGACGTTCAGCCGCTGGTTCACCAGGTCGATCTGGCCGCTCATGGTGGCGCCCGTCGCCTGGCCCTTGGCGATGCCGTCCGAGACCGTGATGACGCCCTTGCGCATGGCGAAGTTGACCTGGAAGCGATCGAAGCTCGCATCCTCGGTCACGGGCACGTCGCGCACGGCGACCTCGCGCAGGCCGTCATTGGTGGTGCGCAATGAGGCGACGCGTTCGTTCTTCGGCGGCAGCAGACCGAAGCCGACGATCTTGACGACGCCGTCGGCCGAGCCCGGTCCGGACAGGACCGCCGACATGCGCAGCGTGCCGCCGCGCAGCCGCTCGTAGACATCCAGGAAGCCGAGCACCGCGCCGGCATCGTCGGAATTGACCGTCAGCACGCGACGGCTTCCGTCCGGGCGGATGCTGATCTCGACCGAACGGCCGCCCGGAGCGCGCGCCGTCATCTGCAGGCGGATGACCGTCTGGTTGCGGATCTGCGCGTCGATCAGCACGTCGGTCAGCGCCACATCGTTGAAGCCGACCAGACGGGCCGCGCGCGCCTTGACGATCAGGTCGCTCAGCTTCTTCGGGTCGACCTCGTTCGGTTCGCCCTGCTTCTTCAGCGAAGCCAGCAGACTGCGCAGGTCGAAGCTGCCGGCCTCGAAATTGACCGTCAGCGCCTGATCGGCGCCACGCTGCAGGCGGATGCGCGCATCGTCGCCCCGGCGCAAGGCAAAACGCTGGAAGTCGGCCGTCGCCAGGCGCTTGTCCTTGTCGACCGTCATCGAGCCCTTGACCTGCAGGCCCTCCGACTCGATCGAGAAATTGTCGACCCGCGTACCGCCGCGCTCGTCGTCGACGAGATCGAGATTGGCGCGCGCCGGCACGCCCGCCCCCTTGGTCCACCCGAACTGCGGCACGAACAACCGCGCACCGGTCATATCGGCGACGATCCGCTTGACCTGCTCGTTGGCGCCCGGCTGCCCGATCTCGATCTTGAGCGGGCCGGCGACCATGCCGGCGAGGTCGAGGCCCATGCGGGCGCGCGCCGCGTCGTCGAGCGTCATGGCAAAATCGCGACGCTCCTGCGCGCTCGAACTCTCGCTCGGTTCGAACATGTTCACGTCGGTCGGCACGCCCTCGATCTTGGCCTTGCCGGTGATGGTCGTACCGCGACGGTCGACCGCAACCTTCAGGGCCCCCTCGGAGAACCGGCGGCCAAGAATCGGCGAAGGGCTGCCGAACTTGTCGAGCGTGCCCTCGAACTTGTAGTCGAGCGAGGTTGGATCGAACGGCTTGTGGAAGGTCAGGTCGACCCGGCCGCGCACGTCGCCGGTCCCGGCGAGGCCGTCGAGCTTGATGCCCGCCCCGGACAGCAGAGCCAGCGGTTCGGCTTCGATGATCTCGCCGAGGGCGAGATTGTCGCCGGCCACGCGCATTTCCATCGAGGCACGCGGGCTCTTGCGGACGGCGTCGGGGATGTCGAGCTTGAAGGAGACCACCGTCGGCCGGCGCGGATGCCGCGTCAGGACCGATGACTTGTCGATGGTCACCTCGAAGCGCTTCTTCTCCATCGCGATGCGGCCTTCGGCGCCGATCAGATCCGGCAGATCCCCGAAGGTCTTGGATTGCGTCGCATCGAAGCGGGCCGACAGACGGACGGCCTCGGGCGGCCAGAGCGGCGGATCGACCAGCAGCGGGATCTGGAGCTGCGCGATCGCGTCGTGCAGCCGACCCGACTTGACATTGGTGATGAACCACTCGCGCGCGCCGGTTGCCGCGAAATGGGGCCAGAGCTTCGCCACCGTGGCGGCTTCGACCGAGGTGAAGACCACATTGACGACGACCAGCGGCTTCGGCTGGGCAAAATCGAGATGGCCCACGGCCCGGGCCGCGCCGCCGGCGAAGTGAATCTGCAGGTCGTCGACATGGAACACCTGCCGACCGGTCTCGTAGCCTCCGACCAGCGTCACGGCTTTCAGCTCGACCGGCTTGCCCGGGACGTCGCGCGGCGCGATCTGCCCGCGATCGAGCGAGATCGCCGTCTCCCAGCGTTCCGATTTGCCGGGTACCGGCGGTGTCACAGACCCCTTCAGGGCAATCAGCGTCGGCCCGACCTGCAGCGAGGCCGCCTCGATGGCGATGCTGTCCTTGCCGCGTGCCCATGAGACGCCGACCTGGCCCTCGTCGACGATGATCTCGTCCTCCGGCTCCTTGCCGAACCGGAACAGGCCGGCGCCGATGCGCAGGTCGAGCCGCGCGCCGAGCAGCCGATCGGCCGCGTCGTAGTCGACCCGTGCGTGAGGATAGATCGGCATCTCGACCTTCAGGTCCGGGTCGCCGGCCCCGAAGAGATCCTTCAAGGTCACGTCGCGGGCACTGAATTCCAGGCTGTGACTGGCGCCGTCCGCCGCCGTCAGATGACGCAGCCGCATCGACCAGCGGCCGACCTCGCCGCGCGCCGAGAAGCCGAGATCGACATCGCCCTCGGCGGTCCGGAACAGGCTGGTCGCCTCAACGTCGGGAATGACCACCTTGCGGGTCTTGCCGTCGCCGTCCGCCCGGATCAGGACGATGGAGCCGCGCCGCGTCGTGATGGACTCCAGCCCCTGGGCTCGGACCAGCGTCAGGTTCCGGGTCAGAGCGCGCCCGAGAGCCTCGAGCCGCGTCAGCAGCAAGGAGGAGCCGACCACCTGACGATCGGCCCGCGGGGCGACGGTGGTGGTCCCCTCGACCGCCGCGACGCCGGGCTTGGGTTGACCGGGGGCGGGAACGAAGGTCTCTTCCAATTCCGGGGGGCGCGACTGGCGCTCGCGATCGAGCGCGGGCAGATCGAACACCACCTGGGCGTCGTCGAGGTCGAGCGACACCGGCTTGAACTGACCGAGCAGGATCGGCAGGCTCTGCAGACGGATTTCGGCCTTCGGGACGACCGCAGTCAGACCGGTGCCCGGCTCGCCGACCGTCACGTCCTGCAGCCGGATGGAGAGCCCGCCGCTGAAGCTGCCGGCGAGCTCGGCCTTGCCGATCACCGTCTTGCGACCGGATCCGAGCGCGTCCGAGACGACGCCTTCGGCGATGCGCGCAATCGTGGCGACTTCGAGCGGACCGCTGGCGAGACGGACTGCAAATGCTCCGAAGGCTAGGACCAAAACAAGAACGACAAGGGCACCCGTGCCGAAACAGATGCGAAGCATCCGCGGTCCGCGTCGGCGAGCCCCCTCACCTGTCCTTCGTTCGCGCGCCATCATGAGCCGAAAATTCGAAGTCCCCGTCTCGGCATAACTGTAAGGTCCTCCGCTTGCGACTCGATTTCATCCGCCCAACGATCGGCAGCGTACACTGCGAGACCCTGGCTGTGACGATGAAACGCGACGAAAGGAAGGCGATCCATGGCGCTCTCGATCGGTGACACCATCCCCCCCTTCGACCTGCCCGGCGACGGCGGCGAGCCGGTCCGGTCTGCCGACCTCGCCGGTCGGCCGTTCGTGGTCTATTTCTACCCGAAGGACGATACGTCGGGCTGCACCAAGGAGGCGATCTCCTTTTCGTGCCTGGCCGATGAGTTCGCCAATGCCCAGGTGCCGGTGATCGGCGTCTCGCCCGACAGCGCCAAGAGCCACGACAAGTTCCGCGCCAAACACGATCTCAAGGTCCGCCTGGCTTCCGACGAATCACACGCGATGCTGGAGGCCTGGGGCGTCTGGGCCGAAAAGAGCATGTACGGACGCAAGTATATGGGTGTGGAGCGGACCACCGTCCTGGTCGGCGCCGACGGCAAGGTCGCGCGCATCTGGCCCAAGGTGAAGGTCGAAGGTCACGCCGAAGAGGTTCTGGCCGCCGTCAAAGCGCTTTGAACGGCGCGGCGGTGCCGGCGATGTCTACCGCGTGACGAGCGACGGCGCCGGTTTTGGTGTGTCGTCCGAAGTCGGGGCCGACGTAACGGCACTGAGGCTTTGTTAACCCTAACCATGTGTAATCGACCCCAGCGATCGGTGCGGATCGCGCGTCAGTTGGGGTCGGTCGCATGACGACGCGTTCACGAGTTCATCAAGATTTCGGCAAGCGTCGCGAGCCACCCCGCATTTCCTATACGTCGAACGGCAAGGTCCGCGCCCTGACCTTGAACCCGGCCCTGGTCGTCTCGCTGATCGGCGGTTTTGCCCTGTTCACCGTGATCTATCTGGGTGCGACGGCCTATCTTCTGTTCCGCGACGATCTGGTCGGTGCCGCCATTGCCCGCCAGATCGACATGCGCCATGGCTATGAGGATCGGATCGCCGCGTTGCGCGCGCAGATCGATCGGATCCAGTCCCGGCAGGTGCTCGACCAGAGCGCCTTCGAGGCGCGGATCGACCGGCTGACGGCCCGGCAGGACGGGTTGCGCGAATTCGAATCCCGCATCGGCGCGGTGCTCGACAAGGCCCGCCAGCAGGGCATGAAGCTGCCGCTTCCGGCCAGTGCCGCCACCGAAGGCGATGCCGGCCCGTCCAAGCCGCTGAAAGCCTCGACCTGGTTCGCCCCGGCGGGCGGCCGGACGGACGGCACGGATGGGCGCGTCACCGCCCGGATCGATCGGGCGGAAGCCTCGATCGACCGGATGTCCCAGCGCCAGACCCTCGCCCTTGCCGCCCTTGCCGAAATGGCCGAGCGCGATGCCGGCCGCATCGAGGCGGTCGTCGCCAAGCTCGGCCTGCGCTTCGGCTCGCTGGCATCCGCCGACAAGCCGGCAGCACCCAAGCCGCGCCTCGCGGATGGCGGCGTCGGCGGCCCGCTGGTCCCGATGATCGACCCCGCCGTCGCGGCGTGGCGCGCCGAGACCGCTCTCGACCGCCTGGCCGATCTGCGCCGCAATGCAGCGGCCCTGCCGCTCGGCGTGCCGGTGCGCGGCGATGCCCAGGTGACCTCGGGCTTCGGCGGCCGTAGCGATCCCTTCCTGGGCGTGCTGGCCATGCATACCGGCATCGATTTTCGGGCCGACACGGGCGAACCGGTCATCGCAACCGGTCCCGGCCAGGTCGAAGAGGCCGGGCGGCAGGGCGGCTACGGCCTGATGGTCGAGATCGACCATGGCAACGGCATCTCGACCCGGTTCGGCCATCTCTCGCGCATCGCCGTCGAGGCCGGACAGACCATCCGCGCCGGCCAGGTGATCGGCTATGCGGGTTCGACCGGCCGCTCGACCGGCCCGCACGTCCACTACGAGACCCGGGTCAACGGCGACGCCGTCAATCCTGCGGCCTGGCTCGACGCCGGCGAGAAACTGCGCCCGGTCCTGCACTGACGAACCCGGCCGACGGGCCTGCGGACGGGGATCCGTTCCGGCCCGCACCCGCGCAGGTGCGGCGACCGCCCCGGACCTTTCGGCTCAGTGCGGCTCCAGCCATTTCTGCATCATGACCACGTCGCCGGTCTCGAAGCCCAGCGCATCATAGAATCCGCGAACGGCCCCGTTCTCGCGCCGGACGAGCAGTTGCACCTTCCAGATGCCGCGCGCCCGCAGCCACGCTTCGGCCGCCGCCATCATGCGCCGGCCGAACCCCCGCCCCTGCCCCGAAGGATCGACCGCCAGATAGTAGACCCAACCGCGGTGGCCGTCCTCGCCGACCATGACGCTGGCGACGACCGGCCGCCCGTCGACATCTGCGACCAGCAGCGCGCAATGCGGCGAGCGGCGCGCAAAGGCGATGTCGCGTTCGGGCGGGTTCCAGGGCCGGTAGAGACCGGCGCGGTGCCAGAGGTCGATCACCGCCGCCACGTCGCCGTCCTCGGCCGGACGGATGGCGATGCGCACCGCATCGGCCGAATCCGGATGTGATTCAGACACCGTAGACCTCGTCGGCGCGGCTCTCGAAGGCACCGGCAAACTTGTGGAAGGCGCGTTCGAAGACGGCCCCCATCAAGGCTCCGAGCGTGCGGCTCTTGAACTCGTAGGCGATGAAGAAGCCGACCTCGCAGGCCTTCTCGGTCAGCGGCGCAAAGGTCCAGCGGTTTTCCATCTGCCGGAAGGGGCCGTCGAGATATTCGACCAGGATCCGGTTCTCGGCCGGGATCAGCGTGACCCGGCTGGTGAAGGTCTCCCGGAAGACCTTGTAGGAGACGGTCATGTCGGCGATCAGGACGCTGCTGCCGTCCGGACGCGACTGCCGGCCGCGCACTTTCAGCGCCTCGCAGAGCGGCACGAATTTCGGATAGGCCTCGACATCGGCGACCAGCGCGAACATGTCGGCCGCCGCATGCCTCACCTTGTGCCGGGTCTCGAACTTGGGCATCGCCTCCCGCCGTGCTCCCTGTCAGCGCCCGGCCGCGGCCCGCGCCGCGCGCAGGCGGGCGAAATCCTCGCCCGCATGATGCGAGGACCGGGTCAGCGGGCTCGACGACACCATCAGGAAGCCTTTGGCATACGCGATGGTCTCGTAGGCCTTGAAAGCCTCCGGCGTCACGAAGCTCATGACCTCGTGATGCTTGCGGGTCGGCTGCAGATACTGGCCGATGGTCAGGAAGTCGACCTCGGCCGAGCGCAGGTCGTCCATCAGCTGCAGCACCTCGTTCCGCTCCTCGCCGAGTCCGACCATGATGCCCGACTTGGTGAACATGCCCGGATCCAGTTCCTTGACCTTCTGCAGGAGCCGGATCGAATGGAAATAGCGCGCGCCGGGGCGGACCTTCAGGTATTTCGACGGCACGGTCTCGAGATTGTGGTTGAACACGTCCGGCTTCGCCGCCACCACCGTTTCGAGCGCGCCCGGCTTGCGCAGGAAGTCCGGCGTCAGGATCTCGATCGTGGTCCGCGGCGAGCGCGCCCGGATCGCGCCGATGACGCGGGCGAAATGCTCGGCACCGCCGTCGTCGAGATCGTCGCGATCGACCGAGGTGATGACCACATGACTGAGGCCGAGCTTCTCGACCGCGATCGCGACGCTTTCGGGCTCGCCGGCATCGAGCGCGCCCGGCACGCCGGTCTTGACGTTGCAGAAGGCGCAGGCCCGCGTGCAGGTGTCGCCCATGATCATGAAGGTGGCGTGCTTCTTCGACCAGCACTCGCCAATATTCGGGCAGCCGGCCTCCTCGCACACCGTGACCAGCTTGTTCTCGCGGACGATGCCGCGGGTCTCGTTATAGACCGGCGAGCCCGGCGCCTTGACGCGAATCCAATCCGGCTTGCGGGCGATCGGCTGGTCCGGCCGATGCGCCTTCTCCGGATGGCGCGGCTTCACGCCGCCGACGGTATCGAGCACCGTGACCATGACCTGCTCCCGGTGGCGGCGATCGCTCCGGGCACCATGCCCATGACGATTTCGGCCACGCCATCAAACCCTTGGCGGCTCGCATTCACGACACGGACGAGCCCCGCCCGGATCGATCGACCCACCGTCCTGTTCATTCGCCGCCTGACGCGGCAGCAGCGCCGACGCTGCATCCCCTTGGCGACGCAAGTAGCGACGGATCGACAGCCCGGCAAGCGCCGCGTTGTCCATGGCGCCCCCGACCTTCGCATCAGTCGGCGCGCCTGCCGCCGGAAAAGCGCACCGGCGCGACCGGGCGACCGCGCTCGTCGAGCTTGATCCCGACCGAACGCTCCGTCTGCCCCGGCGGCGCGGCGGCAAGCAGGATCGTCCCCTCGAAGCCTTTCTGCTCGTAGCCGACCGGCTCGGGACCGCCGCCGCGCGCCTCGAAGGCGAGATTGGAGACGCCCTTGGTCGGAATGATCCGGACCTGCCAGACGACGCCGATTTCTCCCCCGCAATCCGAGCGGGCCACCTCCCAGTCGGTGCCCGCAGACCGCCCCTTGGCCTTGATCTCGGCCGGGCAGAAGTCGCGCGCGTTCCACTGGATCCAGACGATCGGCCCGGCGATGAACACCGCTGCCGCGATCGCAAAGGCTGCCAGCGTCAGACGCGTGCCCCAGCGCAGCTTCGGCGGTTCGCGCCCCGCCGCCGGGTCCGGCGTCCCCCGTGCGGCGGACGGGGTCTGGACGGACGGCGCGGACGCTGGATCGGGACTCAAGTGCACATTCCTTGTTCTGGCCTCGCATCCACATATACGGCGCGAGGCCGGAAAGTCGATCACGCCAGCGCGCGCGCGATCAACACCACCACGATCGCGCCAACGGTGGCGACCAGGATCTGCTCGACCAGCGCATTGCCGATGCCGAGATGGATGCCGAGCTTGGAGAACAGGAAACTGCCGACCACCGAGCCGATCACGCCGGTCAGGAGATAACGCAGGATGTTGCCGCCGCCGACGACGAAGCTGGCCAGCCAGCCGGCGACGAGGCCGATGGCGAGGGTGATGAGAAGTGCGCGGGTATCCATGATTGCCTCATAGGTTGGTCAGCCAGTTCCAAGCCAGCAGGATGACGGCCGCGATCAGGCCCAGGGCGATGACGATAGTGCGGACGCTTTCGTTGAAATAGGCCACGGCGGCCACAACGGCCACCAAAAGAGCGAACAGGAACCACCACTTGCCCGCCTGCAGCATGACTGCCCCGCCTCCCCAGTGATGGCTGCCGCGGGGCCGGCCGACGCCGGCCCGGCTCCGAAGGCGCCGCGTTGAGATATGGCCGCGTTCAGATGTGGATGGCGCGTCCCTCGGAATCCAGCACACTCTCGTGCATGATCTCCGAAAGGGTCGGATGCGGGAAGACCGTATGGATCAGGTCTTCCTCGGTGGTCTCCAGGTTCATGGCGATCACGAAGCCCTGGATCAGTTCGGTCACCTCGGCGCCGACCATATGGGCACCAAGCAGGCGGCCGGTCTTCTTGTCGAAGATCGTCTTGACGAGGCCGTCCGGCTCGCCGAGCGCGATCGCCTTGCCGTTGCCGATGAACGGGAACCGCCCGACCTTCACCTCGTAGCCGGCCGCCTTGGCCTTGGCCTCGGTCAGCCCGACCGAGGCGACCTGCGGATGGCAATAGGTGCAGCCCGGAATCTTCGCCTTGTCCATCGGATGGACATGCTTGCCGGCGATCGCCTCGACGCAGATGACGCCCTCATGCTCGGCCTTGTGGGCGAGCATCGGCGGGCCGGCCACGTCGCCGATCGCATAGATGCCCGGGACCGCCGTCCGGCCGATGCCGTCGGTGACCACGGTGCCGCGGTCGAGCTTGACGCCGAGCGCCTCCAGGCCGAGGCCCTCGACATTGCCGACCACGCCGACCGCGGAGATGACCCGTTCGACGGTCAGGGTCTGGGTCTTGCCGTCCTTGAATTCGAGCGTGGCGGTGACGCTGTCGGCGCCGCGGTCGAGCTTCACGACCTTGGTCTCGGTGTGGATCTTGAGACCCTGCTTCTCGAACTGCTTGCGGGCGGCCTTGGCGATCTCCTCGTCCTCGACCGGCATGACCTGGGCCATCACCTCGACCACCGTCACATCGACGCCCATGGTGCGGTAGAAGCTCGCGAATTCGATGCCGATCGCCCCGGAGCCGACGACCAGCAGGGATTTCGGCATGGCGGGCGGCACCATGGCCTCGAAATAGGTCCAGACCAGCTTGCCGTCCGGCTCCAGGCCCGGCAGCACGCGCGGCCGCGCGCCGGTGGCGACGATGATGTGCTTGGCCTTGTAGTCGCCCGCACCGAGCGCACCGCGCGGGGCCGGGTTGGGCTTGCCGTATTCGGTCTCGCGCGCCGCCTCGACCTTGACGGTGCCGGGCGCGGGGATCGAGCCGCGGCCCCAGATCACGTCGACCTTGTTCTTCTTCAGGAGCCCGGTCACGCCCATGTTGAGCTGGCCGGAGACGCCGCGCGACCGCTTGACGATCGCCGCCGCATCGAAGCCGACGCCTTGCGCAGACAGGCCGTAATTCTGGGCATGAGTCATGTAGTGGTAGATTTCGGCCGAGCGCAGCAGCGCCTTGGTCGGGATGCAGCCCCAGTTGAGGCAGATGCCGCCGAGATGCTTGCCCTCGACCACGGCCGTCTTCAAGCCGAGCTGGGCGGAGCGGATCGCCGCGACGTAGCCGCCGGGGCCGCCGCCGATCACGATGACATCATACTGGGACATGGGTCCTCCGCTCCTCTTGCCTTATTGTTCGTCAGGTCTGCCGTGCCGAGCGCGCGCAGTCCTCGTTCATCCCGTAGAAGAGGCCGTCTGCGGCCTCAAACAGGGCTTCCATCCCGCTCGGGCTCGACGCCGTCCGGGCGAGGCCCATCACGCGCTCCAATTCGCGGGTCAGGGCCGTGTAGCGGCTGCGTGCCTCCTCGCCCTGGAAATTGGCGAGATAGGTCCCGAGCGCGCCGAAACGGCTGACCGCCATTCTGGCCTGCACCGCCGGATCGGGCAGACCGGGCACCGAACCGGATGCGCTGTCGGCCATCAGGCCGATACGGAGCTTCGCGTCGAAATAGGTTTCGATCACATCCTTGCAGCTTCGAACCTGTTCCCGCCGGGCCAGATCCCGCTGCATGATCTCCAGATTCCGCGTCTGCACCCATCCCTGGTAGATCGCCGTCGACAGCGAGGCGACCGCGATCGTGAGCGTCACCAGACTGAGGAGCGGCGGTCGACCCGATGGATGCCCCGACATGGTCGACTTGCCCCCTCGATCCCCCGGATCAGCCGTCAGACGGCTGCGGGCGGCGGCGACAGCTTCGCCTCGACCGCCTTCAGCCGCTTCCTGATCTCGTCGACATCGATCTCATGGCGACTGACATAGCCGAACATCACAGTGAAATACCGCGAGAGGTCATCCAGCTTTTCACTCTGCTCGACCTGCGTCACGCGCACCTCGTTCAGCGAGGCGCGCATTGACGAAATTTCGGCCTGGATCTTCTGCAGGACCGGCAGAACCACGTCCGTTACTTCGCTCATTGGCACAACTCCCGTTAGGCCTCACGAGACCATAACGTGAACAAGCGCACTCACACAAGCATGGACATCGGCTTCTCGACCAAGTCCTTGAAGGCGGACAGGAGTTCGGCGCCGAGCGCACCGTCGATGGCGCGATGGTCGCAGGACAGCGTCACGGTCATCTGCTGGACGACCTTGACCTCGCCGCCGCGCACCACCGCGCGGGCCTCGCCGGCGCCGACCGCCAGGATGGTGGCGTGCGGCGGGTTGATCACCGCGGTGAAGTGCTTCATCCCGAACATGCCGAGATTAGACACCGCCGTGGTGCCGCCCTGATACTCGTTCGGCAGCAGCTTGCGCGACCGGGCCCGGGCGGCGAAGTCCTTGGTCTCGTTGGAGATCGCCGAGATGGTCTTCATCTGCGCCTTGCGGATGATCGGTGTGATCAGCCCGCCCGGCATGGCGACCGCGACGCCCACGTCGGAATCCTTGTGCCGCAGCATGCCGGCCTCGGTCCAGGAGACGTTGGCGGTCGGCACCCGCTGCAGGGCGACGGCCAGCGCCTTGATGACGAAGTCGTTGACCGAGACCTTGAAGGCCGGCTTGCCGTCCTTGACCGGGGCCGAGGCGTTGATCTGCTCGCGCAGCGCCAGCAGCGCATCGATGTCGCAATCGACCGTCAGGTAGAAATGCGGGATGGTCTGGGTCGATTCCGCCAGCCGGCGCGCGATCGTCCGGCGCATGCCGTCATGGGGCACCAGTTCGTAGCTGCCCGGCTCGAACAGCTTGAGGATCGCCTCGTCGGAGAGGCCCGACGGCGCGGCGGCGGGCTTCGGCGCGGGCGCAGGGGCTGCAGCCGCTGCGGCCACCGGGGCCGGCGCGGCGGCGGAGGCAGCCGGGGCAGAGCCGGCCTTGCCGGTGCCGGCTGCGATGGCGGCCTCCACGTCGCGCTGGATGACGCGGCCGCGCGGGCCCGTGCCGGCGACGAGCGCAATGTCGATGCCGCCGTCGCGGGCGATGCGGCGGGCGAGCGGCGACGAGAAGACGCGGTTGGCGCCGGTGGCCGCGGCCGGGGCGATCGCAGGAGCCGAGGCCGCCACAGGTGCGGCGGGCGTCGGGGCAGCGGCCGCGACCGGAGCCGGCGTAGCGGCCGACGGGGCCGCGGGAGCTGGTTGAGCCGCCGGGGCCGGCTTGGCGCCGCCGCCGGCCGCCGCGGCGGCGAGATCCTCGCCCTCCCCGGCCAGGATGGCGATCGGCGTGTTCACGGCCACGTCGGCCGTGCCCTCGGCGATCAGGATCTTGGCGATGCGGCCTTCGTCAACCGCCTCGACCTCCATCGTCGCCTTGTCGGTCTCGATCTCGGCGATCACGTCGCCGGCCTTGACCGTATCGCCTTCCTTCTTCAGCCACTTGGCGAGGTTGCCCTTCTCCATCGTGGGCGACAGGGCCGGCATCAGAATGTTCACGGGCATTGCTTCCCCCTCGGGTTTTCTCTCTGGCTGGCACGCAGCCGGCTCTGCGAGCCGGTTGCGTCACGAGGGCCGCGGATCGGCCGCGGCGGGGGATTTCAGCGGTAGGTCACCGCGCGGACGGCGTCGATGACCTCCTGCACGTTCGGCAGGGCGAGCTTCTCGAGATTGGCCGCGTAGGGCATCGGCACGTCCTTGCCGGTGACCTTGAGCACCGGCGCATCGAGATAGTCGAAGGCCTCGGAGACCAGCCGCGAGGCGATCTCGGAGCCGATCGAGCACTGCGGCCAGCCCTCTTCGACGGTCACGCAGCGGCCGGTCTTCTGGACCGACTTGATCACCGTCGCCATGTCGAGCGGACGCAGGGTGCGCAGGTCGACGACCTCGCAATAGATATGCTTCTTGGTCAGTTCCTCGGCCGCCTTCATCGCATAGGTCATGCCGATGCCGAAGGAGACGATGGTGCAGTCGTGACCCGGGCGGGCGACCTTGGCCTTGCCGATCGGGACAATGAAATCGCCCTTCGGCACCGGGAAGGTCTGGCCGTAGAGAATCTCGTTCTCCAGGAACACGACCGGGTTCGGATCGCGGATCGCCGCCTTGAGCAGGCCCTTGAAGTCGGCCGCCGTATAGGGCTGGACCACCTTCAGGCCGGGGATCTGGCTGTACCAGGCGGCATAGTCCTGGCTGTGCTGCGCGCCGACGCGGGCGGCGGCGCCGTTCGGGCCGCGGAACACGATCGGGCAGCCCATCTGGCCGCCGGACATGTAGAGCGTCTTGGCGGCGGAGTTGATGATGTGGTCGATCGCCTGCATGGCGAAGTTGAAGGTCATGAACTCGACGATCGGCCGGAGTCCGGTCAGCGCCGCGCCGACGCCCATGCCGGCAAAACCGTGCTCGGTGATCGGGGTGTCGATGACGCGCTCGGGCCCGAATTCCTGCAGGAGCCCTTGGGTGATCTTGTAGGCGCCCTGATACTCGGCGACCTCCTCGCCCATCACGAAGACGCTCGGATCGGCGCGCATCTCCTCGGCCATCGCGTCGCGCAAGGCCTCGCGCACGGTCTGATTGGCCATCTCGGTGCCGGCCGGATACTCGTCCTCCTCCGGTGCTTCGGGCGGCGGGCTCGCCGGGGCGGTCATCACGGCCGGCGCGGCAAGGGCCGGCTGCGGCGCGGGTGCCGGGGCTGCCGGAGCCGGAGTGGCGGCAGGCGCCGGGCTCGACGCGGCCGCGGATACGTCCTCACCCTCCGCCGCGATCACGGCGATCGGGGTGTTGACCTTCACGCCCTCGGTGCCGGCCTCGACCAGGATGGCGGCGAGCCGCCCCTCGTCGACCGCCTCGACCTCCATGGTCGCCTTGTCGGTCTCGATCTCGGCGATCACGTCGCCGGACTTGATCGTGTCCCCGACGGCCTTCAGCCATTTCGAGAGCTTGCCCTCCTCCATGGTCGGGGAGAGCGCGGGCATCAGAATCTGGGTCGCCATCTCGGAATTCTCCCCCCTCACTTGACGATGTCGGTCCACAGCTCGGACACATCCGGCTCCGGATCGGTCTGGGCGAACTCGGCGGCGTCCTGGACGATGTCGCGCACTTCGGCGTCGATCTTCTTGAGGTCGTCCTCGGTGACGAGACCGCCGCCGAGAAGACGCTGGCGCACCTGCTCGATCGGGTCGTGCTCGGTGCGCATCTTCTGGACCTCCTCCTTCGACCGGTACTTGGCCGGGTCGGACATGGAGTGGCCGCGATAGCGGTAGGTCTGCATTTCGAGGATGTAGGGCCCCTTGCCGGAGCGGGCATGCTCCAGGGCGCGGGCGCCGGCCTCGCGCACGGCGCGGACATCCATGCCGTCGACCTGTTCGCCCGGAATGTTGAACGAGACGCCGCGCTTGGAGAAGTCGGTCTGCGCCGAGGCGCGGCTGACCGCGGTGCCCATGGCGTATTTGTTGTTCTCGATCACGTAGACGACCGGCAGGCTCCACAGCTCCGCCATGTTGAAGCTCTCGTAGACCTGGCCCTGGTTGGCCGCGCCGTCGCCGAAATAGGTCACCGAGACCTTGCCGTTCTTGCGATAGCGGTTGGCGAAGCCGAGGCCGGTGCCGAGCGAGACCTGCCCGCCGACGATGCCGTGCCCGCCGAAGAACTGCTTCTCGACGGAGAACATGTGCATCGAGCCGCCCTTGCCCTTCGAGTAGCCGCCGCGGCGCCCCGTGAGCTCGGCCATGACGCCGCGCGATTCCATTCCGCAGGCGAGCATGTGGCCATGGTCGCGATAGCCGGTGATGGTCTGGTCGCCCTCGACCATGGCCATCTGCATGCCGACCACCACGGCCTCCTGGCCGATATAGAGATGGCAGAAGCCGCCGATCAGGCCCATGCCGTACATCTGGCCGGCCTTCTCCTCGAAGCGCCGGATCAGCAGCATCATCCGGTAGGCGGTCAGTTCCTCATCGGCCGTGAAGGGCGCCGGCCCCGCTTCGACCTTGGACTTGGTGGCGGATTTGGCCATGCTCTCCTCCCATCCCGTTGGGCCGCCCCGGCTGTGGGGCCGATCCCGTGGGGTCGCTCCGGCTCGGACCGCGTCTTCGGGCGCGGCGTGATGGGCGAGAGGATAGCGGAGCCGCAACCGAGATCAAGCCGGGGGCGCGGAGGCGAGCGCCGGCCGCAAGCTATTGCTGCACCGCGAAGATTTTTGTGTTCACTGAATTACGGTTAAACTTCGCAATTCAACTCATTTCTTGTTAACGGCCGCTTGTGCGGCGGTTTTGTAGATCACGATTTCGTTGGGCTGGGCGAAGCCGAGGATGTTGCGGGCCCGCTCGTCGAGCATATCGCTTTCCAGGCTCTGCGGGCGCAGCAATGCGACGCGCTTCTCGATCTCGCTCCGTTCGGCCTTCAGCTCGGACTTGATCGTCTCCAGCCGGGCCGCCTCGGTGTCGAGCACCCGCCGCGCCTCGATGCCGAAGGCGCCGTGCCAGCCATGCCAGGCAAAATAGGCCGAAAACAGCAACGCCACCAGGGGCAGCAGAAGGGGACGGATCAGCGACTTCCTGCGGTGACGCGTGGACATGGATTTGACGCAACTTATACTGGAACAAGGGACGCATCCCGACCGGGACGCCGTCATTCAAGCATCCCAGGGTTAACAAGAGATTCAGCATGCCGCCCGCTCTCGGCGGCGAACCCGCCCGGTCCGCGGACGAGCCCCGCAAAATCCGTCGAGACGGCCGCCAAGCCCGGCGTCCGGAGCGCTGCCGCCCACCGGGGCGACGGTGTAAAATGGACGCGGCGCGGAGATAAGCCTCGCGACTGAAAAGAAAATCGGCGGAGACCCCACCCCATGGACCTATCCCAATCCCTACGCGGCCGCAGCGTGCTGATCACCGGCGCGTCGTCCGGCTTCGGCGCCCATTTTGCCGGCCTGACGGCCCGAGCGGGCGCGCGGATCGCCATCGCGGCACGGCGGATCGGCGAGTTGGAGGCGATGACGGCCGATCTGACGGCCGCCGGCGCATCCGATGTCCTGGCCGTGCGCATGGACGTGTCGGACGCGGCCTCGATCGAAGCCGGTTTCGCCGCGATCGACGACCGTTTCGGCGGCCTCGACATTCTGGTCAACAATGCCGGCATCGGCGTCCAGGCACCGGCGATCGACCAGCCGGTCGACAGCTACGATCAGGTCATGGCGGTCAATCTGCGCGGCCCCTGGCTGGCCGCCCAGGCGGCGGCCCGGCGCTGGCGGGCGGCGAAGCGCGGCGGCGTGATCCTCAACATCGCCTCGATCACCGGGCTCCGCGCCATGAACGGCCTCGCCGCCTATTCGGTCTCCAAGGCGGCGCTGATCCACATGACCGAGAGCCTCGCCATGGAGTGGGCCCGCTTCGGCATCCGCGTCAACGCTCTGGCACCGGGCTATTTCGAAACGCCGATCAATGCCGACCACTTCCAAACCGAGGCCGGCAAGGCGCTGATCCAGCGCATGCCGATGCGCCGCCTCGGCCGGTATGAGGATCTCGACGGCCCGTTCCTGCTCCTGGTCTCCGACGCTTCGCGCTACATGACCGGCAGCGTCGTTACCGTCGACGGCGGCCACACCATCGCGTCGCTCTGACGGCACTGACGGTCTGCCCCGGCCCACCGGCCGGGGCACTCCGAATCTCGGCCGGTCACAGATTGGCGACCGACATGTCCGGATCGAGCCCGCACAGCACCCAGCCGCGATTGAGGTCCTCGATATGTCGCGCCATCCAGATGCGCGCCTCGTCGGCGTCGCGCGCGCGGATCGCCTCGACGATATGCCGATGCGCGGTCATCAGCCGGCCGGCCGACTGCGGCAGATGCGGGCGGATCGCCACATAGGCCGGGTAGAGCAGTTGGCCGATCGGTTCCCGCGCCAGGATCAGCGCCCGATTGCCGGAGCCCGCGGCGATCAGCGAATGGAATTCCATGTCGAGCGGCACCGGTGATTGGCCGGCCGCGATCGCCGCCTCGGTACGGGCGAGGTTGTCGTCGAGTTCGGCCAGCACGGCGTCGGTGCGCCGCGCCGCGGTCAGCGCCGCGGACAGCGGCTCCATGACCATCGCCGCCTCCCACAATTCGCGGAAGGTGATCTGCTGCAGCGTCATAGCCCGACTGGCGCGCGGCGCGAGATCGGCGCTGTCCGGTGCGGCCACGACCAGCCGCTTGCGCGTCTCCCGCCGCACCAGACCTTCCGTCTCAAGCTGCCGGATGCCCTCCCGCACCGTCGAACGATGAACCCCGAAGCGGCCCGCAAGATCGGTCTCGCTCGGCAGCGCATCCCCGGGCTTCAGCGTGCCGTCGAGAATCAGGCGCTCGATTTCCAGGGAGACGGCACGGTAGGCGGGCGGCAGTTCGAGTTTCGTGAAGGCGACCATCAGGGATGTGCATCCGGCGGGGTGAAATAGGGATCGAGCGTTCCGGTCCGCGCCTTGGCCTTGGCGATCTCGTCGCGCGCGACGACGCGCAGATGCACTTCATCCGGCCCGTCGATGAAACGCAAGGCCCGGCCCCAGGTCCACAGATAGGCGAGCGGCGTGTCGTTGGAGAGCCCCATCGCGCCGAACACCTGCATGGCGCGATCGAGCACCCGGGTCTGCATCCTGGCGGCGATGATCTTGATCGCCGACACGTCGACCCGCGCCGACTGGTTGCCGAAGGTGTCCATGGCCCAGGCGGTCCTCAGGCACAGAAGCCGGGCCTGGTCGATCTCCAGACGGCATTCCGCAATGGCATCCTGGTTGTTGGCATAGTCGGCGATCGCCTTGCCGAATACCTTGCGCTCGAGCGCACGCGCCGCCATCAGCTCCAGCGCCAATTCGCACTGCCCGATCGTGCGCATGCAATGGTGGATGCGGCCCGGTCCGAGCCGTGCCTGCGCGATGGCGAAGCCCTTGTTCTCCTCGCCGAGCAGATTGGCGACCGGGACGCGCACATTCCGGAACACCACCTCGCAATGCCCCTCGGGCGAATGGTGGTTCATGATCGGCACGTTGCGCACCACTTCGAAGCCCGGCGCGTCCATCGGCACCAGCACGAAGGAATGCCGCTCGTGGCGCGCCGCGTCGGGCGCGAAATTCGAGACGCCGAGCACGATCAGCACCTTGGCGAGCGGGTGCAGGGCGCCGGTGTTGAACCACTTGCGGCCGTTGATGACGTAGTGGTCGCCGTCGCGGCGGATCTCGGTCTGCAGGTTGGTCGGGTCGGAGGACGCCACGTCCGGCTCGGTGATCGAGACGACGGAGCGGATGTCGCCGTTCATCAGCGGGTCCAGCCACAGCTCGCGCTGCTCGGGCGTGCCGAAGAGATGCAGGATCTCCATGTTGCCGGTATCGGGGGCGCTGCAATTGAACACCTCCGAGGCCCAGGGCAACCGGCCCATGATCTCGGCGAGCGGCGCATATTCGAGATTGGTCAGCCGCGTGCCCGGTTCGCCCGGCTTCAGGCCGGGCAGGAACAGGTTCCACAGCCCCTCGGCCTTGGCCTGGTCCTTCAGCGGCTCGATCACCTCGAGCGGATAGGTGCCGGCCTCGGCCAGCGCATGCCAGCGCCGATTGGCCGGCAGCACGCGCGTCTCCATGAAGGCGGCGAGGCGCTGGCGGAGGTCCTCGACCTTGGGGCTGTAGGCGAAATCCATGGCGGCTCCTCCGCGATTGGTCGATTTTGATTGAGACGTGTTCAGATGCCGACGCGCCCCTCGGCCACGGCGAGGGCGCGGCGGGCGAAATTGACGGCGAGATGGCCGATCTCGGCGGCATCCGCCCCGGCCGCCGAGCCCGCCCGCGCCCGATCGGCGATGCCGACGAAGATCACCGCAAAGCGGAACAGCGCGAAGGCGACGTGGAAGGGCTGCAGCACCCCGGCCGGCCGGGCCTTGGCCTGATAGGCGGCCACGAACCCGGCCGCGGTCGGGATGCCGAGGGCGGCGAGGTCGCGGCCGAGCAGGCCGGCATATTCGTCGGGCCGGGAATGCCAGGCGATGGTGAAGAAGGCGAGATCGGCCAGCGGATGACCGAGCGTCGACAATTCCCAGTCCAGGATGCCGATCACGCGCGGTTCGCTCGGATGGAACATCAGATTGCCGACCCTGAAATCGCCGTGCGCAATGGCGGTGACGCCATCGTCGGGCGGCCGGTTCTCGGCCAGCCAGTCGCAGAGCGCATCGAGTTCCGGCACCGATCCGAAGGAGGACTCGCGCCACTGCCGCGACCAGCGCGCGATCTGGCGCTCGAAATAGTTGCCTGCCTTGCCGAAGTCGGCGAGGCCGACCGTGGCCGGATCGACCGCGTGCAGGCGGGCCATGGTCTCGGCCATGGCCCGGTAGAGCGGTTCGCGCTCCTCGCGTGCCGCTTCGGGAAGGGCGCAATCGTGGAAGACGCGGCCTTCGAGCCGCTCCATCAGATAGAAGGGCGTGCCGATCACCGCCGGGTCGGGCTCATAGAGCACCGGCCGCGGCACCGGCACGTCGGTGCCGGCCAACGCCGAGAGGACCCGATATTCGCGGTCGACGGCGTGCGCGGACGGCAGGATCGGGCCGGACGGCTTCTTGCGCAGCACCAGGCGGGTACCGCCGGCGGTGACGAAATAGGTCGGATTGGATTGCCCGCCGGAGATCCGCTCGATCGCCAAGGCGCCGTCGCCACCGGGCACCCGTCCGGCCAGATAGCCGGAGAGCCGGTCCGCGCTAAAGTCGATCTGTCCCTGCCCGGCCGCGCTCATGACCTCTCCGCCGTTCGATTTGTCCGACAGACCAGCAAATCCGTCGCCTGTCAAGCAACCCGACGCGACGCGCCGGACGGAATGCACAAGCGCGGTCCGGCCCCTGATGGCATGCGGTCGGGACGGATCCCGGCCGTTCGGCCGCAGGCGGCCGCCCCCTCGCCACGCCTCCGGGCTCTGGCAATCCGGGCCCGGATGCGGCATGCCCTGGGATGCGCTTCGGCTGTGCCGCCGGCAGCGCCGGGGAGCCGTCATGATCCTCAAGCAACTGGTCTATCTGGTCGCGCTCGCCCGCGAGGAGCATTTCGGCCGCGCCGCCGAAGCCTGCGCGATCTCCCAGCCGACCCTCTCGGCCGCCATCCGGCAGTTGGAGGAGGAACTCGGCATCACCATCGTCGAGCGTGGCCAGCGCTTCCGCGGCTTCACACCCGAAGGCCGCAGCATCCTGGATCACGCCCGCCGGGTTCTGTCGGATTGCGAGGCGTTGCGCCAGGAGGCCGGGGCGCTGCGCGGCGAACTGGCCGGACGCCTGCGGCTCGGCGTCATCCCGACCGCACTGCCGGTCGTCGCCTCGCTGACCAGCCTGTTCCGGAACAGCCATCCGGCGGTGGCGATCGTGGTGCAGTCGCTGACCTCGGGCGAGATCCAGCGCCGCATCGACGCCTTCGAACTCGACGGCGGCATCACCTATCTCGATTTCGAGCCGCTGGACCGCGTGCGCAAGGTCCCGCTCTACCGGGAGGACTATGTCCTGCTCTGCCCCGACGACGGCCGCTTCGGTCGCGACCGGATCAGCGCGACATGGCGCGAGGCCGCCGAACTGCCGCTCTGCCTGCTGACGCCCGACATGCAGAACCGCCGGATCGTCGACGCCATGTTCCGATCGGTCGGCTGCATCCCCCGAGTCGAGGTCGAGACCAACGCGATCTCCAATCTCTGGGCCCATGCCGGCGTCGGCGCCTGGGCGAGCGTCGTACCGCGCCTCCTGGTCAGCCAGTATGGCGCGCCACCCGGCGCCCGCGCCCTGACCCTCACCGAACCTCATGGCTCGCAACGCGTCGGCGCGATCATTCCCGACCGAGTCCCGGCCAGTCCGCTGTCCACGGCCTTCCATGCCGCCGCCGAGAAGGCAGGCCAGACCGTCCTGTCCGAACATCAAGGCAAGTCATAGCCTATCACTATGACCTGCATTGATAGATTTTACCGATCACTCATTCGGAACAAACGATTTGCCTCAAGGCATGACCTGCCTGCATCACTGAAGGTGCGGGTCCCCGAACCCGCGAACAACAGGGTGGAAGCGGGACGAGGCCGATGCACAGAGGTCAGGTTTCGGGTTGGGATGCGGCGGTCGCGAGCCGGATCATCGAGGCGCGGCGGCAGGAGCCGGGCGCCATGCTGCCGATCCTGCACGACCTGCAGGAGACCTTCGGCTATGTCGACCGCGCGGCCCTGCCGCTGATCGCCGACGCGCTGAACCTGTCGCGCGCGGAGGTCCATGGCGTCGTCTCCTTCTATCACGACTTCCGGTCCGAACCGGCCGGCCGGACCCAGGTCAAGATCTGCCGCGGCGAGGCCTGCCAGGCCGTCGGCTGCCGCGAACTCGCCGCCGCGGCCGAGCGCCGCCACGGCCTCACGCTCGGCGAGACCTCTCCGGCCGGCGACCTGACGCTCGAAGAGGTGTTCTGCCTCGGCAATTGCGCACTCGGCCCCGCCGTCCAGGTCGACGGCGAATCGCACGGCCGGGTGACGCCCGACGTCCTCGACGCCCTGATCGCCACGAGCCGTTCCCGGGGGCACGCATGACCGTCCGCATCCACGTCCCCGCCGACAGCGCCGCCGCCTCGGTCGGCGCCGATCAGGTCGCCGCCCGCCTGGCGATTGAGATCGAGCGCGCCGGGCTCGATGCCCGCATCGTGCGCACCGGTTCGCGCGGCCTGTTCTGGCTCGAACCGATGATCGAGATCGAGACCGCCGCCGGTCCGATCGCCTACGGACCGGTGGCGCCGGCCGACATTCCCGGCCTCCTCGCCGCCGGCCTCATCGACGGCGGTGCCCATCCGCTGCGCCTCGGCCCGACCGCCGCGATCCCCTATCTCGCCCGCCAGGAGCGGCTGACCTTCGCCCGCTGCGGCGCCATTGACCCGGTCTCGGTCGACGACTATCGCGCCCGCGGCGGCTTCAAGGGGCTCGAACGCGCGCTGGCCATGAAGCCGATCGAGATCGTCGAGGAGGTCACCGCCTCGGGCCTGCGCGGCCGCGGCGGCGCCGGCTTCCCGACCGGCATCAAGTGGCGCACCGTGCTCGGCGCGACCGCCGACCAGAAGCACATCGTCTGCAACGCGGACGAGGGCGACAGCGGTACCTTCGCCGACCGCATGCTGATGGAAGGCGACCCCATGCTCCTGATCGAGGGCATGGCGATTGCCGGCCTCGCGGTCGGGGCGACCCAGGGCTGGATCTATATTCGTTCCGAATATCCCCGCGCGGTGACGACCTTCACCCGCGCCGTCGAGGCCTGCCGGCGCGCCGGCATCCTCGGCGCCAAGGTCGGCGGCACCGGCCCGGCCTTCGACATCACGGTGCGGATGGGCGCCGGCGCCTATGTCTGCGGCGAGGAGACCTCGCTGCTCGAAAGTCTCGAAGGAAAGCGCGCGCTGGTCCGCTTCAAGCCGCCGCTGCCGGCCCTGAAGGGCCTGTTCGGCAAGCCGACCGTGATCAACAACGTGCTCTCCTTCGCGGCCGTGCCGACCATCCTGGCCGACGGCGCCAAGGCCTATGCCGACTACGGCATGGGCCGCTCGCGCGGCACCCTGCCCTTCCAACTCGCCGGCAACATCAAGTTCGGCGGCCTGGTCGAGAAGGCCTTCGGGATGACGCTCGGCGAGGCGATCCACGATTTCGGCGGCGGTACCCGCTCCGGCCGGCCGGTCCGGGCCGTCCAGGTCGGCGGCCCGCTCGGTGCCTATTTCCCGGCCGACCATCTCGACACCCCGCTCGACTACGAGGCCTTCGCGGCCCGCAAGGGCATGCTCGGCCATGGCGGCATCGTGGTCTTCGACGACAGCGTCGACATGGCCGAACAGGCCCGCTTCGCCTTCGAATTCTGCGCCAAGGAAAGCTGCGGCAAGTGCACGCCCTGCCGCATCGGTTCGACGCGCGGCCGCGAGACGATCGAGAAGGTGATCCGCGGCGAGGCCGTCGAGCGCAACCTGGCGCTGGTCGACGATCTCTGCCGGACCATGACGGACGCCTCGCTCTGCGCCCTGGGCGGCCTGACGCCCTATCCGGTCTTGAGCGCGATCGAGCATTTCCCGGAGGATTTCGACCGGGCTCCGGCCCGCGTCGCCGCCGAATAGCGGGCCCGGCGGGGCGCCGCTCCCGCCCCGGCGCGACGGACCTTCACCGCTCGCGCCTCGCCGCTCGCGGCCGGGCGGTCCCGGCCATCCGGCCCGACCCGACGGAGGGAGAGGCCGGATCTCCGGACCCGGTCCGGAGGCGGCAGCGGACGGGCGACGCCCCGGGCGCGACGACCTGAACGAAGCGGATCGGCAGCCCGGCCCGGGCGCCGCCGGCAACGAGAAGAGCAGCGGGAGAGACCCCATGGCGCTCATCAAGGAAATCGACTTCGGTACCCCGATCCGGGTTGCGGACAAGACCGTCACGCTGGAGATCGACGGCATCGGCGTGACCGTGCCGGAGGGCACCTCGGTGATGGCCGCCGCCATGCAGCTCGGCACCAAGATCCCGAAGCTCTGCGCCACCGACAGCCTGGAGCCGTTCGGCTCGTGCCGGCTCTGCCTGGTCGAGATCGAGGGCCGCCGCGGCACGCCGGCCTCCTGCACCACGCCGGCCGAAAACGGCATGAAGGTCAGGACGCAGTCGGCGCGCCTGGCCGGCCTGCGCAAGGGCGTGATGGAGCTCTACATCTCCGACCATCCGCTCGACTGCCTGACCTGTGCGGCCAATGGCGACTGCGAATTGCAGACACAAGCCGGCGCGGTCGGCCTGCGCGACGTGCGCTACGGCATGGACGGCGAGAACCACCACGCCCCGGCGGTCGCCAAGGCGAAGGACGAGTCCAATCCCTACTTCACCTTCGATCCGGCCAAGTGCATCGTCTGCTCGCGTTGCGTGCGTGCCTGCGAGGAGACCCAGGGCACCTTCGCGCTGACCATCGACGGGCGCGGCTTCGCCAGCTTCGTCTCGCCGGGCGGCACCGATTTTCTGGACTCCGAATGCGTCTCCTGCGGCGCCTGCGTGCAGGCCTGCCCGACCGCAACGCTGATCGAGAAGAGCGTCATCGAGAAGGGCCAGCCGGAACATTCCGCCGTCACCACCTGCGCCTATTGCGGCGTCGGCTGCGCGTTCAAGGCCGAGATGCAAGGCTCCGAGATCGTCCGCATGGTGCCCTACAAGGACGGCAAGGCCAACGAGGGCCATTCCTGCGTCAAGGGCCGCTTCGCCTTCGGCTACGCCACCCACAAGGACCGCATCACCAAGCCGATGATCCGCGCCAGGATCACAGACCCGTGGCGCGAGGTCTCCTGGGACGAGGCGATCGGCCATGCGGCGGCCGAGTTCAAGCGCATCCAGGCGCAATACGGCACCGAATCGGTCGGCGCGATCACGTCGTCGCGCTGCACCAACGAGGAGGTCTTCGTCGTCCAAAAGCTGGTCCGCGCCGCCTTCCGCAACAACAATGTCGATACCTGCGCGCGCGTCTGCCATTCCCCGACCGGCTACGGCCTGAGCCAGACCTACGGCACCTCGGCCGGCACGCAGGACTTGAAGTCGGTCGAGAAGGCCGACGTGATCCTGGTCATCGGCGCCAACCCGACCGACGGCCATCCGGTCTTCGCCAGCCGCATGAAGAAGCGCCTGCGCGCCGGGGCCCGCCTGATCGTCGCCGATCCGCGCCGCATCGACCTGGTCAAGTCGCCGCATATCGCGGCCGACCATCACCTGCCCCTCCTCCCCGGCACCAACGTGGCGCTGGTCAACGCACTCGCCCATGTCATCGTCACCGAAGGCCTGGTCGACGAGACCTTCGTGCGCGAGCGCTGCGAGTGGGACAATTTCGAAGCCTGGGCGCGCTTCGTCGCGCAGGACCTGAACAGCCCGGAGGCGATGGAATCGATCACCGGCGTGCCGGCCGGCGACCTGCGCGCCGCCGCCCGGCTCTACGCGACCGGCGGCAATGCGGCCATCTATTACGGCCTCGGCGTCACCGAGCACAGCCAGGGCTCGACCATGGTCATGGGCATGGCCAACCTCGCCATGGCGACCGGCAATATCGGCCGCGAGGGCGTCGGCGTGAATCCGCTGCGCGGGCAGAACAATGTCCAGGGCTCCTGCGACATGGGCTCCTTCCCGCACGAATTCTCCGGCTACCGGCACGTCTCCGACGACGCCACCCGGGCGATGTTCGAGACCTTCTGGGGCGTGCCGCTGTCCGGCGAGCAGGGCTTGCGCATCCCCAACATGTTCGAGGAATCGATCAACGGCAGCTTCCGCGGGCTCTATGTCCACGGCGAGGACATCGCCCAGTCGGACCCGAACACCCAGCATGTCCAGGCTGCGCTCGAAGCCATGGAATGCATCGTCGTGCAGGACCTGTTCCTGAACGAGACCGCCAAATACGCCCATGTCTTCCTGCCCGGCTCCTCCTTCCTGGAGAAGGACGGCACCTTCACCAATGCCGAGCGGCGCATCAGCCGCGTGCGCAAGGTGATGCCCGAGATGTCCGGCAAGGCCGAATGGCAGGTGACGGTCGAGCTCGCCCGCGCGCTCGGCTACGAGATGGCCTACCGCCATCCGTCGGAGATCATGGACGAGATCGCGCAGCTGACGCCGACCTTCGCGGGCGTCTCCTTCGCCCGGCTCGACGAACTTGGCTCGATCCAGTGGCCGTGCAACGAGAAGGCCCCGACCGGCACGCCGCTGATGCATGTCGACCGCTTCGTGCGCGGCAAGGGGCGCTTCATGATGACCGAATATGTCGCCACCGACGAGAAGGTGACGGCGCGCTTCCCGCTGATCCTGACCACCGGCCGCATCCTCAGCCAGTACAATGTCGGCGCCCAGACCCGGCGCACCGACAACACCGCCTGGCACCCGGAGGACATCCTGGAAATCCACGCCCATGACGCCGAGAGCCGCGGCATCCGCGATGGCGACATGGTGGCGATCCAGAGCCGCGCCGGCGAGACGGTGCTGCGCGCCACCGTCAGCGAGCGCATGCAGCCGGGCGTCGTCTACACGACCTTCCACCATCCGGTGTCGGGCGCCAATGTGATCACCACCGACAATTCGGACTGGGCGACCAACTGCCCGGAATACAAGGTCACCGCCGTCGAGGTGCGCCGGACCAACCACTATTCCGGTTGGCAGGAGCGCAACGCCCAGTCGGATGTCGACCTGCGCCGGATCGCCCGCCCCCTGCCCGAAGCCGCCGAGTGAGCCCCGCCATGCCGCACGCGCCCCTCTCTCACGCACCCGCCGCCCAAGCCCCGGGCGCTCCTGCCCCCCGGTCCGGCGCCCTTGCCGCGGGCGCCCCCGCGCCCGGCGGCCCCGGACACGCCGCCCCGCCATCGGCCGCCTCGGGAATGGCCCACATGCCCGGCATCGCGCATGACGATGCCGCGACGCTGATCCGCATGGCCAACCAGATCGCCACCGCCTTCCGGCTCGAACCGGAGGACAGGGCCGTACCGGCGATGCGCGAGCATATCGGCAAGTTCTGGACCCGCGCCATGCGCACCCGCCTCAAGACGCTCGCCGCCGCCGACACCCCCGATCTCGACGCCCGCATCCGCCGCGCCTTCGGATGATCGGGCGGATCGGGACGGACGACGGCGACACCGCGACCGGCGCGGACCGCCCACGAGTTCGCGCCGGTCGGGCTTCGTGATGGCGCAGCCGGCGTATGTCCGGTTCGAACAGCCATTTCGAGCGGCCGTGCCGGCCATGCCGCCGTGCCCAACGCCTGGCCCGTCGGACACTTCCGCTCGGGCCGGTGGTCCGGTGATCGAGGGTCGCGTCGGCATGTCGGAAGGCAGAACGCCGGACCATTGTACGGCTGCGGGCAGCGGGCAGCGGGCAGCGGGCAGCGGGCAGCGGGCAGCGGGCAGCGGGCAGCGGGCAGCGGGCAGCGGGCAGCGGGCGAGGAAACGCCGGCTTCCGCGGTTCCGCAAGCGCATCCCGGCATCGGCGGCAGCAAAGCGCTTGCGTTTTCGCGGGATAGACCTTCATCCGGCCGGCTTCCGCGCCGATCCGCATATTGACCCCGCGGGCGCCTCCCCCTATGGTCCGCCCGCTTCGCCGGAGGGCCCGCCCCTCCAGCGGAGACGCGTTCGGCCACCACGAAGCGGTCGGTCCCGAGGCCCACTCATGCCTCGCGCCACCCCACCCGAACCCGTCTTCCCAGCATCGGCTGGGCCGGTAGCTCAGTGGTAGAGCACGTGACTTTTAATCATGTGGTCGCGGGTTCGATCCCCGCCCGGCTCACCAATAAAATCAACAACTTTATACAAACGACACTGAATGGATGACCCCATAAATCGATCTGTGGGGTCTGTATGGGGTCATGTAAAAGGATGGCTACTGTGCTTGGCAGTCTTCGCCTATTACCCCTTCATTGCTAGCTGCTTCACGGGCTCGGCGACGCCGTAACCCCCGCTTCGAATGGGAGAGGCTGCTGAGCGGGCTGAGGCGGGAGCGGAAGGTCTGCGATCTTCCGAACAGCAATGTTCGTTCCATCCACCCACTTACCGTAACCGCGATCGTCGGTACAGATTGCGTCAGCCCCCAGAACGCGCGCGGTCGCGGCGATCATCGCGTCATATTTGAACGCGTTCCGGCTATCTACCGGCGGCGTCTCGGATCGACGACGGAATGTGGCATCGATAATAATCCCGGTCTCGATCGCAATCGGCTGATCAAAGTCCTGAATTTTAAAGCACCTCTGACGCCTGATCTCTGTGATTATCTCGTTAAGACGCGGCAAGCGTCCAACCACGAGCTCGGAAATTGCAGGTGTTGGAATGACGATTGTTTGTCGATCACTCGTTAGAATGTCTATGTAATGTCGAATTCGATCTGCGCCCCGGGGGATATGAGGCATAGCGTCATGGTCGAACATTAGTACGAGGAAATTGGCATCTACGACGATCATGGCGTCTTCCAATCGCTAATGATCCGCGCCGTCTCTGCGGCCGCATCGTCGGGAAGCAATTCACGAATTCGCCCGAGCACTCCCGCAAGGGGATCATCGTCGAGCGGTTCAAAGCTCTCTGCGTCCAGTCGATCAAGGCTCCACCGGCCCGCACTGTCGCGGCGCCAAGTTCCCTCTCCGACGAAACGCACATAGCGGTGGAAGTTGCGGCCTACCTCTTGAGCGCATGCCGCAGACATTGAAATCCGCCCACCGACGTTGGTGTCGTCCTCAATGCCGAGCCAGATCACTTCGCCGGCGCCTTCAATGCGCACCAGGCGGCCCTGCAGTGTGGTGCGCTGCCGGATCGGCCCAATCGTCGGCTCTGGAAGCGGCGATCCTGGGAATGGAATTACCTGCCCACCCGGCAAGCGCATTTCGCCTGTTGTGCCGTCTTCGGCAAGCTTGTCGTTGAGCTTGCGGAAGGCGTTGAGGACCGCTGGCGATCCCTCCCCGACCGCGGCACCACGAATGCGCGGCGAAACGCTCGGCTTTGCTTGCTGTTCGACACGCGCCTTTAAACACGCACTGCCTTCGGATACGCGGTCAAAGTGTACCGCGTCTTTCGAACCGAAGAGGCTGGCAAGGTCGGCCAGATAATCAGCAAGCCGCGTCATTGGAAGGGTTTCGGGGCTTGATCCATGGATCACGAATTCATATTCGGCGAAATCATCGATTGGCATGGACGGCCCTCCCCGCATCGACCAGCCGCACCGTCACTCGCAATGGTTTAACTGCCCCTTAACAACAACGCAACAAGGCCCGACGGATGGCTCGACCGAGAGATGCCGCACGCTGCCAGGCTTCCCCCCGGCCGTTCTTGCCGCCTATGGTGGCGCGCGGGCCGGCGGCTTGTGACCGGCATCTCTTCAAGCGTGCGGCATGGGGCCTGGCGGAATGGCATCGGACTCGCGTTCATCACGATCGGCCGGGGAGCCGTGGCGCATCGGGTTGCTGTTTTCGCGCTCCGGGATCATGGAACTGGTCGAGACCGAGCATTTTCGCGGCAGCGCGCTGGCGGTGGAGGAGATCAACCTGGCCGGCGGCGTGCTCGGGCGCGACATCGAGCCGGTCTGCTACGATCCGGCCACCAGCCCCGACCTCTACCGGCGCTTCGCCGAACGGCTGATCGTCGAGGACGGCGTCTCGACCATCTTCGGCTGCTGCCTGTCCTCCGAGCGCAAGGCCATCCTGCCGATCGTCGAGCGGCGCAACGCCCTGCTCTGGTATCCGTCGCTCTACGAGGGCTTCGAATACTCGCCCAACGTCATCTATACGGGTGCGACACCGAACCAGAATTCGATCCAGCTGGCGCAGTATCTCTTCGCCCATTACGGCAAGACGATCTATCTGGTCGGCTCGGATTACATCTACCCGCGCGAATCGAACCGGGTCATGCGCGAGTTCATCGAGCGCGAGGGCGGCACCATCGCGGCCGAGCGCTACCTGCCGATGGAGCCGGGCGAAGAGCAGCTGCGCCGGGTCGTCGATGACATCCGCCGGACCAAACCGTCGGCAGTCTTCTCGACCGTGGTCGGCCACGGCAGCCGAACCTTCTACCGCCTGTTCCATGCCGCCGGGCTCGATCCCGCAACCATGCCGATCGCCAGCCTGACCATGGCGGAGGGCGAGATCCAGGCGATCGGGCCGGAACTCTGCGTCGGGCACCTGACCTCGGCGCCCTATTTCTCCAGCCTCGACACGCCCGCGAGCCGGCGTTTCGTCGCCGCCTATCGCAGCCGCTTCGGCGCCGGATCGGCCGTAACCATGTATGCCGAGGCCGCTTATTTCCAGATCCACCTGTTCGCCCGCGCCCTCGCCCGCGCCGGCTCGCTCGACACCCAGCGCCTGGTCGATGCCGCGCTCGGACTGGAGATCGAGGCCCCGCAGGGCGCCGTGATGATCGACGCCGACAACCAGCATGCCTGGGTCCGCCCGCGCATCGGCAAGGCCACGGCCGAGGGCGAATTCGCCGTCGTCTGGGAGGCGCGCCAGCCGATCAAGCCGGATCCCTATCTGGTCAACCACGCCTATGACGACGCCTGGACGGAGTGAGCGGGTCATGAGCACCAACGCCCTCATCCAGAACCTGCGCAATACGCGCGTCGTCGTGATCCATCCGCCCGACCGCGACGGCGAGGATCTCGTGCGCCAATTGCGCCGTATCGGCGTCCAGACCACGACCCAATGGCCGCCGGCCGCGCAATTGCCGGGGCCGGTCGACGCGATCTTCTTCGTGCTCGACGGCGATCTGAAGAAGTCGATGCCCTGGCGCACCGGCGACCAGCCGGCCGCCATCGCCATCGTCGAATACGAGAACCCGACCATCCTCAAGGCGCTGATCGATTCCAACGCCCATGCGGTGCTGGTCCGGCCGATCCGCCCGTCCGGCGTGCTGTCGACGCTCCTCCTGGCGCTGTCCCAGAAGGGCTACGAGACCCGCCTCAACGCCAAGGTCGCCAAGCTCGAGGAGACGCTGAAGACCCGGCGCGAGATCGAGAAGGCGACCCGCATCCTGATGGGCCTGAAGAACATTTCGGAGAACGACGCCTACCAGCTGATCCGCCGCCAGGCGACCGCCAAGCGCGTCTCGATCAGCGTCATCGCCTCCTCGATCATCCGCGCCACCGAGATGCTCGACGGCCTGCGCCTCGACGGGGACGGCTGAGGCCCCAGATTGCTGCCGAGATGGGCAGTTGCTGCCGAAGATTACGGCAGATTATTTTCCGCCCATCTCCGTATTGACAGCGACGGCGTCCTGTTGTTCCATCGTTGCCGACCCGCTCAGTCGGGCCACGCGGCAGCGTTGCCGCTCCACATAAAAGCTATGCAGCTCTCGCAGCGCACCTGACGGTGCCGGCGGGAGCTTTTTTGTTTTCCGGTTCCGCGTCTTCGTGACGACGGGCCAAGGAGAAGGCTTGTCTCATGGACAAGAGCAGCGCGATTACGATCGCCTGTATTCAGATGGAACCGTCCTTCGGCGACACCGCGGCCAATGTCGAGGCGTCGGTCCGGCGCATCGGCGAGGCGGCCGACAACGGCGCGCGGCTGATCGTGCTGCCGGAACTCGCCAATACCGGCTATGTCTTCGCCACCCGCGAGGAGGCCTTCGCGCTGGCCGAGGCGGTGCCGGACGGGCCGAGCAGCCGGCGCTGGATGGAGGTCGCCGCCGCGCGCAACCTCTACATCGTCGCCGGCATCACCGAGCGCGATGGCCAGTCGCTCTACAATTCCGCTGTGGTGATCGGCCCGTCGGGCCATATCGGCACCTACCGCAAGATGCATCTCTGGGGCCAAGAGAACCTGTTCTTCGAGCCCGGCGACCGCGGCTTCCCGGTCTTCGCCACGCCGATCGGCCGGATCGGCGTCGCCATCTGTTATGACGGCTGGTTCCCGGAAACCTTCCGCCTGCAGGCGCTGCAAGGCGCCGACATCGTCTGCGTGCCGACCAACTGGGTCCCGATCCCCGGCCAGGCGCCGGACCGGGAGGCGATGGCCAACATCCTGGTCATGGCGGCCGCCCATTCCAACTCGATCTTCATCGCCGCCGCCGACCGGGTCGGCACCGAACGCGGTCAGCCCTTCGTCGGGCAGAGCCTGATCGCCAGCTACACCGGCTGGCCGGCGGCCGGTCCGGCGAGCCGCGACCGCGAGGAGATCATCTATGCCGAGGTCGACCTCGGCGAGGCCCGCCGCAAGCGGAACTGGAACGATTTCAACCAGATCCTGCGAGATCGCCGCACGGATGTCTATGCCGAGATGCTCGGCTCGACGGTTCCGCGCGGCTGGTACTGAGACCCCGAGACGCAGAATGGAGACCTTCCGATGACCCATCCCCATCCCCGGACGATCGGCGGCCTCGCGCTCGCCGCCTGCCTGCTCGCCTCGCCGGCGCTCGCCGCCGACACCATCACGATTGGCATCCCGGTCGGCCTGTCCGGCGCCAACAGCGTCGTCGCGCCGTCGGTCGTGCAGTCCGCCGAACTGGCGGTCGAGGAGATCAACGCCAAGGGCGGCATCCTCGGCAAGAAGGTCAAGCTCGAGGTCGCCGATGACGGCTCGGGCGCGGCCGGCGCGCAGAAGGCCTTCGACAGCCTGATCTTCCAGAAGAAGGTCGACGTGCTGATCTCGATGGAGACCTCGGCCGCCCGCAATGCCGGCCTGCCGATCGTCGCCCGCGGCAAGACCCCCTACATCTACACGTCCTTCTACGAAGGCCGCTCCTGCAGCCCGTATCTGTTCGTCAATGCCTGGGTGCCCGACCAGCAGGTCGCGCCGATCATCGACTATTTCATGAAGGAGAAGAGCGCCAAGACCTTCTTCCTGGTCGGCAGCGACTATGCCTTCGGCCGCGGCATGCTCGCCTTCACCAAGAGCTATATCGAGAAGAAGGGCGGCAAGGTGATCGGCGACGAATATGCGCCGATGGATGCCACCGACTGGACCGCGATCATCAGCAAGATCAAGGCGACCAACCCGGACGCGCTGGTCACCTCCACGGCCGGCGGCGCGCCGAACGTGACCCTGACCAAGCAGCTGCGCGCGGCCGGCATCAAGGCGCCCTACGGCAATCTCGCCGTCGACGAGGGTACCGCCAAGGCGATGGGACCGGATGCCGAGGGCATCTACATCTCCGGTTCCTACCTGACCAACATCGACAGCCCGGCCAACAAGACCTTCCTGGCGTCGATGGACAAGAAGTTCGGTTCGAACCTGAAGACCCCGAACGACCTGTCGGTGCCGCAGTATGAGGCGGTCTACGCCTACAAGGCCGCCGTCGAAAAGGCGGGTTCGACCGAGGCCGGCGCCGTGCTGAAGGCGCTGGCGGAAGTGGCGGTCGACGGCCCGCGCGGCAAGATCACCATGAGCAAGCAGCGCCATGCGCCGCTGACCATGTATCTCGGCCAGGTCCAGGCCGACGGCGGCATCAAGCTGCTGTCGACCTTCAAGGATGTCGACCCCGGCGAACAGTGCCCGAACCTGAAGTGAGGGCCTGACAGGTTCGCGCGCCGCAGGTCCCGCCGCGGCGCGCGAATCTTGCTGCCGGCCCTCCCCCGGATCAGGCTGGGGCCGGATCAGGCCGGGGAGCGGCAAGGCTCCAAAGAGAAGGCAGACCGACCGGATGACCGCACTTCTGCTCGATGTCGTGACCACCGCCGCGATCCTGTTCGCGGTCGCCTCAGGGCTCCTGCTGGTCTTCGGCGTCATGAAGATCATCAACTTCGCCCATGGCGGCCTGATCACGCTCGGCGGCTACGCGGCGCTGATCACCACTCAGCTCGGCCTCAATCCGTGGTTCGGCATCCCGATGGCCGCCCTGTTCGGCGCCGTCGCCGGCACGCTGATCGAGCGCATCGTGGTGCGCCCGCTCTATGCCCGGCCGCTCGACGCGATCCTGGCCACCTGGGGCCTCGGCATCATCATCGGCCAGACCATCGTGCTGGTCTTCGGCCGCGAGGTGCAGTTCGCCGCCGCTCCCGTCAACGGCACGATCGATCTCCTCGGCGAGACCTATTCGCTCTACCGCATCGTCATGGTGCCGATCGCGATCCTGCTCGGCCTCGCCATCGCGCTGCTTCTCAACGGCACCCGACTCGGGCTGGCCACGCGCGCGGTGATCATGAACGAGGACCTGGCGCGCGGCCTCGGCATCGATTCGACCTGGGTTCGCTTCGTCACCTTCGCGCTCGGCTCGGCGCTCGCGGCAGTCGCCGGCGCGCTGATCACGCCACTGTCGAGCGTCGATCCGAACATGGGCGTGCCCTGGCTCGTCAACGCCTTCATGCTGGTCCTGGTCTCCGGCACCTCGCTCGCCAGCCTCGCCGTCGCCTGCGTGGTGCTCGGCGGCGCGCAGGTGATCGTGTCGAGCCTCTACAGCCCCGTCCTCGGCGGCATCACGATCGCGCTCCTGGCGGCGATCATCCTCCGCACCCGTCCGCAAGGCTTCGCCCGTGGCTGACCGCACCATCCTTCTCGCCGCCGGCATGGCCGCGCTGGCCATCGCCGCCTTCGCGGGCGCGAGCCAGGTGCTCGACACCTATTCGATGAACGTGCTCGTGCGCTCGCTGCTCTATGCGGTCGTCGCGCTCACCGTCGACATCCTGTGGGGCTATCTCGGCATTCTGACCTTCGGCCAGTCGACCTTCTTCGGCATCGGCGCCTATGCGGCCGGACTGGTCTTCATGCATCTCGGCTTCTCGCCCGGCACGGCCGCCCTCGCCCTGGTGGCCGGCATCGTGATCGCCGTTGTGGTCGCCGCCGTCGTCGCCTGGCTCGCCTTCTGGCATGGCGCCAGCGAACTCTATGCCTCGGTCATCACCCTGGTGCTGCCGATCGTCGCCACGCAGGTGATCTTCTCCGGCGGCACCTGGACGGGATCGAGCAGCGGCCTGTCCGGCTTCGAGACCTTCGATCTCTCGATCGAGGCCTGGTTCGTCCTCGCCGGTTCGCTTCTGGCGGTGGCGACGGCGGCCGCCTGGGTGGTCATGGCGAGCGATGCCGGCAGGCTGATCGTCGCGATCCGCGAGAACGAACAGCGTTGCAAGTATCTCGGCATCGGCACGGCGCGGCTGAAGAGCCTCGCCTTCCTGGTCTCGGCCGCGATCGCCGCGATCGCCGGCTATGTCTTCGCCGGCTATGCCGCCGTCGTCGCGCCGGAACTGGTCGGCTTCGTCTTCGGCACCGAACTGGTCATTTGGGTCGCGCTCGGCGGCCGCGGCACCCTGCTCGGCCCGGTGATCGGCACCGTGCTGGTCGACTACGAGAGCGCGCAGCTGTCGGGCGACTATCCCTTCGTCTGGAAGCTGATCATCGGCCTCGTCTTCGTCGCCGTCATCGTCGCCCTGCCGCGCGGCTTCCTGCCGATCCTCGGCGACGGGCTGAAGCGGCTCGGCCGCCTGGCAGGGCTCGGCCGCACCACGACGGCCCGAACGGCCACCATCGTGGCGGCCGCCCGCCGCACCGCCGCCGCGGCCGCCGACGACAGCCCTGCCATCCGCATCCGGGGCGTGGCCAAGCATTTCGGCAGCCTGCCGGTGTTGCGCGGCATCGATTTCGAGGCGCGGGCCGGCGAACTGGTCAGCCTGGTCGGCCCGAACGGCGCCGGCAAGACCACGCTGATGCGCTGCATCGCGGACGGCTCGGAGCGCTCGGGCGGCACGATCGAGATCGGCGGCGTTTCGATCGGCCGGCTGCCGCCGGAGCGCTGCGTTGCGCTCGGCATCGGCCGCAAGTTCCAGATGGCCAATGTCTTCGACAGCCTGACGGTCGCCGAATGCCTGCAGATCGCCCGCACGCGCATCGACCGGCCGTCGCTGGTCAGGCGCTCGACCGAACTCGCCCTGCCCGGCCCGGCCGCACGCGTCGTCGCCACGACCGGCCTCGACCAGCGGCTCGCCACCCCGGCCCGGCTCCTGTCGCACGGCCAGAAGCAGGCGCTCGAACTCGCCATGGTGCTCGCACTTGAGCCGAAGGTCTTGCTGCTCGACGAGCCGACCGCCGGCCTCTCCAAGGCCGAGCGGATGCTGATCGGCGGCATCCTGACCGATCTCGCCACGCAAGAGCGGCTGTGCATCCTGCTGGTCGAGCACGATCTCGACTTCGTCCGCGAAATCTCCTCGCGCGTCGTCGTGCTGCACCAGGGCCGCCTCGTGCTCGACGGCACCGTCGAGGAGGTGGTCGGCTCGGAGACCGTCAAGCAGATCTATGCCGGCGCCGGCCATCACGGCGCCCCCGCGGAGGCCGCCCGATGACGCCCGCCCTCGACATCGACGCGATCTCGGCCGGCTACGGCGAGGCGGTCGTCCTCAGGGACATCGCCCTGTCTGTCGCGCCCGGCGAGATCCTGGCCGTGCTCGGCAAGAACGGCACCGGCAAGTCGACGCTCCTGAAGAGCATCATGGGCTACCTGCCCAAGCTCGCCGGCCGGATCGCGATCGGCGGCGCGGACGTGACGCGCGAGGCCCCGCATCGGATCGCGCGGCGCGGCGTCGCCTATGTGGCGCAGGAGAAGTCGCTGTTCCAGGACCTGTCGGTGGAGGAGAACATCCGCCTCGCGCTCGCCTCCGACCGTAACTGGCCGAAGGCCCGGGCGGCCGTCGAGCGCTCCTTCCCGTTCCTGCTCGAACGCATCCGCCAGCGGGCCGGCACGCTCAGCGGCGGCGAGCAGAAGATGCTCCTGATGGCTCGTTCTCTCGCCGCCGACCCGAAGCTCCTGCTGGTCGACGAGATCACGGAAGGCCTGCAGCCCTCGGTGATCGAACGGCTCGGCGGGGTGCTGCGCGCCGAGCGCGGCCGCAGCGCGACCGGCATCCTGCTGGTCGAGCAGCATATCCCCTTCGCGCTGGCGGTTGCCGACCGCTTCGTGGTGATGGATCGCGGCGAGATCGTCGATTCCGGTTCGGCCGGCGCCCCCGGCGCGGCGGCCGAGATCGCGCGCCATCTGAGCCTGTGATACCGGCGGTCATTGAAAGTGATCGCCGGTATTCGATACGCGAATTTCTCATGCCTCTGTCGCATATGAGAAATTCGCGTTGCTTCAACGGCCCGATGCGTCAGCATCCCGGGCCGTTGGTATGAGGGAACCCGAGCGATGGAACTGAACACCTTCTCGATCGTCGCGCGCTGCGCGGCGACCGGCCATCTCGGCGTCGCGGTCGCCACCGCCGTGCCGGCGGTCGGGTCGATGTGCCCGTTCACGATGGCCGCCACCGGCGCGGTCTCGACCCAGTCCTGGGTCAATCCCTATCTGGCGCTGGCCGTGCTCGACCGGCTCGCGAATGGCGAGGAAGCCGAAGCCGCCCTCGCGGCGGTGCTGGCCGAAGACGAGGCGGCGGACCTGCGCCAGATCGGCGTGGTCGACGGAGCCGGACGCGCGAGCGCCTGGACCGGAAGCGCCTGCACGCCCTGGGCCGGGCAGATCGTCGGCACGGATTTCGCCGTCCAGGGCAACATGCTGACGGGACCGGAGGTGATCGACGCCATGGCGGCGGCCTTCCGGTACTCGGCCGCGGAGCCGCTCGACGAGCGGCTGATACGTGCGCTGGAGGCGGGCGATGCGGCCGGCGGCGACCGGCGCGGAAAGCAGTCGGCTGCGCTCAGGGTCCACGGCGCCGAGGCCTATCCGCTGCTCGACATCCGCGCCGACGAACACGCGCACCCGGTCGGCGAACTGCGCCGCATCCTCGGCATCGCGCGCCTGCAACTGATGCCCTTCGTCGCCCACATGCCGAAGCGCGGCCAGCCGGCCGGCCCGCAGCCGGCCGAAGTCACCGACGTGCTGGCCCTCGCCCCACCGGACCGCCCCGGTGGCGGCGGTGCCTATCCGGCGCGCTGACGGATCTCCCTCGTCGCACCAAGCCCTTCCGCCGACGCCCAGTGCCAGGGGCCAGTCGCGATGCGAAAAGGGGCGACCGATGGCCGCCCCTCGCCTTCAGAATGCTCGGTCAGATCGCTTCGGCCCGCGCCTTCAGACCCGCTCGCCGATCCGGATCGGCTCGGCGCCGGCGACGTTGACGATCGGCGACTGCCGGCGCACGGTCAACTTGTTGAGGGCCGACACATAGGCCTTGGCCGAGGCGACCAGCGTGTCGACATCCGCGCCGCGGCCGGTGGCGATGCGGCCGTTCTCCTCCAGGCGCACGGAAACCTCCGCCTGGGCGTCGGTGCCCTCGGTGACCGCATGGACCTGGTAGAGCGACAGCTTGGCCTGGTGCGGCCAGATCGACGTGATGGCGTTGAAGGTGGCGTCGACCGGGCCGGTGCCGTTGGCCTCCTTGGTGACGTGGGTGCCGTTCACGTCCATCGTGATGATCGCCTTCTGCGGCCCGCCGGTGCCGGCGATGACGGTCAGCGCCATCACCTTGACGGATTCGCCAGCGCTGGAGATCTCGTCCTCGACCAGCGCCTCGATGTCTTCGTCGTAGACATGCTTTTTGCGGTCGGCCAGGTCCTTGAAACGGCGGAAGGCGTCCTCGAAGGCGTTGTCGCCCAGTTCGAAACCGAGCTCCTTCATCTTCTCCTTGAAGGCATGGCGGCCGGAATGCTTGCCCATGACCAGGTTAGTCGCGCGCACGCCGACATCCTCGGGACGCATGATCTCGTAGGTCTCGTTGTTCTTGAGCATGCCGTCCTGGTGGATGCCGCTCTCATGCGCGAAGGCGTTCTTGCCGACGATCGCCTTGTTGTACTGCACGGCGAAACCGGAGACGGCCGAGACCAGCCGCGAGGCCTGCACCAGCATCGGCGTCTTGACGCCGGTGACATAGGGCAGCCGGTCGGCGCGGGTGCGGATGGCCATGACGACCTCCTCCAGCGACGCATTGCCGGCGCGCTCGCCGAGGCCGTTGACGGTGCATTCGATCTGCCGCGCGCCGCCGCGCAGGGCGGCCAGCGAGTTGGCGGTGGCCAAGCCGAGATCGTCGTGGCAATGGGCCGAGAAGATCGCCTTGTCGGCGCCCGGCACGCGCTCGATCACCTGCCGGAACATCGCCTCGTATTCCTCGGGCGTGGCATAGCCGACCGTGTCGGGCAGGTTGATGGTGGTCGCGCCGCAGCGGATGGCCGCCTCGACGCAGCGGCAGAGATCGTCGATCGGGGTGCGGGTGGCATCCATCGCCGACCACTCGACATCCTCGACCAAGCCGCGCGCCTGGGCGACGGTGGCGTTGATGATGTCGATCACCTGATCGAGCGACTTATTCATCTGGTACTTCAGATGGATCGGCGAGGTCGACACGAAGGTGTGGATGCGCGGGCGTTTGGCGTGGCGCACGGCCTCGCCGCAGCGGGCGATATCGGCCGGGATGGCGCGGGCGAGACCGGCGATGACCGCGTTCTGGGTGTTGCGGGCGATCTCGCTGACCGCCTCGAAGTCGCCGATCGAGGCGATCGGGAAGCCGGCCTCGATGATATCGACGCCCATCGCGTCGAGCAGTTCGGCGACCTGCAGCTTCTCCTCGTAGGTCATCGAGGCGCCGGCCGACTGCTCGCCGTCACGCAGCGTGGTGTCGAAGATGATGACCCGGTCCCGGGCGGGGGCGGATACGGCGTCGGCGGTGCGGTTCTCGGCGGTCATGGGCTTCCTCTCGGATGGTTCCGGGCGCTCGGGACGGGCTCTCGGCCGTCGTCCATCGGCGCCGATGGTTCGGTGCCTGGTCGGTTGCGCATCCCCTGAGTACCCGGCCACGAAGGGCCAGCCGGCGCTCAGGGGCCGGTAAGGAGAAGAAGCGAGGACAGAAGCTGAGCGGCCGGCCGCGGCGCGGGAACGCGCAGACGCACGGCAGCGGCGACCGAAGCGGTCGCATCGTGCGGTGTCGTGGCGGTCGCGATGGTCATCACGCGGTCGTTCGGTTCTGGTCCCAGTGCCGACAGCATGCCGGCGTCCCGCACGCAGTCTGCGCCGGATCGATTTCGAATAGCTTTACACAGCCCGCTTGGCAAGAGGCCGTTGCCGAATGAGCGCCACCGTCGTCGCCCTGACGGCGGCACCGGGCAACCGGCCGAGGCAAGCCGCGACCGCCCCGGGTCCGTGATCGGCCTCAGGCCGCCGGGACGGTGGCGAGATCGTCCAGATCGCCCGAATAGCGGAACTTGTCCGGGTTGTCGGGGTCGTAGACTTGGGTCGGCATGTTGATGAAGCAGGTCGTCGGCCCCGTGTTGATGACCGCATGGGCGACATGGGGCGGAATGCGCAGGCGGATCGGATTGGCCTCGCCGGCCTCGATCACCATGCGCGCACCACGGGTCGGCGAGCCGTCGCGGATATCGACCAGATGGATCTCGAAGCGGCCAAGCGTGAAGGCGAGCCGGTCGAACTGCCATTTGTGATAGACCCAGCCGCGCCGGCTGCCCGCTTCGGCAACGACCTGATAGACGTGCACGATCGGTTCGGCCAGCCCGTCGCGGGTGGTGATCAGTTCGATCAGCCGGCCGCGGCCGTCCGCATTCGGCTCCAGCCGCTCGATCACGACGCCGTCGATCGACACGCCTTCCGTCACCCGCGCCGACCGGCCGATCGGGCGCGGGGCGTCCTGTACGAATTCCAAAGCCATGTCGTCACCCTCCGTCCAGGTGCGCAGGACGGTCCGGGAGACCCGGACCGCAAAAGGGATCAAGGTTCGACGGATCCGCAAGCATCCGTCGCACCGCGACACCTAGAGCATTTTTCGCCGGGGAGGAAACAACGGTTTACCGGGACGCCCATTGGGTGTGGACGAACGGCCCCGCGGCCCCCGGAACCGACCCGCAATCCGGCATTGCGGCACGGTTCCGCAGCCCGGCCGGATGATCTAGGGTCCCGGCGCCCCGCGGAGACCGTCATGCGCTTTCTCGTCATCATTCCGACCTTCGATCACGGCCGGACCATCGAATTCGCCATCCGCAGCATCCTGCGCCAGACCTATCGCAACCTGCGCCTGGCGGTGGTCGCCGACGGGTCGCCGCCGCACACCCACGATCTCGTCCGCCATTTCGCCGCCACCGACGACCGCGTCGCCCTCCATGTCTTCCCCAAAGGCGCGGGCAACGGCGACGCCTGGCGTCACGAGGTCCTGTCCGCGGCCAAGGCGGATGCGGTCGCCTATTGCGGCGACGACGATATCTGGGGGCCGCTGCATCTGAAGGCCCTCGTCGGCCTGCTGCGCGACGCCGACTTCGCCCATACGCGGCATGTCATGATCGCCCCCAACCTGGCGATCCGGGCGATCGACGAAACGCCGGCCGATCCCGCGGTCCGCCGGCGGATGATCGACGAACTCTGGAACTGCTTCGGCCCGACCTGCGCCGGCCACCGGATGGACGCCTACCGGCGGCTGCCGGTCGGCTGGAGCCCCGGACCGCCCGGCGTCGCCTCCGATCTCAACATGTGGCGCAAGTTCCTGAGCCAGGACTGGGTGCGGGTCGCCCATTCGCCGGCGCCGACGACCCTGAAGCTGGCCAGCCCGGAGCGCAGCGGCTGGGACGAGGAGCGGCGCACGCAGGAATCGCGGCTCGTCCACGACCTGTTCCTGGATCGGGCCATGTGGCGGGCCCTCGGCGAGACCCTGCCGGCGAACCACGTGCCCGTGCCGCTGCCGACGGTGGTCAATCATGCGCTTGCAATCACCCGCAGCGAACCGCCCGCCGACAAGCCGGCCCGGCGCCGTCGCTCCGGGCGCTTGAAGCCGGCCGCCTGGTCGCCCGCCGGCCTGTGGCGCCGTCTGACCGGTCGGCGCTGAGCCCGCGGCGCGGGTCGCAGCGGGTCGGGGGGAACACAATCGGCCACGGTCCAACCGTCGGCCCGTCGCGCGCGGGATCGCCGCCGTCACGGGTCTGTCGCACGGCCCGGCTACCAGGGCGGCAGCCTCCCACCAGGATGATCCTGCCATGCGTCTCGCGCTCACCGTCGCCGCCGCCCTCACGCTCTCCACCTCCGCCATGCCGGCCCACGCCACCGAGATCGGCGGCCCGCGCGCCTTCGCCTTCATCGCGCTCGGCGACATGCCCTACAAGCTGCCCGACGACTATGCCCGCTTCGATGCGCTGATCGCCAAGATCAACAAGGCGAAGCCGGAATTCTCGGTCCATGTCGGCGACATCAAGTCCGGCTCGACGCCCTGCACGGACGAGAATTTCCAGAAGGTGAAGGACCAGTTCGCGACCTTCGAGCAGCCGCTGGTCTACGCCATCGGCGACAACGAATGGACCGACTGCCACCGCGATCGGGCCGGCAAGTTCAAGCCGACCGAGCGGCTGACCAAGGTTCGTCAAATGTTCTTCGACGGCAAGCCGCTCGCCAAGGCCGCCATCGCGGTCGAGCGCCAGGCCGATGTGATGCCGGAGATGAAGGCGACCGACGGCTCGGGCTTCGTCGAGAATGCGCGCTGGGTCAAGAACGGCGTGCTGTTCGCCGCCGTGCATGTGCCGGGCTCCAACAACAATTTCGAGCCGCGCGACCTCGACACCGTCAACGAGTATTTCGCCCGCAACAAGGCCAATGTCGCCTGGCTCGACGCCGCCTTCGCCAAGGCCAAGGCCGACAATCTCTCCGCCATGGTGATCGCCTGGCAGGCCGACGTCTGGGACATCAAGCAGAGCGAGCCGGCGGTTCCGGTCGCGTCCGGCTTCGTCGACACCATCAAGGCGGTCGAGCGCGGCGCGCGCGCCTTCGGCAAGCCGGTGCTGGTGATCAACGGCGACAACCACATCTTCCTGGTCACGCCCTTCTACGGCACCGACCTGAAGCCGGTGCCGAACGTCACCCGCCTGCAGGTGATGGGCGAGGCGATCGTCGGCGCCGTCCGGGTCGTGGTCGATCCGGACAATGCCGAGGCCCCCTTCGCCTTCCAGCCGATCAACGAGGCGCCGAAGGCCGCCAACTGAGGCCGGGTCGCCGTCGGACGCGGGGGCTCAGGCCTCCAGCGTCCCCTGCATGACGCGGACCGCATGACCGCCGATGCGGCCTGCGGTCACCTTGGAGGCGCCGACCTCGATCTCCAGATCGATCAGGCTCGGCCGGCCCATCTCGAAGCCCTGCTCGATGCGATACCGGTAGGTACCGTCGGGCAGGTCGTCGAAATGGTTGATGACGCCCGTCATCGCCGCGACCGCCGACCCGGTCGCCGGGTCTTCGACGATGCCGGCGCCGGGCGCGAACATGCGCGCGTGGAAGCTCGAATCGTGGAAGAGCGTCTCGCGGCAGTAGAGATAGACCCACGGGCAGGTTCCGAAGGCCGCCGCCCAGCCGGCCATATCCGGCTTCGCCTTGCGCATGGCGGCGACGCCTTCGACGGGCACGAAGGCGAAGGGATGGTTGCCGGCGCCCCAGACGCTCGGCACATGGTTCTCGAAGCCGACTTCGACGGGCAGGAGCCCGAGCGCGAGCGCGATCTCGGTCTTGCCGCCGAGTTCCGTTGCGTCGGCCTCGGGCAGGCGCGGCATGTCGAACTCGGCATAGGCCGGCGCGTCGGGCTTGAGCCGGACGGCGGTCCGGACCAGCCCGACCTGCTCCTCCAGCGCCAGCACCGCATCGATGCCGTCCGGCAAGCTGGCGAAGCGCTGGCTCGCCAGCAGGCAGGCGGTGCCGACGGTCGGATGGCCGGCGAAGGCCAGTTCGCGCGCCGGCGTGAAGATGCGCAGCCGCGCGCTGTGCGCGGGGTTCTCGGCCGGCAGCACGAAGACCGTCTCCGACAGATTGAACTCCGCGGCGATCCGCTGCATCGCCGCGGTATCGAGCCCGTCGGCATCGAGCACCACGGCCAGCGGATTGCCCTCCAGGGGGCGGCTGGTGAACACGTCGAGGACGGCATAGCGGCGCTCGGCCATGAGGGGGGATTCTCCTGTTTTACGGCGCGAGCCCCGATAGGGCCCGGAGCGGGGCGTGGGCGCAAGCCCGGCGGTTACGGTTGTAGACCCGCCAGATGGTCCAGCAGCCGGTTGACGTAGCGCGGCGAGACGGCGGGGTCGAGCCGCTCGCCGAAGGCCGGAAAGACCAGCCGGTCGAGTTCGCGCTCCGGATCGGCGGCCATGTGGGGGCCGGCGGCGGCCTCGATCTCCACCGCCGTCATCGGCGCCTCGATCAGCGCCACGACGGCATGGCGGCGCGGCCCGGACTCGACCACCAGCCAGCCGGGAGCGCGCGGCCAGCCGGACGCGTCGAAGCCGATCTCCTCGGCGATCTCGCGCAGGATGTTGGCGAGCGGATCGAGCCGGACGCGCCCGTCCGGACCGACGACCAGATCGTGCGGATCGAAGGATCCCGACGGGGGATAGAGGCGCCCGCCATTGGCGGTGTGCGGCGACATGCGGCCGACCACCAGGCGGCGGTCGGCGGTCAGGATCGCGCCGACCGGGAAGACATGGCGGAAACGGGGGTCCGGCGGGTCAAGGGCGCGCCAGTCCAAGTAGCTGGCGAAATCGGTCAGCGCGCCCTCGCCCGCGAAGACGGCGGCGCCGTCTCGCGTCTCGAAACCGGCCCGCTCGAACAGGAAGAACGGCCCGTTCCAGACCTCCGGCTTGGCCGCGAGGGTTTCGGCCCAGCGCGCCGCGATGCGGGCCTCGTCTTCGGGCGCGAAGCCGTGCCGGCCCGGCCGGATGACCAGGTCGACCGCCTCGACCCGAACGACGGGCGCATCCATCGCCGTACCCGTCACGCCGGGCTCCGGCCGTCGTCGGGGATTTCGAGTTCGATCACCACCGGGCAATGATCGGACGCCTTCGGCCGATCGAAACCGACGCGCGGATAGCGCTCGAACGGGGTGCCGTCCGGATTGCGCGCGCGTGCCGGCACCCGGAACGGCAGCCCGCGGCGGACGATCTCCGGCTTCGCGCGCGGATTGGCGGCGGCGAGCGCCGGCGAGGCGAAGATGTAGTCGAGCTGCGACAGTTCCTTGCCCTCGCCCCACCAATGCGTCCAGCGCTCCTCCCAGGGCAGCCGTTCGATCAGGTTGATGGCGAAGCGGTCGGCGAAGAAGGGATCGAGCCCGGACGCCTCGGCCTTGACCGGCGTCCAGTCCGGCGGCCCCTCGCGGGTTCGCTTGACGGCGATCTTCTCGCGATAGTCGTTCATGTCGCCGCAGATCATCCAGTTGCAGAAGCGGGCGCGCTGGTCGTATTTGCGCTCGACGATCCGGCGCACGGCGCGCGCCTCGGCCCGCCGGATCGCCATGGTCCGATCGCGGTCGCCGCCCATCGATTTCAGATGGCAGACGAAGATGTCGAGCACCTTGCCGGCGATCTCGACCTCGACCTCCAGGCAATCGCGCCGGAAGATGCGGTCGTCCTCGGTATGTCCGCCGCGGCGCAGGTCGTCGTTGAAGAGGTTCAGGTCGCGATAGGTCAGCGTGGCGTGGCTCTTGACCTTGATCGGATAGCCGCGCCGCGCCATCACGGCGACATCGATGCCGCGGCTGTCATTGCCCTGCAGCAGCGCGAATTCCTCGTAGGGCTCGTCGATCGCCTTCTTCAGGTAGCGGTCGTGGAAGTAGCGCAGGGCGCGCAGGTCGTCGACCTCCTGCAGGCAGACGATGTCGGCATCGAGATCGCGGATCGCCTGCGCGGTCATCTGGCGCTGGTCGTCGGAGATCCCGATCTGCACCGCCCGTTCGATCAGCCGCCCCTCGGCCTCGTTGGCATGGTCGTAGAGCCCGACCGCCGCATCCGGGATCCAGGCCCCGGTATGCCGGTCGCGCTCGGCCGTATGCCGCCGCATCAGGTTCTCGACGTTGAAGGTGGCGATGCGGATGGGCATGGATCACATCGAATGAGAGACCAAGGCTTCGGCAGCGTATGGACCGCCGGAGTGTCGTGCTGCCCTGATCTTAGGGCCAAGCCAAGCAGCCGCCAATTCCGGTTCACCCGCCGTGGCCGGCAGTCCCTCGCGACATCCGGGATCGTCCCCGCCGGGGCGGCGCCATGGCCCAACGCTTGACGAATTCGGCGAGCCCCAGATAGCCGACCACCAGCGCGGCGAGGGTCGCGAGCAAGGTCGGCGGCAGGGGAACGAAGCCGAAGGGGGCGCCGAGCGGAGTCAGCGCCAGGAGGAGCGCCACGGCCAGGGCGCCGAGCGAGGTGGCGACCAGCACCCGGTGCGGGCGGCTGGTCCAGGCCGGCGCGGCGGTGCGGATGACGAAGATGACCAGGATCTGGGTGGTCATGGATTCGGCGAACCAGGCGGTGCGGAATTCCGCCGGCTCGGCGGAGAAGACCAGAGCCAGGAGCGCAAAGGTCAGGAGATCGAACACCGAGGAAAGCGGCCCCATGACCAGCGTGAAGCGCAGGATGTCGGCCATGTCCCAGCCGTGCGGACGCGCGGTCTCCTGCGCATCGGCCCGGTCGAACGGGATGCCGACCTCGGAGAGATCGTAGAGCAGGTTGTTGATCAGTACCTGCACGGGGGTGAGCGGCAGGAACGGGATCATCAGCGAGGCGATCGCCATGGACAGCATATTGCCGAAGTTCGACGAGGTGCCCATGCGGACATATTTCATGATGTTGGCGTAGGTCCGCCGGCCCTCGTCGATGCCATCGGCGAGGACACCGAGATCGGGCGCGAGCAGGATCATATCGGCGGCCGCGCGCGCCACGTCCGTCGCCCCCTCGACCGAGAGCCCGACATCGGCCGCCTTGATGGCCGGCGCGTCGTTGATGCCGTCGCCGATGAAGCCGACCCGGTGGCCGCGCGCCTTGAGGGCCCGGATGATGCGCAGCTTCTGGTCCGGCGAGACGCGGGCGAAGAGATCGACCGATCCGACCCGATGCGCCAGCGCGCTGTCGGTCATGGCCTCGATCTCGTGGCCGGTGAGCAGGCCGTGATGCGGCAGGCCGAGAGTCGCGACCAGATGCTGGACGACCGGCGCCGCGTCGCCAGAGATCACCTTGACATGCACGCCGGCCGCCTTCAGGCGCAGGACGGCTGCGGCCGCGGAGGCCTTGGGCGGATCGACGAAGACGCACCAGCCGGCGAAGACGAGTTCCGCCTCGCCGGCCTCGTCGAGCCGCTCCAGGCCGGCCGCCGGGTGCCAGCCGACCGCCAGCAGCCGCATCCCCTCCGCAGCGCGCGCCGCCTCGAAGGCCTCCAGGCGCGCGGCGGCCGGCGCGTCGAGCGGTACGAGCGTGCCGTCCGAGAGTTCGATGCGGGTCGCACGGACGCGCACTTCCTCCGGCGCGCCCTTCACGATCACGATCCGCTCGCCGTCCCGCTCGGCGAGGACGGCGACCCGCCGGCGCTCGAAATCGAACGGGATATCCGCAATGCGCGTCCAGCCGGCTGCGGCCGCCGCCCCATCGCCGGCCAGGATCGCATCGTCGAGCGGGCTGCGGATGCCGGTACCGAGCGCCGCATTGGCGGCGGCGAGCATCAGGACGCGATTGCTCGCTTGGCCGTCGACGCCCAGATGGCCGGTCAACGCGATGCGGGCTTCCGTCAGCGTGCCGGTCTTGTCGGTCGCAAGCACGTCCATCGAGCCGAGATCGTGGATTGCCCCGAGCCGCTTCACCACCACCTTGCGCTCGGCCATGCGCAACGCGCCGCGCGACAGCGACACGGTGACGATCATCGGCAGGAGTTCCGGCGTCAGACCGACCGCCAGCGCGACGGCGAACAGGAAGGACTCGACCACCGGCCGGTGCGAGACCAGATGCGCCAAGAGGACGCCGAGCACCAGGAACACGGTCAGCCGGACGATCAGCACGCCGAGCCGATGCAACCCGACCTCAAAGGCGGTCGGCACCTCGGCAGCCTGCAGGGCCGTGGCGATGCCGCCGAAGCGGGTCGCGGCGCCGGTCCTCAGCACCAGCATCGTGGCCGAGCCGCTGACCAGGCCGGTGCCGCCGAACAGGGCGTCCGTGGCGTCCGCCGCATCCGTCGCCCCGCTCGGGCCGGGACGCTTGTCGACCGGCAGAGGTTCGCCGGTCAAGAGCGCCTCGTCGGCCCGCGCACCGTTGGCCGCCAGCACGATCCCGTCGGCCGGCACCAGGTCGCCGGCCTCCAGCCGGACCACGTCGCCGGGCACCAGCTGGTCGACCGGGAGGCGCTGCACGGCGCCGTCGCGCAGCACGTCGGCATGGATCGCGACCGACTTCTTGAGCGCATCCGCCGTCGCCTCGGCGCGATGCTCCTGGACCACGTCGAGCGCGATCGAGGCGGCGACGATGGCCAGAATGATGACGAAGCTCGGCCACTCCCCGGTCGCACCCGAAACCGCCGCCGCGGCCAGCAGGATCGCGACCATCGGCTCGGCCAGCCGCCGCAGGATCTTGCCGGCGATGCCGCGCCGGCGCTCCTGCGCGACGTCGTTGAGCCCATACCGCGCCAGCCGCTCGTCGGCCTCGCCCGAGGTCAGCCCTTCGATACGCGAGTCGACGGCCGCAAGCGCCGGTTCGGGTCCGTCCAGCCAAAAATGGTCGGTATCATGCCCGGTCGATTGGGGTTGCGGCACCTTGGTCTCCTTGGAACACGCCGCCAGCATGCCCCGCGGCTCCGGTTCCGACCTTGATATGGCGCAGTGCCCTCACCTTCGGCGGTCAGAGATGCGAGACTCTGCCGACGACATCCACCACAACGTCGAGACCTGAGCAGCTGTCCGGGACGGACTTGGCGGCGCGCTTGTCGGAAACGGCGACATAGAGCGCATAGGTGCCCGGCACACGGCCGGCTCCGACGCCGATGCCATTCACGCCGCGGACCGACGAGAGCGCATCCGCAAGCTCGCTTTGAGCCGCGATGGCTCGGTCCATTTCAGTGAGTTCGGACATGGCATCACCCTGATACGATTTCGAGATCCAGAGCGGTCAGGATTGGCTCCATCGGCGACGCATAGGCGAGACCCGTCCCGAAGGTACCACCGGATGAAGTCACCGCGAAGAGCAGGCCCGCAACCCGACAATCGTCGTCCACAATGACGCTGCCACTATCTCCGGGCAAGGCGAAAGGCGCAGCCGAGCGGCTTTCAAACTGAAATTGGCCGTCAAATCGGGCGTATTTATTGCCGTAAGGTACGTTGAGATTGCACACATTGACCTGCCTGACCCGCCCGAACGTCAAGCCGGAGCTCCGCCCGACCTTGACGACATGCATCCCGGGCAGGAGCTCGCTGACAGCGCCGTCGGGGATGGTGCCGTGGCGGCGGCCGCCGGTGTCCAACAGTGTGACCGGGTCGAAATCGGGCTGGCGCGCCAGATGCCGCGCCCAAGCGGCATCGAAGCCATTGGTCGTGTTCGCGAAGGTGATCGGGGCAAACCCGGCGAGCGTGGCTACCGTGTCGGCTTGCTGGCCGCCGTCGAAGCGGCCGGGCTGGAAGATCGGATCGCCGACTTTCGCGCGGTTCGAACTCGCGAGCACATGATTATTCGACAGAAAGCCCGCTCGCCCGCCAGCCTTCGAACGCACGAAACAGCCCAGCGTTCCCGCCGACACGTCCGGATGACCGACACTGCAACCGATCCTGAGCGGATTGCACTGCGTCAGATGCCAGCCGGTCGCGGGCCGAACCCGGCCGCCGACGACAACCTCGAATTCGCCATGACTGCGGCTGGCGATCTCGTCGATGACGGGAGATGCGAGGTCTCGGGTGGACTGCACCGTAATGCCGATGCCGTAGCTGCGCCTGCCGCCCTGATCAATAATGCCGATCCCGATCGCAAAGCCCGGCGCCAGAACGGTGTTTCGCAAGGGCGAGCGGCGATCCCCTCCGGCAACACCATGCACGCCGGCCGGCAGCGCGGTCTCGTCTGCTGCCGGGAGATAATCTGCCACCAACTCCTTGTGCAGTTCCGTCGCACTCTCCCATCGCATCCGTTCTCCCCCCGTCACCTTTCGGAAGGCAGTATGCGGCAGGGTTGCGGGCCCCTCAACATAAAATTGCCGTCCGCGCATAATGCACGGACGGCGATTGTCTTCAGTCCGAGGACCGGCTTTTGCGAACTCAGTTCCGGGTCTTGTCGACCAGGGCCTTCTGCTTGATCCAGGGCATCATGCCGCGCAGCTTGACGCCGACCTCTTCGATCGGGTGAGCGTCGTTCAGGCGGCGGGTGGCCTTGAACTTGGGCTGGCCGGCCTTGCACTCGCGGATCCACTCGGTGGTGAAGGCGCCGGACTGGATGTCCTTGAGCACGCGGCGCATTTCGGCGCGGGTCTCGTCCGTGATGATGCGTGGGCCGGTGACATACTCGCCGAACTCGGCGGTGTTCGAGATCGAGTAGTTCATGTTGGCGATGCCGCCCTCATAGATGAGGTCGACGATCAGCTTCACTTCGTGCAGGCATTCGAAATAGGCCATCTCGGGGGCGTAGCCCGCCTCGACCAGCGTCTCGAAGCCGGCGCGGATCAGTTCGACCAGGCCGCCGCAGAGCACCACCTGCTCGCCGAACAGGTCGGTCTCGCACTCTTCCTTGAAGGTCGTCTCGATGACGCCCGAGCGGCCGCCGCCGACGCCGCAGGCATAGGACAGCGCCAGATCGTGGGCGTTGCCGGAGGCGTCGTGATGAATCGCGATCAGGCAGGGCACGCCGCCGCCGCGCTGATACTCGGAGCGCACGGTGTGGCCCGGGCCCTTCGGGGCGATCATGATCACGTCGACCGTGGACTTGGCCTCGATCAGATTGAAATGCACGTTGAGGCCGTGCGCGAAGGCGATCGCGGCGCCGTCGCGGATGTTCGGGGCGATGTGGTCGTTGTAGATGTCGGCCTGCAGCTCGTCCGGAGCGCACATCATGATCAGGTCGGCCCAGGCTGCGGCATCGGCCACCGACTTCACGGTCAGGCCGTCGGCCTCGACCTTCTTCACCGTGGCCGAGCCGAGCTTCAGCGCGATCGTGACTTCCGCGACGCCGCTGTCCTTCAGGTTCAGGGCATGGGCGCGGCCCTGGCTGCCGTAGCCGACGATGGCCACCTTCTTGCCCTTGATCAGATTGATGTCGGCATCACGATCGTAATAGACGCGCATGGAAGCGTTCCCCCCGGTTCGGGTGTTGTCGGCTGGACTGATCTCGCCCGGTCGCGATGAGACGCGGGGCGCGAAAATCGTGGAGCGGTTTAGCGGGAGAGACCACGGAGGGCAACCGTCCGAACGCCTGCAAGGGCGCGGAATCCGGTCGCAGACGCCGAAAACGCCGTCGCGTGGGCCAGCCATGCCGTCCAAGCATGCTTGGGACGGCATATCGCTGCACTGCAGCAAAAAACGCAGACCTCGCCGCCGTCACGCCGGTCCGGGCCGGCACCCGGCCCGCGAGCCGCCGCAGTACCGCCCGGTCAGCGGTCAGCGCAGGATTTCGTAGAGCTGGAAGCCGTTGCCGTCATGGACCAGCGACAGGAGGTCGGGATCCGGATTGGCGCGGCCGCGCTCGGTGAACAGCACCAGGACGAAATCGTGCTTCTCCTGCCAGCGATCCCAATAGTGGCCGGTCGCCGCACCTTCGACCATCGTGGCGGCGATCAGCTGGCTGATATTCGGCGGCGTGCCGTCCTCGGTGTCGACGCGGTCCTCATAGGGCCGGCGCACGCGCAGGATCTGCTTGCCCGGCACGGTGAACTCGGTCGAGACCAGGGCCGAGCGCTCGATCACGGCGGTGCTGGCCAGATGGCTGATCGCATCCTGCTCGCGCTGGCTGAGCTGCGGTTCGTCCGCATAGGCGACGATGAACTTCTGGCCGCGGTCGAGACCCTGGACGACCGCACGGAATTCGTCATGCGCTTTGGCCAGATGCAGCCACTGCGCGGTCACGTCGCCGACCCGGATGGTCGAGATCGCCAGGACCAGCAAGATGAACGCCCGCGCCACGGCCGGCTGGCCGAGACGGATGCTGCCGAAGCCGATCAGCGTCAGCAGCATCGCCACCGGCAGGCGCTGGTCGGCCATGTAGGAGCCGAACAGAACGGTCGGCAGAGCCAGGAAGACCGCACAGCTGACGACAGCGAACACCGCCGCCGCCGGATGGAAGCTGATCAGCGAACGCCGCGCCGCCCAGGCCAGCGCGGCGGCACAAACCACCAGCACGGCAATGTCGATCGGGTCCGAATAGGCCCGAAAGATCATGGTGATCGAATCGAGCTTGCCCTGCGCGCTCCACTCGTATTCGGCCGCCAGCCCCCAGGTGGCGCTCGCCAGCAGGAGCGGAACGATCGGCAGCGCCGGCACGGCCAGCGCGGCGAAATCGAACGCCAGGCGGCGATCGACCTTCAGCCCGCGGCGATACCAGAGCCAGAGCTCATAGGAGCCGATGGCGAGGCCGTAGAGCCCGACGGCGCAGAGATGGCACAGGAAGGTCAGCGCCACGACGGCGCCCGATACCACCATGCGCAGCGCCATCGACCGCTCGCGCAGCACGATCCAGGCGGCCAGGCCCCACATGGCGAAGCCGGCGCCCATCAGGTAGTTCATCAGGCCGACCAGGAAGACCTGATTGTAGAGGATCAGGAACGCCACCAGCGGCCACGGCTCGAAGCGCCGGTTGAGCGCCCAGCTGATCGCCATCGGCCCGGAGGCGAGCATGAACATGGTCAGCGCGACGAAGATCTGGCCCGACACATAGATGTCGAAGACCCGTGCCAGCCGCGGCACGACCAGATCCATCGCCAGATTGGGCAGAAGCTGCCAGTCGACCGCGTAGAAATCCGACAGGAAACGATCCGAGGCCCCGACCGCCATCACGTGCATGCGCGCGAGATGGTTGATGTAGTCGTTGAGCGGCGCGACCTTCACGGCGAAGATCGGGACGCAGACCGTCGCGAACAGGAGAGCGAAGACGAGCCCGACACTCGGAGTGGCAGCCCGGGCGCGCGCACCGATGGCGGCTGCGCGAAGCAAAGTCGATTCGCTCATGACGGATTGGGGTCGCTTTTTCGGGAGAAACAGTTCGCAGCCGAAGCACCGCGAACGCCCCGTTTATAGCGTTTTCAGCCTGTCAGACAGCTGACCGGACGGCGACTTTTTCATGAAATCGCCAAGGGTGTAGCAAGAATGCCGAAGCCCCGGCGCAGGACCGGGGCCTCGCGTTGCGGCACTGCGGTAATGCGTCACCGGCTGGCCGGAGGGGCCACCCGGTGATGCCTGGATCAGGTCCGTTCCGGGCCGCGCCGGATGGCGGCGACGCCGGTGCGCGAGACCTCGACCAGGCCGAGCGGGACCATGATCGAGACGAACTGGTCGATCTTGTCGCCCTTGCCGGTGATCTCGAAGATGAAGCTCTCGGTGGTGGCGTCCATCACGCGGGCGTTGAAGGCCTCCGCCAGCCGCAGCGCCTCGACGCGCATCTCGCCGGTGCCGCGCACCTTGATCAGCGCCAGTTCGCGCTCCAGCGCCGGACCCGAGACGGTCAGGTCGATCACCCGGTGCACCGGAACCATGCGATCGAGCTGGTTCTTGATCTGGGTGATCACCATCGGGGTACCGGTGGTGACGATGGTGATGCGCGAGAGATGCTTCTCGTGCTCGGTCTCCGAGACCGTCAGGCTGTCGATATTGTAGCCGCGGCCCGAGAACAGGCCGATCACCCGGGCGAGGACGCCGGGCTCGTTGTCGACGAGAACCGAGAGGGTGTGCCTCTCGGTGGTCTTCGGCGCGTCATCAAGGAAATAGGCCGAATGGGACTGCCCGGGCGTGGTCATGGCGTTCATATCCGTGGCTCATTGGCTGGAGCCCGTCCCGTCCGGATTGAAGCGATCCGGACGGGTCAGGGCCGAACGAAGGAAACGGGAGCGTTGCGGGATCGACGGCCGGGCGTCAGACCAGCATCTTGCCTTCGGCGCCGATCGCCTGGCCGATGTCGTCGTCCGACACCTCCTCGCCGAGCAGCATCTCGTTATGCGCCTTGCCCGACGGGATCATCGGGAAGCAGTTGGCGAGGCTCGCCACGCGGCAGTCGAACAGGACCGGCTTCTTCACCGCGATCATCTCCTCGATCTTGTCGTCCAACTCGTCCGGCCGGTCGGCCCGGATGCCGACGCCGCCATAGGCCTCGGCGAGCTTGACGAAGTCCGGCATCGCCTCGGTGTAGCTGTGCGACAGACGATTGCCGTGCAGCAGCTGCTGCCACTGCCGGACCATGCCCATATACTGGTTGTTCAGGATGAAGATCTTGATCGGGGCCTCGTACTGCACCGCCGACGACAGTTCCTGGATGGTCATCTGCACCGAGGCATCGCCGGCGATGTCGATGACCAGCGAGTCCGGATGGGCGATCTGCACGCCGAGCGCCGCCGGCAGGCCGTAGCCCATCGTGCCGAGACCGCCCGAGGTCAGCCAGCGGTTCGGTTCGTCGAAGCCGAAATACTGCGCCGCCCACATCTGATGCTGACCGACTTCGGTGGTGATGTAGGTGTCGTGCTTGCGCGTCAACTGATAGAGCCGCTCGATCGCGTATTGCGGCATGATCACGTCGCGGTTCTTGCGGTAGGCGAGGCACTTCTTGGCGCGCCAGCGGGCGATCTCGCCCCACCAGGCGGCATGGGCGGCGGCATCGCGCACCGGCTTCGCCTCCTTCCACATGGCCACCATGGCGGCGAGCACACGCGCCACGTCGCCGATGATCGGCACGTCGACGCGGATGTTCTTGTTGATCGAGGACGGATCGATGTCGATGTGGATCTTCTTCGAGTTCGGCGAGAAGGCGTCGGTGCGGCCGGTGATGCGGTCGTCGAAGCGGGCGCCGATGCAGACCATCACGTCGCAGTCGTGCATGGCCAGATTGGCCTCGTAGGTGCCGTGCATGCCCAGCATGCCGAGCCAGTTCTTGCCCGAGGCCGGATAGGCGCCGAGGCCCATCAGGGTCGAGGTGATCGGGAAGCCGGTCAGCTCGACCAGCTCGCGCAGCAGCCGGGTCGCCTCCGGGCCGGAATTGATCACACCGCCGCCGGTATAGAGGATCGGCTTCTTGGCGCCGGCCATCAGCCGCACCGCCTCGCGCATGGCGCGCTCGTCGCCGTCGACGCGCGGCTGGTACTGGGTCAGCCGGGCGCCCTTCAGGTTCTCGTAGAGGCCGGTCTTGAACTGGATGTCCTTCGGGATGTCGACCACGACCGGACCGGGACGGCCGGTCGCGGCAATGCGGAAGGCCTCGTGCAGGATGCGCGGCAGGTCCTCGATGCGCTTGACCAGCCAGTTGTGCTTGGTGCAGGGCCGGGTGATGCCGACGGTGTCGCATTCCTGGAAGGCGTCGTTGCCGATCAGGTGCGTCGGCACCTGGCCGGTGATGCAGACCATCGGGATGGAATCCATCAGCGCGTCGGCGAGCGGGGTGACCATATTGGTCGCGCCGGGCCCGGAGGTGACCAGCGCCACGCCGACCTTGCCGGTCGAGCGGGCATAGCCCTCGGCAGCATGGCCGGCGCCCTGCTCGTGGCGGACCAGGATGTGCTGAACCTTGTCCTGCTGGAACAGCTCGTCATAGATCGGGAGTACGGCGCCGCCGGGATAGCCGAAGATGTGCTCGACGCCCTGGTCGATCAGGGCCTGAACCACCATTTCCGCACCGGTCATTTCCCGTGTCATCGGTCTTCCCTTTCACGTCTCGGGCCTCTCTCGGGCCTTCGTTCGAGTGTCCTTCGGGCATGAAAAAAGGGGCCTTGAAGGGGCCCCTTGCTGCGCGCGAACCTGTCGTGACGGATCAGAGACCCGTCCCGCTCGCGCGCTCCCTAAGTACGATAATGGTCCGCAGCGACATGACGCGCGTTTCCCAGCTCTGTTCGATGGGCGCGGACCCTACGCCTCGTTGGCTGTCCGGTCAAGCGGCCAGCCGCCGACTTTCTCGCCAGACAGCGGAAGCCCCGCAACGGCAGACACCGTTGCGGGGCCTCGATCATGAACCGTCCGATCAGCCGGCGATGCCGCGGAGCGGGTCGGTGAGGCTTGCCATCGGGAAACGCTGGCGGCCCTGCATCTGGGTGAAGGCAGTGGTCAGCGCGTCGAAGCGTTCCTGGCCGGTCTTGGTCGGGTCGGCGAAGGTGTCGCGCACCATGCCGGTTTCGGCGAACTGAGGTTCCAGATTGAGCTCGAACGGCGACCCCATCGCGAAATAGCGGTCGAAGACCAGTTGGCTGAGCATCTTCATGCGCTCGTCGGAGGCGGTGCCGATGAGGTTGACCGGCAGCTGCGCCAACGGCTTGACGTTATCGTCCGGCGGGCTCAGGGCCTTGCGCAGGTCTTCCAGATCCTGCGGCGTCACTTCGCCATTACCGGCAATCTTCGACAGACAGGCCAGCGCCATGGCGGACCCGAAATTGTCCTGGTTGGTCTTGGCGCCGAAATGCGACCAGAATTCCGGGCTGCTGCACACGTCGAAGTGCTTGCCGAAGAAATCGATCATCTTCTCGCCATCGATCCCGGTGCCCTTGTAGGGATCGTCGAAGAACGGATCTTCGAGCGCCGTCGTGGCGTCCCGCGGCCGGCCGTGGCTGCGCTGGATGCCGGACTGTTCGTCGCGCAGACCCGCCACTTCCAGTGAACCGACGATGACGCGGCTCTTCTCGGCCTCGTTCTGCAGCACCGTATCCCGGAGCGCCGCGACCAGATCGCCGGAGTTCATGACGGCGTTTTCCGTGAACCGATCCATGAACGGGGTCGGGCCGGTGCCGTTGATGTGCGGCGTCTCGTAGCCGCGGCCCTCCAGGCGATCCTTGACCATGGCGGCCAGTTCGGTGACCACGCCGCCCATATCGTTGACCTTGCCGCAGGCCTGCATGATTCCCATCGCGCCCGGGTCGTTCATGTCGTCGACCTTGGACATCACATAGGCGGAGCCGTTCTGGCCAAGGTCCTGGACCAGGGAGGGATTGTTCTGCAGGGTCCGGTACAGGCGGAACAGCTGCATGTCGGACATGTCGTCCAGCTTGTCGCCGAACTGCGCCTGGACTTCCTGACGCAGGCCGTCGCGGGACGCATCCTGCGGGAAGGGGTTGTGACCGATCCATTCGGCGAGCGCCAGATAGATCAACGGCTCGCTCGGCTTGCTCCGGGTCAGTTCATGCAGGGCGTTGTCGGTCGCCTGCGGTCCATTGGTCACCGCCAGCGGCGACGGCGTGCTGACGCGGCTGCCGAGCAGCGACGTGAAGAAGTGCTTCACGTCCATCCAGACGGTCTTCAGCGAGCTGGTCGCGCGCGGCTGGGCCTGACCGCCCTCGACCTGATGACCGCCCATCTCGCCGACACCCTGCTGGCCGACGCCCTGCTGACCGACAACGTGCTGGTCCTGCGGGACCACGCCGACGCCGACACCGATCGGCTGATGCACGGGGGGCTGGTTCTGTACTGGGCCGGCCATGGTCGTCTCCTGACTGTCGTCTTCGGTGGCGGCGGTCGGCCGCATCATCTGCTGTCCGGATACTGCATTCGACCTGCCGGTTCGGATGATCTCGCGATCGAATGCAGTGCTCTATGACCGTGATACTAGCCGCAGGTGGCGCCGTGCCTGTGCCAAACGAGACAAAATCGTACGATCGCCCCATCGCCCATCGGCAGGCCGGTTTGCCCGCGGCGCCCCGACACGGCGGGGGATCGCGCACCCGCCCCCCGACCGATACCGCCTACAAAGATGCGGTCGTCGTCAGACGCGCAGAAAGGTCTCGCCCGTACCGAAGTCCGGCGCGGCCTCGGCGGAGCCCGACGTCTTGCGGCTGAGCCGATCGATCCAGGCCTTGGCATGGGTCACGAAATCCTCGATCGCCGCGGCGAATTCGGCATAGTCCGTTTTGTTCATGTCGAGACGGCGCGTGAGCAGGATTTCGCCGAGATGGCTGTCGATGCCGATCACCGAGGCGCCCGTGCCGCGGCCGAACAGATTGCCTTCCAGCAGGCTGCGCATCAGCGCCTCTGCGCCGCTGGTCGGCAGGATGCCGATGGCCGTGTGCAGATAGGCGACCGACCCCTCGACCGCCTCGATATCGACCGGCAGCGTGCCGTCGAAGACGAGCCGGCAGCCCCCGGCACTGTCGAGCTTCAAGGTCAAGCCGATCTGTCGGCCGAGCTGTTGTACGGCATCCGCAAGCTGCATGGTTTCCTCCCCTGGACGACGCTCCGTCCTGCATTCCGTCTCCGTCCGGTGCCGTCGCGCTGGCGTCAGCGTGCGGCGGGACGACAGGCCGCGAAGCCCGATCGGTCCCGGACGTGGGCCGACACTCCCGGTCGATGCGCCCTTCGCGGTCTGCGACCGCGAGGCACACGCGCCGCCCCAATCTCCACTCTATGCGTCCGTGGAATGGGCCGGTGTGACGAAGGCGACACCAGCGGCGCGCGGCCCCTCACCGGCAGCCAGCCGATCAAGCCGGCGCCGACACGGCACGCCGCGGCCAGTCGGCCATCTGATTGCGGAACCAGGTTTCCTGGCGCTTGGCATATTGCCGGCTTTCGGCTTGGCCGCGCCGGATCGCCTCCTCGAGCGTGATCTCGCCGCGCACCGACATGATCAGCGGCTTGACGCCGATCGCCCGCATCGCCGGCAGGTTCGGATCGAGCCCGAGCGCATCGAGCGCCGCCACCTCGTCGAGGGCGCCGGCCGCCACCATGGCCTCGAAACGTCGATCGATCCGACGATGCAGTTCCGCGCGATCGATGGCGAGCACGATCCGCTCCACGCCCGGCCCGTCCAGAAGCGGCGGCAGCCCGGGGGCGGCCTGCCAGTCGGCGAGCGAGCGGCCGGTGGCGTCGATCACCTCCAAGGCGCGCAGGATGCGCTGCGCGTCACTCGACCTGAGGCGGGCCGCCATGTCGGGATCGCGCCGGTCCAGTTCGGCATGGAGCGCCGCCGCCGGCTCGCTCAGCCCGCGCTGCCGCCAGGCCGTGCGGACTTCATCCGGAATCTCCGGAACGGCCGACAGGCCCTCCGTTAGGCAACGGAAATAGAGCCCGGTGCCACCGACCACCACGGCCGGCTGGCCAGCGGCTTCGAGCGCGGCAAGCGTGTGTTGCATGTCGGCGCGCCAGGACGCGACCGAATACGCGGTCGCGGCCGGAACATGGCCGTAGAGCCGGTGCGGCACGCGCGCCGCGTCCTCGGCCGTCGGACGCGCAGTCACGATGGCGAGTTCGCGATAGACCTGCATGGAATCGGCATTGACCACGGCGCCGCCGATCCGCTCGGCCACCGTCATGGCCAGGGCCGACTTGCCGCTGGCGGTCGGGCCTGCGATAAGAACCGCGCGCGGCCGGACTTGCCTCATGCCGCCCATTCCGCCTTCCGTTCCCCGAGGCCGGCCGGGGTGCCCGCCCGTCGGGCCGCTCGATGCCGGCCCCTGCTTATCCCCGGACGATGACCCACGTTGCAACCCTGATCTCGTCGCCCGCCGCGCCGGCCCTCACCCCGGAGGCGATCGCCGCCGCGCGCCGTCGGCTCGGCTCCGGCGACACCGTCCCGTTGGACCCGGGCGTCGCCGCCGACCTGCATTTCGTGCCCGCGGCCGGGACCGATCCGGAAACGGACCTGCGCATCACGCTCGCCGGGCTGCCGCTCGACATCGTCGTGCAACCGGTCGAGGGCCGGCGCAAGCGCCTGCTGATCGCCGACATGGATTCGACCATGATCGGCCAGGAATGCATCGACGAACTGGCCGCCGAGATCGGCATCAAGGATCATGTCGCGGCGATCACCGAGCGGGCCATGCGCGGCGAACTCGCCTTCGAGCCGGCCTTGCGCGAGCGCGTCGGCCTGCTCGCCGGGATCGATGCCGGCGTGGTCGACCGGATCATCGCGGCGCGCATCACGCTGACGCCGGGCGGCCCCGAACTCGTGCGCACCATGCGGGCGAACGGCGCCTATACGGCGCTGGTCTCGGGCGGCTTCACGGTCTTCACCGGGCCGATCGCCGGCCGGATCGGCTTCGACGAGAATCGCGCCAACACGCTGCTGGCCGAGGACGGCCGTCTGGTCGGGCGGGTCGCCGAGCCGATCCTCGGCGCCGAGGCCAAACTCGCCTCGCTGCACGAACTCGCGACGACCCGGGATATCCCGATGGCCCTGACGCTCGCCGTCGGCGACGGCGCCAATGACCTGCCGATGCTGCAGGCCGCCGGCCTCGGCGTGGCTTTCCGGGCGAAGCCCAAGGTCGCCGCCGCGGCCGCGGCCCGCATCGAGCATGCCGACCTGACCGCCCTCCTCTATCTTCAGGGCTACCGCCGGGCGGAGTTCGTCGCGGCCTGACGGCGCCTCGCGATCACGGCAGCGCGGCCAGAAAGGCCTCCAGCACGCGGCTCGAATTGCCGGCCGCAAGCCCCAGGAAGGTCATGATCTCGTTCTCGCCGGGCCCGCCGCCGGCAAGGTCCGACAGCGAGCGGATCGCGATGAAGCCGACCCCGTTGGCGCGGGCGACATGGGCGACGGCCGCGCTCTCCATGTCGAGCACGGAGGCCTGGAAGCTCTTTTCGACCCAGGCACGGAAGGCGGCATTGTCGACGAAGGCCTGACCGGAGACGCCGTTGCCGCCGATCACCAGCCGCGGCGCGCGGTCGAGGCAGGCCGCCGCCGCCGTGCAGCGTTCCAGCGCGAGCCCGGCCGCGGCGCGGCGCATCACCGCCAGGGCCTCGGCATCGACCGGGAACCACAGGCGCGTCTCGGCGGTGCCGTCCGGCAGGACGACGCCGACCGGGTGCGGGAAGATCATGCCGAAATTCGGCAGGTCGTTGGAGAAAAGCGGCGGCGGGGCGTAGCCACCGGCCTTCTCCCGGGCGAAGGACGCCTCCAGATACTGCGCCCATTGCGCCGCCACGACCACGTCACCGATGCCCAGCGCCGGATCGACCCCGCCGGCGATGCCGGAGAAGACGACGAGGCGCGGCGCATAGCGGTCGATGGCGCGCTGCGCGTTCATGGCGGCATTGACCATGCTGATGCCGGTCGTCACCACCACCACGGACTTGCCGCCGAGCCACCCTTCCAGCACCGGCAGGCCGCCGAGCCGACTTTCGCGCGGCTCCACCACGCGCGCTCGGATCGCCGCCACCTCCGGCGCATAGGCCGACAGCACCAGCACCGGCGCCGGCTCGGCCGCCAGGACCGGCTCGGCGGCCAGGGCCGTCCCGATCGCCGCCGCCATCATCACAAAGGCCGCCAGAATGCGCCGCATCGCGCCGTCGCTCCCCAATTGGCCCGCCCCCGCCTTCGGCAGAACGCAGGACCGTCGATTCCCTGGACACAAGGATTGGCGCGAGGTCGTAGTGTGTCGAGCGGATTTGCGCAGCGGATCCAGGGCAATGCCCAACAAGGGTGCGCAACAATAAGAATGCAATTTCAGGACGCAGGGCTTCAACGTCGCTGTGGTATCCTTTTACGTGCCGTCAGGCACCGCACGGGAGGACATCATGGCGTTCAATCCGCTCACATCCGCCTTCACCGCCGACAATGCCGCCGCGCTCTTCGAGGCCAGCGCGCTGGCTTATGAGGACAATGCCGGCTTCAAGGCCGGCATCGTCAAGACGTTCGGCCAGATCGACGATCATCGGCTGATCGAAAGTGCCTTCGATACCCAGGCACATCTGTTCAAGGTGCCGGACGCGACGGTGATCGCCTTTCGCGGCTCCCAGGAATTTCTCGACTGGCTGGTCGATCTCGATGCGCTCGCGGTCCGCTTCGTACCGGAAGGCGCCGCCCATCAGGGCTTCATGAACTCGATATGGCGCGCATACCCTGCCATCCACGATGCGATCGCCCAGTCCCAGGGTGAACGCCGCAGCCTCTGGCTGACCGGGCACAGCCTCGGCGGCGCCCTGGCGCAGCTTTGTGCGGCGCTTTTCACCATCCCCCAATCGCCCAATGTCAGTCCGTCCGGCGTCGCCGGGGTCTATACCTTCGGCCAGCCGCGTGTCGGCGACCGCCTGATGGCCGGATTGTGCGACGAAGCCTTCGGCAAGGTCCATTTCCGGGTGGTCAACGGCGCCGATATCGTGACGCGTCTGCCGCCCAGGCAACCGCCGGTCGGCACCCTCTGGCCGATCCCGTCCTACCAGCATGCCGGGCGCGAGGTGCGAATCGGCGCAGGGGGCATTGCGGACCCGCGTATCGCCTCGCTGCTCGATCAGAGCGAGTTCCCGGTCGGAAAGATCTTCGCCGAAATCCTGCGCAACCCGTTTGCGCTGCGCACGCGCGCCAAAGAACTCGGCGAACTCTTCAATGCCGGGACCGCGAAGGCGCGCCGGCTCGATCTTTTGAAGACCCTCGGGTTCGATTTCGGTCCCGAGCCGATCCTCGACCACCTGATCACGAGCTATCGGGCTGCCCTCGCAGAGGCGATCCGATCGGGCACGCTCAAGGTCGCGACCTGACGCCGGCGGCCATCGGCGGCCCGGCCCGCGATCACGGCCGGCCCGCCGCGTCGTCCTTGTCGAGGCAACGCAGCCGGACCCGGCCGTTCTCGGTCTTCAGATCGATGGTCGCCGGGCCCTTGCCGATCAGCTTGCGGGCGCGTCGGAGGACGGGGGCGAGCTTCTCACGCACGGTCGCCTCCGGCTCGGCGAAGACGACCGTGTCGTCGGCGAGGAAATAGCCGGTCGAGCGGCGCAGTTCGAGAGCGACGACGCGCAGCCCCTTGTAGGTGCCGTCGGCGACCGGAACGACGAGGCGGGCGAGATCGGAGGCTTTCTCGCGCTGCACCGTCAGACCGGGCCTGCCGAAGGCGCCGGCGAGTTCGGGCGGCACCTCGCCACCGGCCGTCACCGTCCAGCGGCCGGCCTTGTCGTTGGTCATGACGGTGTCGGCCCACAGGCCGAAATCGTGGCCCTCGCGGCAGCCGTCCTCGAAGCCGATCAGGAAGGCGTCGAGCACGGCCGGCGCTGCCGCCGCGGAGTTCGCCGAGAGTGCGGTCGCCGACAGGACCGTCAACCAAAGCGCGCTCGCGGCTCGTGGGGCGATGCCCGACATCGCAGCGGCCGAAGGGCCGATCACCGATACCGCCGCTGCGGCGCGTGCGACGACGGCGGAAAGCACCCGGCCGAGCGGCCGGAACGGGACGGGCGCGACGGCAGGCCTGCCGGACCGCGCCGTGCCCATTGCGTCAGTCCACCTGCACGGTGACGAAGCGCATCTCGCCGTCCGGGTTGGACAGCAGGAACAGCGCCCGCTTGCGGCCGTCCTTCTTCAAGGTCTCGATCCGCTTGACCACGTCGTCGGCCGACTTGACCTCCTCCTGGCCGACTTCGAGGATCACGTCGCCGGCGACGATGCGCTTCTCGGCGGCCGGCGAATCCGGGGTCACTTCGGTGACCACGACGCCCTTGGTGACCTTGTCCTTGTTCAGCTTGAAGCGGTCGCGATTGGCCGCATCGAGATCGGCGAGGCCAAGGCCGAGGGCGCGCGAGATGACCGGCTGCACGGTCGGCGCAGTCGTGCCCTTGCCGGCGGCCGCCTTCTCACGCTCGATCTTCTCGCCCTCTTCGAGCCGGCCGAGCCGGACCTTGAGGGTCTCCTCCTTGCCCTTCCGCAGCACGACCACGTCGACCTCCTTGGAGATCGCCGAATCCGCCACCATGCGCGGCAGTTCGCGCACGCCCGGAACCGTGCGGCCGTCGAATTTCAGGATCACGTCGCCGGCCTGGATGCCGGCCGCCTCGGCGGGGCCCTTCTCGGTCACGCCGGCGACCAGTGCGCCCTTGACGTCCTTCAGCCCGAGGCTTTCGGCGATGTCCTCGGTCACGCCCTGGATGCGCACGCCGAGCCAGCCGCGCCGGGTCTCGCGATAGGTGCGCAGCTGCTCGACGACCGCGGCGGCGCCGTTCGACGGGATCGAGAAGCCGATGCCGATCGAGCCGCCCGAAGGCGAAATGATCGCCGTGTTGATGCCGATCACCTCGCCGTCCATGTTGAACAGCGGGCCGCCCGAATTGCCGCGGTTGATGGCCGCGTCGGTCTGGATGAAGTTGTCGTAGGGACCGGAATTGATGTCGCGGTTGCGCGCCGAGACGATGCCGACCGTCACGGTGCCGCCGAGGCCGAACGGATTGCCGATCGCCATCACCCAGTCGCCGACGCGAGCCTTGTCGCTGTTGCCGAACTTGACCGCCTTCAGCGGCTTGGTCGGCTTGACGCGCAGGACTGCGATGTCGGTCTTCTGATCCTTGCCGATCAGTTCCGCCTTGAGCTTGGTGCCGTCGGGAAAATTGGCGGTGATCTCGTCGGCCCCGTCGATGACGTGGTTGTTGGTGACGATGATGCCCTCGGCGTCGATGACGAAGCCGGAGCCCAGCGATTGGACCTTGCGCGGCTCGCGTTCGCGGTTCTTCTGCTGCTTGTTGAAGAACTCGTCGAAGAACTCCTGGAAGGGCGAGCCTTCCGGCGCCTTCGGGGTCGGCACCGGCGGGGTCGCGCGCTCGGCACTGGCGGTCTGCGAGGTCGAGATGTTGACGACCGCGTCGAGCAGGCCCTCCGCCAGGTCGGCGACCGAATCGGGCCCCTTGCCGGAGGCTGCCGCGACCGGTCCGGTGGAGACCACAAGCGGGGCCAGGACGAGCGGGGCGAAAACGAGACCCACTGCCGCGGTGGCAGCGAAGGCCCTCTTGAGGACGCCCAGACGTTGAGTTCCGTTCAGCATGGATCGCCTACTGTTGAGTGGTCCCCGGGCACCGGCGCCGCAGGACAGGGCTCCGCCGCCGGCTACCGACCGATCGATCAGCATCAAATCTCAATTGGGGCGGAAAATCGACCGCTCCGGACAGATAGCGATCATACGCCGCCGCCGGCAAGACGGACCAGGGCCACGATCACAACCCCGAGAGCGAGCGCGCCGACGCCCATCATCCGGAAGGCAGGGTCCGGCAGACCGAGGGCACGCGCCATCATGGCCTTCGCGACCCGGGGAAAGGCCGCATAGAGCGTGCCTTCGATCGCGAGACCGAGGCCGAGGGCGATCAGGAAGAGGCTCATGGCGCTGTTCGATCCGGCCGGGGGGACATGCAAGGGTGGGATCTGCAAGGGCGGGCCATGCAGGCGACAGGCCGACGGCGGAGCGCGCCGGCGCCGTCGAAAACAGCGAGGGCCCGTCTCAGACGGGCCCTCCTGTCATGCGGGACCGAAGGCCAGCCGTGGGATGCGGCGGCCGCCGGCGATCACTGCGCCGCAGCCGGGGCGGCGGACGGCGCGGGGGCGGTCCCGACGGGCCGGCCCTTCGGATCCGCGAAGTAGCGGAAGAAGTCCGAATTGGGCGAGATGACCAGCCGGGTGTCGCCCGCCTTCAGGCCCTGCTCGTAGGCCTGCATCGAGCGGTAGAAGGCGAAGAATTCCGGATCGCGGCCGAAGGCTTCGGCGAACACCCGGTTGCGCTGGGCGTCGCCCTCGCCACGCAGGCGTTCCGAATCGCGCCGCGCCTCGGCCAGGATGATCTCCTTGTCGGCATCGGACTTGGACCGGATGCGCTGGCTTTCTTCCGCGCCGCGCGCCCGCAGTTCCGTCGCCTCGCGCTGGCGCTCGGTCTTCATGCGCTGGAAGATCGCCTGGCTGTTCTGGGCCGGCAGGTCGGCACGCTTCATGCGAACGTCGATGATGTCGACGCCGATCGTCTTGGCCTGGATGTCGACCGCCTGCCTGATCTTGTCCATCAGTTGGGCGCGTTCGTCGCGCACCACAGACGAGAAGGTCGCATCGGCGAGCACTGCGCGCAGCGCCGACGAGGTGAAGGTGTTGAGCCTTTGCGAGCCCCCCTGCACCGTACGCACCGACTGGTAGAACTGCACCGGATCGGCGATCCGGTAGCGCGCGAAGGCGTCGACGATCAGACGCTTCTGGTCGGACGCGATGACCTCCTGGCTCTCCAGGTCGAGATCCAGGATGCGGCGGTCGAGATACTCGACATTTTGGATGAAGGGCACCTTGAAGTAGAGGCCCGACTCCGTGATGGCGCGCTTGACCTGACCGAACTGCAGCACGAGCGCCTGCCGCGTCGGGTCGACCACGAAGGCGGACGTGCCGGCGGCGATGGCCGCACCCACCGCGACCGCGATGGCGATACCGAACAATCCGTTCTTCACGGCTGGCCTCCCGTGCGCGGGTTGCCGCCGGGGGCGGCGCGGTTGACGCGGTCGAGCGGCAGGTAGGGCACGACGCCCTGCGCATTGCCGGACTGGTCGAGAATGACCTTGTCCATGCCGCCGAACACCCGCTCCATGGTTTCGAGATAGAGACGCTCGCGGGTGATCTGCGGCGCCTTGGCATATTCGTCATAGACCTTGACGAAGCGATCGGCCTGGCCGCGCGCGTCCTCGACGGTCTGGCGCAGATAGGCCTGGGCGGCGTTGAGGATCTTGGCGCCCTCGCCGCGTGCCTCCGGCACGATCCGGTTGGCGTAGGAATGCGCCTCGTTCTGCAGCCGCTCGGCATCGATGCGCGCCGCCTGCACGTCGCGGAAGGCGTCGATCACGTCGGAGGGCGGGTCGACCTTCTGCATCTGCACGAGCCGGATCTCGACGCCCGACTTGTAGTCGTCCAGCGTCTTCTGCATCAGTTCGCGCACCGAAATTTCGATGCGGCGCCGGTCCTCGGTCAGGATCGGCTGGATGTTGCTGCGGCCGATCACCTCGCGCATCGCGCTTTCAGCAACCGCCTTGACGGTTTCCTCGGGCTTCTGGATCGCGAACAGGAAGGCCGCCGCGTCCTTGACCACCCACTGCACCTTGAAGTCGACATCGACGAGATTCTCGTCGCCGGTCAGCATCAGGCTTTCTTCCGGAACGTCGCGGACCGTGATGCCGCGACCGGTGTCGGTCTCCCGCATGCCGACGGTCAGTTCGCGCACGCTCAGCACGCGCGGCGTGTAGACCGACCCGATCGGATAGGGGAAATTATAGTTCAGACCCGGGCTGGTGCGCGAGGTGACCTTGCCGAGCACCAGTTCGACGCCGGTCTCGTCCGGCTCGACCCGATAGAACCCGGTCACCAGCCATAGAACGAGGGCCCCGGCCGCCACCAGGGCGATGCCCTTGCCGCCGAACCCGCCGCCGCCACCGCCACCCGGGAGAATGCTCTTCAGCCGATCCTGGCTCTTGCGCAGCAGATCCTCCAGGTCCGGCGGCTGTCCGCCGCCACCGCCCGAGGGGCCGCGTGGCGGCGAGCCCCAGGGACCGCCGCCCCCGCCGCCGCCGCCGCCTCGCCAACCGCCACCACCGCTCTGGTTACTCCAAGGCATGTGTCGTCCTGTCTCTTCGATCGCCCGCCACGACGGATCATCCGTCGCGGCGCGGGCCGTTCAGTCGGCGAAGCCGCCGGTTCGAGACCGGCTTGCGGGTTATAGGGGTGCAAGACCGCTCTTTCAACGAAACCGCTCACCATCCCTAACGCCCGGCTTGCGCCGCCGGGAACGCCGCGCGTCGGAACCACTCCTAAGATGGCGCTCAGGCCCACTGATACCAGGGCATCGACGCCGCATTCGGATGGGTCCGCCGCATCCCGCGATGCCCTGACGGCACGACAGGTGGGGTGCCGGACCAAACCTGTCAACCTTGTCATGTTCAGAACATGGGTTTGGATTCACGCCGGTTCGGCGCGCGCGGTCCGATCGCGGCGACGGTAGGTCACGAAGGCAAAGCCGGCTTCGTCGCGCGGTCCGCGCTCGCCCGGCACCCGTGCCGTCTCCTGCCAGATCAGCGGATCGATCGCCGGAAAGCGCACCGTCCCCGCCGGCGCAAGGTCGACCTCGGTCAGATGCAGCACATCGGCGTGCGGCATCGCCTCGGCATAGATCTCGCCGCCACCGGTCACCATCACGGCATCGGCGCCGTCCCGGATCGCGATCTCCCGTCCGAGCCGCAGCGCCGCCTCGAGCGAGGCGGCGACCACAACGCCGTCGACGGCAAAGGCCGGGTCGCGCGTGATGACGATATTGGTCCGCCCGTCGAGCGGTTTGCCGATGGATTGAAAGGTGCGCCGACCCATCAGGATCGGCCGCCCCATGGTCAGACGACGGAAATGCCGGAGGTCGGAGGAGAGCCGCCAGGGCAGGTCGTTGTCGCGCCCGATCACGCCATTGCGGGCGACCGCCGCGACCAGGGCGATTTCCGGCGCGCGCGGCTCCGGGTCAGGCTGGTGCGTCGCGCTCACCGGCCCCCGCCCCCGAGCCGCGCCAAGGCTGCATCGCTGACCTGGAACATCGTCCATTCGTCCTTCGGCACGGCACCGAGCGAACGGTAGAAGGCGATCGACGGCGCGTTCCAGTCGAGCACCGACCATTCGAACCGGGCCAGCCCCTCCGCCACGCAGCGCGCGGCGAGGCGTTCGAGGAGCGCGCGCCCGATGCCGAGACCGCGGAACTTCGGTTCGACGAACAGATCCTCCAGATAGATGCCGTGCCGGCCGCGGAAGGTCGAGAAATTGTAGAACCAAAGCGCGAAGCCGGCCGGTTCGCCATCCCGAAAGGCCAGATCGCAGAAGGCCTTCGGATCCGGCCGGAACAGGGCGTCGGCAATGCCCTCCGCCGTGGCGTCGACCTCGTGCGTCAGGTTCTCGTATTCGGCGAGTTTCATGACGAAGTCGAAGACAAGGCCGGCATCGTCGGGCGTCGCGGGGCGGATCAGGGTCGGCATCGGGTGGTCTCTCCGGAACGGGTCCTCCGGATAGGCCTAACGCGCAGCCTCCGCAAGGATCGCCATGACGCGGGCATGGACCGCCTCGCGCTGCGCCTCCGGGAGGGCCGATCCGGCCAGGAACACGGCGATCGCGAATTTGGCGCCGCCCGACAGCGTGACGATGCCGATATCGTTGGTCGCCGCGTTGAGGCCGAGCACGTCCGGACCTGTGCCGGTCTTGTGCGCCAGCCGCGCGCCGGCGGGCAGACCGGCCTTCAGCCGCGCGGCGCCGGTCGGGCTTTCCGTCATGGCGCGCAGCATCAGGCTGGTCGTATCCACCCCCAGGAGTTCGCCGCGCTCGAGCTTGGCCAGGAAGGTCACGGCCCCCTTCGGGGTGGCGGTGTCGCGCTCGTCGGTCGACAGGTAGGTCTGCAGCGCCGCCGCCTTGCGCTCCTCCGGCACGGCCGCCACGGCGCTCTTCCACGCCGCCGGATCGATCGGCACCCCGGGGGCATAGGGCGGCAGGCCGACGACCTCGGGCTGCAGTTCGCGCTCGTAGCGGTCGACGCGCAGGCCGGCAATGTCGCTTTCCATCAACGCGGCGGTGACCGCGGCCGGCCCGCCGATCAGGCGCATGAGCACGTCGGCGGCGGTATTGTCGCTGAGGGAGACGGCGCCGCGCACCAGATCGCGCACAGAGACGCTCTTGCGGTCGCCGGCCATCTCCTTGGCGATCGGGCTCCAGCCCATGGCGATGTCGCGCCGCGTGACGGTGACGGTCTGCTCGAGGCCGAGCTTCTTGCGGTCGACTTGGCGCAGGACCGCCACCCCGAGCGGCGCCTTAAACACGCTCTGCATCGGGAAGCGCTCGTCGCCGGCCAGATACCAATCCTGTCCGCTCTTCAGATCGAGGATGCCGACGCCGAGCCGGCCGCCACCGATATCGGCCGCAACCTCGCCCATCTTGCGCTCGACCAGACCCGCGTCGAACTCGGCCCGCGCCGGCACGGCGATCAGGAACAGGATGGCGGCGGCGAGAAATCGCATGGACGGCCTCAAATCTGTGGAGCGACCGTCAGGCTATCCCGTCACGGCGGGCAGAAATGTGACGCCCCCCTGCCCCTACCCGGCGCCCCCCGGGCGAGCGCCCTTGGATCGTCAGGCGCTGATGCCCGCCCCCGTCACACCGCGACGGCGGCGGCGATATGCGGGTGCGGATCGTAGCCCTCGAGCCGGAAGTCCTCGAAGCGGAAATCGCTCATCGACCGGACGTCGGGATTGACGTTCATGACCGGCAGCGGCCGGAGGTCCCGGGTCAATTGCAGGCGCGCCTGGTCAAGATGGTTCAGGTAGAGATGGGCGTCGCCGAGGGTATGGACGAACTCGCCCGGCTTGAGGCCGGTCACCTGCGCCATCATCAGGGTCAGAAGCGCATAGCTGGCGATGTTGAACGGCACGCCGAGGAAGACATCGGCCGAGCGCTGCATCATCTGGCAGGAGAGCCGGCCGTCGGCGACATAGAACTGGAACATCAGATGGCAGGGCGGCAGCTTCATGCGCGGCAGGTCGGCCGGGTTCCAGGCGGTGACGATCAGCCGGCGCGAATCGGGGTTGCGCCGGATTTCCGCCTCGACCCAGGCGATCTGGTCGATGGTGCCGCCCTCCGCGGTCGGCCAGGAGCGCCACTGATGGCCATAGACCGGGCCGAGATTGCCGTCGGCATCGGCCCATTCGTCCCAGATGGTCACCCCGTGCCGGTTGAGCCAGCCGATATTGGTGTCGCCGCGCAGGAACCAGATCAGTTCGTAGAGGATCGACTTCAGGTGCAGCTTCTTGGTCGTCAAGAGCGGGAAGCCCGCGGCCAGATCGAAGCGCATCTGGTGGCCGAACACCGACAGCGTGCCGGTCCCGGTCCGGTCGTGCTTGGTCACGCCGGTCTCCAGGATGCGCCGCATCAGGTCGTGGTACTGCTGCATGATCGGTCCTGCCCTTGCCGCCCCGGATCGGCGCAGACTTGCGGCGCGGTACCGCAAATCGGCCCGGACTCGCGAACGGGTTTGCAGGATATCCCCAGAAAACGGGTCGCGCCGCCAAAATGCGACGCGACCGTGCCGCGGGACGCTCAGGCGGCGGAGGCCAGCGCCTCGGCCTCGAAACTCTGGCGGATGTGGTTGGCCAGCGCCTCCACGGCCGCGCCGGAAGCCAGCGGCGAGGTGCGGATCTGGATCTCGTAATAGCCGGGTGCCGGCAGCAGGCGGTCGTCGATGGCGACCAGGTCGCCGTCGAGCACGCTCTTGGGCAGCGGCGCCACGGCCAGATCGGCCAGCACAGCGGCGACCTGGCCGACATAATGGGCGCTCGAATAGGCGATCCGATACGGGATGCCGGCACGGTCGAGCTTCTCGGTCGCCATGGCGCGCCAGCAGCAGCTGCGTCCCGAGGCGGCGATCGGCAGCGGGCGCCGGGTATGGACCTGGCCATGACGCAGCCCGGCCCAGACCAGTCGTTCGCGGTGGATGATGTCGCCGGTATTCGGCACGCCGCAGGTCGCCCCGACGCTCATCAGGCCGACATCGATCTCGCCCTGGTCGACCATGTCGACCAGTTCGGACGAGGGCTTGCAGGTCACGTCGACCTGGACCAGCGGGTGGGTCGCGGCGAAGCGCGCCAGGATGCGCGGCAGGAAGCCCGTGGCGTAGTCGTCCGGCGTGCCGAGGCGGACAACCCCCTCGGTCGACTGGCAGCGGAAGCGGGCCAGCGCCTCGTCGTTCAGCTGCAGCATGCGCCGCGCGAAGCCGAGCAGTTCCTCGCCGTCGCCGGTCAGCGCGACGCCGCGTCCGTCCTTGGCGAAGATCGGCTTGCCGACGATGTCCTCGAGCTTCTTCATCTGCATGGAGACGGCCGAGGGCGTCCGGAACACGGCCCGCGCCGCGCGGTTGAAGCTGCCCGTCGAGACGATCGCCAGCAGGGTGCGCAGGAGGTCGATTTCGAGCACCGGGCCGGGGGAGAAATCCCGCTCGCCGCCGAGCCGCTCCGCGATTGCCATATCGTCCACCAGGGCCATGTCCGCCTCCTCGCGTCGATCAATTTCACTGAAGCAATCCATTACTCCTTTTCGTTTGATTGATCAATCGGGGTGCTTCATGGTGTCCCCATCGGCCGACGCAACCAGATCAGGGACGCCTCGGTCGCCCCATACGGAACCACTTTTGAAACCGCGAAAGGGCCGCAAACGGGCCGTTTCGCGTCAAGGAGGACTTTGTCATGCGTGACGCTGCCCACATGATCGCTTCCCAGCAGGACGGGTTCGCCCCCTCCCTGATCGGCCGGCTCCTGTCCGGCCTCGCGGCCCTGGCCGCACGGGCGATGACCTATCGCCGCCGCCGCAGGGCGCTGGCCGAGATCGAGCAGCTCGACGACTACCTGCTGTCCGACATCGGCCTGCATCGCGACGACCTCGACGAGGCGATCCGCAACCGGTCCTGGCCGGTGGCCCGCCGCCGGGAGGAGCGCTGGCATTGAGCGGGTCGCAACACACCCTCGCGTCGCGGGTGGCGCCGCCCCATGCGCCGCCCGCGACGCCGACGATCCCGAATGGCCCGGCATCGCCGGACCGAATGCCAAAATTGCCGAAACGTCATTCTCACGTTACAGCCCAGGACTAGCCGGTTCCCATCGCGTTGAAGGCGCAGAGTGGGGGCATCCGATGCGGCATTTTCTTGCAGCAGCCATTGCATTGTCGATCGCGTCTCCGGCCGAGGCCAGCGAGCTACCGAACGGCGTAGCCTCCGGCGACGTGACCGCCACCAGCGCGATGATCTGGGCGCGCGCCGCCGTTCCCGGTCTCCTGAAATTCGAGATCGCCACCGGCAAGAACTTCAAGTCCTATATGGGCGGCGGTTCGATGGTTTCCGATCCGGCCGTGCCGCGCAAGTTCCACGCCACCGGCCTCCAGCCCGACCAGGTCTACGAGTATCGCGCCACCGACGCCGCCGGCAACCGCAGCGCCGGCCGCTTCCGGACCCTGCCGCAGACCTGCGCCAAGTCCGACGTGCGCTTCGGCGTCAGCGGCGACTGGCGCGGCGAGATCGCGCCCTATCCGTCGATCCGCAACGTGCCGGACCGCGGACTTCAGTTCTTCGTCGAGCTCGGCGATACCATCTATGCCGAGCGCTATTCCGGTCCCGAAACCGGCGAAGTCGCCTCGACCCTCGGCGACTACCGCGCCCGTCATACCGAGGTGCTGACCGCACGCTACGGCCTCAACACCTGGAAGGACCTGCGTGCGACCACGCCGGTCTTCGCCATGATCGACGACCACGAGGTGGTGAACGATTTCGCCGGCGGCGCCGCGCCGAGCACGGACGCGACGCGCTTCGATCAGACCGGCAACTTCATCAACGAAACCAATCGCTACAAGGCAGGGCTCCAGGCCTTCTCGGAATTCATGCCGATCGTCGACCAGACCTGGTCCTCGTCGGATCCGCGCTTCAACGGCAAGCCGCAGCTCTACCGGTCGCGGATCCTCGGCAAGACCGCGATGTTCGCCATGGTCGACGCCCGTTCGTTCCGCGATACCGGACTGCCGGGCGTGACCGATCTGACCAACCCGACCGAGATCGCCAACTTCCTGATCGCCAGCGCGACGCAGGCGCGCACCATGCTCGGCGGCGACCAGTTGGCCCGGCTCAAGACCGATCTGCTCGACGCCAAGGCGCGCGGCATCCTGTGGAAGTTCGTGATGCTGCCGGAGCCGGTCCAGAATCTCGGCGTGCTGGCCGCCTCCGACCGCTACGAGGGCTACGCCCGGGAACGCAACGACCTGCTCAAGTTCGTCGCCGACAACGCGATCGAGAACGTGGTCTTCGTGACCGCCGACCTGCACGGCACCATGGTCAACAACCTGACCTACGACGTCGGCAATACCCGCCTCGCCTCCAAGGCCTGGGAAATCGTCACGGGCGCGGTCGCCTTCGAGGAGCCGTTCGGCCCGACCATCGTCGACCTCGCCAAACAGGTCGGCCTGATCGACAACAACCAGTACAACTACTACCTCTCGCTGCCGATCGCGCCGGATGCGGACGCCTCCGTCAACGACAAGGACGACTTCGTCGCCTCGGTGATCAATTCGTCCATGGCCGGCCTGTCCTACGACCCGCTCGGCCTGGCCGGCTCGAACGTGCCGGCGAAGCTCACCAAGGGCGGTTACGAGGCCATGCACAGCTACGGCTGGACCGAGTTCTCCGTCAACGCCAAGTCGGGCAAGCTGACCGTCACGACCTGGGGCATCGCCCCGTATAGCTACGAAGACCTGCAGTCGAACGACCGCAGCCAGATTGTAGCCCGCAAGCCGGCCGTGGTCAGCCAGTTCGAGGTCAATGCGGCGGCGGTGCCTGCCGGGAACTGCCGCGGCAGCAACTAGGATCGGCTCCGCCCGCATCGACAGGCCCGGCCGCTCCGGACCGGGTCAAGACCGCGGCCTTTCGCGACGTCCTGCCCGAACGGACGCTCCCGTCCGATCGGGAGACGCCGTTCCGGTCGGCGGCGGCTACCCCGCACCACCGGGCATGTTTGGCCGCCCCTCTTCCCTTCCAGCCCCCCGCCTCCTATATTCACGACGTCGTCGCAAGGCGACTATGGCGATAAACGGCCGTTGTAATAAGCCTTTCGGACCCGGGGGCGGTACCCGGCGCCTCCACCCGAACCCGTCCGGCACGATGCAGGGGCGGGTTCCGGCGGGGGCGAACTAGGATCGACGAGGGCCTAAAGAGCGTTCTTTCGCCCGGCATGATACCGCCGTTATCGGGTCAATTTTATAGTTGCCAACGACAACTATGCTCCGGTTGCGGTTGCCGCGTGAGCGGTAACTAATCCGGTACCAAGTCCTGGCGGGTAGCACCGTCAGGCGGGGTTCGGAGGTACCTGGCAACAGAAACCTCCACTTCCCTTTCCAGTCCGCCGATGGCGGGCCGTACCGACCGCGGACCAGAATGACCGAGCCGACCCAGGATTTGATCCGCTACGACGTCCTGGTGCAGGAGGCCCTGCGCGGCGTGGTCCGGAAGGTGCTGCAGGAAGTCGTCAAGACCGGCCTGCCCGGCCAGCATCATTTCTATATTTCCTTCGATACGCGCCATCCCGGCGTGCGCCTGTCGACGCGCATGCGCCAGCGCTATCCGGAGGAGATGACCATCGTCCTGCAGCACCAGTTCTGGGATCTGGTCGTCACCGACCATGCGGTCGAGGTCGGTCTGTCCTTCGGCGGCATTCCGGAACGGCTGCTGGTCCCGTTCACGGCGGTGAAGGGCTTCTTCGATCCGTCCGTGCAGTTCGGCCTGCAGTTCGAGGTGCGCGACGAAGCTGAAGCTGAGGACGACGACGACATCGTCGCGGAGGATGCCGAGAGCGCTCCGGACGCGGCCGCCAAGGCGGCCGGCCCGCGCATCGTGCCGACCGAGCCGTCGCGCATCCCGGAGATCAAGCCGGAACCCAAGCCTGCGGTCGCCGCGGCCCCCGAATCGCCGGCATCGGACCGCAAGACCGAAGAGCCGCCGCCCTCGGCGACGGTCATCTCGATGGACAGCTTTCGCAAGAAGACCTGATTGCGGCGCCGACGCCCCGCCGATCGCGCGGACCCGAGGCGCCGGCGCACGCCCTGTCCGGCGGTCTGCCCTGGTTTGATCGCGCCCCCCGGTGCGCCGATCGCTGCCCCTCGGGTGCTGCCCCGCAGTTCGCAGATTGCGTCGACCTCGTCGACGGCGCCGCCCGAAGTACGCGCTGCCCCTCGCCATCTATGCGTTAACGGAATACCGTCATACCCGGAACGGGGACGGAACGGGTTGCCGTTTGTCGATGTCCGTGTCAGAAAGGTTATTGTCAGGTTCAAGGGACGGAGATCCAGGCGATGGGCGAAATCGTCAGCCTCGGCAAGGCGCGCAAGGCGAAAGCCCTGGCCGAACGGCGCGAAACAGCGGCGGAAAACCGCGTTCGCTTCGGGCGCACCAAGGCCGAACGGAGCGCCCTGGCAGCCGAGGCGGACCGGACCGAGCGCCGGCTCGAAGGCCATCGGCGGGAGGGAGACGAATCGTGATGGAGCAGCGTGCGTTGAAGACCCGGGTCCTGCCGCCTGAGACCTCGCCGGCTCCGGGCATGGACAAGCGTTCGCTGACCATTGCCGGCCACCGGACCAGCCTCGCCCTTGAGGCGGAATTCTGGGATGGCCTCGAAGAGATCGCTTCGCAACGCGGCCTGACCTTGCCGCGCCTGATCGCCGAGATCGACCGCAATCGCAAGGCTACCAATCTCGCCTCCGCCGTGCGTCTCTCCGTCCTCGACCACTATCGCACCCGCGCAGGCCGCACCGACCTAGTCGCCTGATTGGGCTTGTCCGCCTCGGCGGACCGATCGTCCGAAGGACAGCGAGGGTCTTCGGCGGCAGGGTCGTGGATGGTCCTCGGCCTGCGGGCGGGCCGGAGGCACTGCGGGCGGGCCGGAGGCACTGCGGGCGGGCCGGAGGCACTGCGGGCGGGCCGGAGGCACTGCGGGCGGGCCGGAATCACAGCAGGCGCGGGACGCGCAGGGACGGCTCCGCCGGAGCGCTGTCCGTCGAGGGCAGGTGTCCCCTTGCGCTGTCGGCAGATTGACGCCTGTCGGCAGATTGAACCCTTTTGGCAGATCGCCCTGTCGACAGATCGGCCGATTGCGCCTGCGTCACGGCTGCCGAACGCGGCGGACCGTGCCGAACGCTGCGGGCCGTGCGCACAAGTCGGCGCAGGACGCTGCGACGGCGATGCCGATCGCGCCGGCAGCGCCGCGACGGCAATCGAATCGGCGCTCCGTAACGACATGGCGACGCCGGCGGCATTCCACCATCACGTCGGCCGTTCCACCGCCTCGGCCGTATCGGCACCACCTCTTGGACCGAACCACCTCCCGGCCCGGCCGCTTCCCGGACCGGCCTTCACGGCCGGACCGGGCCACGCGGTCGGCGATTACTCGCCCAGTTCGCCCATATGCTTCTGGGCATAGAGGGCGACGCCGATCGACTTGATCAGGTCGCGCTGCGTCTCCAGGAAGTCGATATGGCCTTCCTCGTCGGTCATCAGGGCGATGAACAGGTCGCGCGACGGGTAGTCCTTCACGCTTTCGCAGTGGGACGCCGCCTCCTGGTAGAGCAACCGGGCCTCGTTCTCGGCGGCGAGGTCGGCCAGGATGACCTCTTCGATCGTCTCCCCGATGCGCAGCGGATCGAGCAGCTGCAGATTCGGATGGCCCTCCAGGAACAGGATGCGCTCGATGAACCGGTCCGCGTGGTTCATCTCCTCGATCGATTCCTTGCGCCAGAACTTGGCGAGATCCTTGTAGCCCCAATTGTCGAGCACGCGATAGTGCAGCCAGTACTGGCTAACCGCGGTCAACTCGCTGCGCAGGCCGCGATTGAGATACTCGATGACTTTCTGATCACCTTTCATGGGCAACTCCACAGCGCTTTCAAGAACTCGGGAAACGGTACATGGGCTCTTCCGCAGCGACGGCAAGACCCGATCCAGCCGATCGGCCGCCGGACATTCCGGGCTCGTCGAACCGATCCGGAACCGACAGCCGACGATTGGGCGGCGGTCATGTCCGGCCTATTCGTGACGCCGCCATCTCGACAGCGGCGACCGACCGCGCCGGCGACGCGGTCCGTCGGCCGCAGACCCGACATCATCTAATCACGGATAGCCGAGGCGATTAAGGGGCACGAAGACGAGAACTCGTCCAATTCACAAACATTCGCCCAATATTCCATTTTCATCAAATATATAGCAACCGGGACCACACGCTGCGGACACCGGCGGGGTCCGGCCGGGGCCCGTCCAAGCCCTGTCGTGCCGTGCGCGCGTTCCATCCGGAACGACGTCTTGTCGGCAGAATGCGCAAGGAACGCGCGAGGAGAACACCGCGGCGGCCGGCCCCGCACGGGTCAGAGCGCGGCCCGCATCGTAAGTCCCATTGCGAGTCCGACAGCGGTCTCACCGACCGCGACTGGTCGTCCCGCGTCTATTCGGCCGCGACCGCGTAGACCTCATCGAACCGATAGGTCTCGTCGCGCCCTTCGATCCCGAGGCTCTCCTGCACGTCCTGAAGGGCTTCGATCATCGCGCCGGCCGGGCAGACCGCACAGCCGACCTGGCAGGCGGCGCCATGCTCGACCAGCATGCGCTGGATCGTCGGCAGGCAGCGGCCGCATTCCGGCCGGCAGTTCATGCACTTGTAGACCTGTCCGGCGGTACGCGGCCGCGGTGTCCGCTCGATGGCCAGCACATCGCGGATCTGTCGGTCGTTGATAACGTTGCAGTGACAGACGATCATGACTACCGACAATCCAGAAGCCTGATCTTCAGGTAGAGGAGGCTCTGGTTCCGGTCAATAGGTAGTCTGCCGTGCCCCGATACATCGGAATTATAGTCATTCTAAGGTAGTATCGGCCGATGGCGGATCGACTCCGCAGGATCGACATCCTGAAGCCTGAGCGATACCGCATCGGCCGCACCCGCAGGCGACGCCGCCGTCGACGGCCGGCGACCGGGCCGGCCCGGTCCGACGCCGCAACCCGGGCCGTCACTCCGGCACTGCGGCTCGATCCCCGCGCGGGCGGCAGACCGGTGCCGCCCGCGTCCCGCCGGCCGTCGGACCTTGCGCGCCGCGTCGCCGGCCTGTCCTCGCCGGGCCGGGCGGCGGCGGTCGCCTGTGGACGGCAGGCACGGATGTCGGCTCTATGGACGGCCGATCGGCATGGGGGGCACCGGTGGCGGACCGGGCGAGAAGAGATCGAGCGGCGCGCGGTCGGCATTGGCCGACGGCACCGGCCGGGCGCCGGGTGCCGGCCCGATCGGGATCGGCGGCGGCAGCGGCGGCAGTCCGGGGGCCTGGCCGCCGGCATTGGAGCCGCCACCGCCCTGCGTCGACGAGCGTCGCTTCTCCTCCTCGATCCGGCGGGCCGCTTCGGCGGGGGGCGCC